>JAJOKP010000130.1:0-14115 GCA_021129775.1 Clostridiales bacterium
CGGAAATGCCAATAAAAGTAGCTAAAGTTTTCTTTGAAGAATTGGTTTTAGATGAAAGAAGAATGATGATAGCAGAGTTAATTTTAAAAGAAATTAATAACAGGTTGTCCTTTTTATCAGATGTAGGATTAAATTATTTAACCTTGTCAAGAAGTGCAGGGACACTTTCAGGTGGAGAATCTCAAAGAATACGCCTTGCAACTCAAATAGGCTCCAGTTTAGTTGGGGTACTATATATTTTAGATGAGCCAAGCATTGGACTTCATCAAAAAGATAATGCGCGCCTGCTAAAGACATTAAGAAATTTAACAGATATAGGGAATACAGTTATAGTGGTAGAACACGATGAAGAAACCATGCATGAAGCTGATCATATTATTGATATTGGACCAGCAGCAGGAATTCATGGTGGAGAAATAGTTGCTGAGGGGACATTTGAGGACATTATAGCATGTAAAGAGTCTATTACTGGTCAATATCTAAGCGGAGTCAAGAAAATTGAAATTCCAAGCGATAGAAGAAAACCAAATGGCAAATGGATTAAAATAAAAGGAGCAACAGAAAACAATCTTAAAGATATTGATGTAGAAATTCCACTAAATATTTTTACATGTATAACAGGTGTTTCGGGTTCTGGGAAAAGCACTTTAGTTAATGAAATTCTATATAAGAAAATAGCTCAAGTCATGAATAGAGCGAAGAACAAGCCTGGTAAACATAAAGCAATTGAAGGAATAGATTATTTTGATAAGGTTATAGATATTAATCAATCTCCAATAGGAAGAACGCCGAGGTCTAACCCAGCTACCTATACAGGATTATTTGATTTTGTGCGAGATGTATTTGCAGAAACTCAAATGGCAAAAATGCGAGGATATTTAAAGGGTAGATTTAGTTTCAACGTAAAAGCTGGACGTTGCGAAGCATGCCGCGGTGATGGTATGATTAAGATAGAAATGCATTTTCTGCCCGACATTTACGTGCCATGTGAAATTTGTAAAGGCAAAAGATATAATAGAGAAACATTAGATGTAAAGTATAAAGGGAAAAACATATCAGAAGTATTAGAAATGAATGTTGATGAAGCAGCAGAGTTTTTTGAAAACATACCTAAAATAAAAAGAAAATTAGATACAATGTTAGATGTAGGTCTAGGTTATATTAAATTAGGGCAACCATCAACACAACTTTCAGGCGGAGAAGCGCAAAGAATAAAGCTGTCTTCTGAATTAAGCAAAAGAAGTACAGGTAAAACTGTATATATACTTGATGAGCCAACAACAGGGTTGCATTTTGCAGATGTTGATCGTTTAATTGAAGTATTGCAAAAGCTAGTTGATACAGGAAATACTGTAATAGTAATAGAACACAATATAGATGTAATTAAAACAGCAGATTACGTTATTGACCTAGGACCTGATGGGGGAATAGATGGTGGCGAAATTGTTGCTATAGGAACACCAGAGGAAGTGGCTAAAGTTAAAAAATCTTATACAGGGCAATATCTAAAAAAAGTGTTTTAACGCAAGAGGTGGTCTAGTGAACGACATAAAACAACAACTAAGTTCCTTGCCTGGCAAACCTGGCGTATACCTAATGTTTAATAGTGGCAATAAGGTGATATACGTAGGCAAAGCGATGTCTCTAAAAAACAGAGTGAGACAGTATTTTCATGCGAGCTCTAATAGAACAGCTAAAGTTAATGCGATGATTAGTAATATATTTCGATTCGAATATATTGTTACAGATACTGAAATTGAAGCACTTATACTGGAATGCAATTTAATAAAGAGGCATGACCCAAAATATAATATTTTACTTAGAGATGATAAAACGTATCCATATATTAAAGTAACAATTAACGAAGAATATCCAAGGGTAATGAAAACAAGACAAGTTTTAAAAGACAAAGCGAAATATTTTGGGCCGTATACTGTATTAGATAAAATCAACGAAGTATTAGGAATTATTAAAGAGGCATATCCAATTAGAGATTGTAGCAAGAACATCGCACGTATGTTAGCAAGAAAGGAACGGCCCTGTTTAAACTATCATATTGGAAAATGTATGGGACCTTGCAAATCATATAAAGCTAAAAAAGAGTATTTAGAGATGATAGACGAAATTATTATGCTTCTTAGCGGAAAAAGCGAAGAGCTAATTGACCAAATTCAAACTAAAATGAAAGAATCTGCAGCTAAATTAAACTACGAGTTAGCAGCTAAATGTAGAGATCAACTTATTGCTTTAGATAGACTCAAAGAGAAACAGAAGATAAATTCGGACAAATTAGTTAATCAAGACTATATCGCCATAGCATCTAGTGGAGGGTTAGCATGTGTGCAAATATTTTTCGTGCGTGATGGCAAGTTAGTTCATAGAGAACATTTTACATTGACAGACGAGTATGTTAACGAGAGAAAGAACACAATTTCTGCATTCATAAAGCAGTATTATAACGCAAAATTTGATATTCCTAAGGAAATATTTATAGAAGAAGCAATTGAAGAGCAAGAAGTAATTGATTCATGGTTAAGTGATAAAAGAGGAAACAAAGTTAAAGTGAACATTCCCATTAAAGGTGACAAGAAGAAGGTGCTAGATTTAGTTAGAAAAAACGCCGATATTATCCTAAACAACTTGCTGCTAGAGAAAGAGAAGGAAGCAAAAGAAAGTAAAACTTTCAGCGAGGAGCTTGGGGAGTTACTAGGGATTAAAGAACATGTATATAGAGTCGAAGGGTTTGACATATCAAATATTTCCGGTGTTGAGTCTGTTGGCTCAATGGTGGTATTTGAGAATGGAGAAGCCATAAGAAAAGACTATAGAAGATTTAAGATAAAAACTATTGAAGGAGCAAACGATTACGGTAGTATAGAAGAAATAATTTGTAGAAGATTTAAGAGAGGTTTAGAAGAAACAAAAGGCATTATTGATAAAGAAATTTCATTTGATAAAGGCAAATTTTCAGTTTTCCCAGATATTATTATGATAGATGGTGGGAAAGGGCAAGTAAGTAGTGTTGAAAAATCACTATTAAAGCTCGGACTAAATATACCAGTTTGCGGAATGGTAAAAGATAATAAACATACACTACGCGGATTATATTTTGATAAAACAGAATACAAACTATCTAGCCAAACTTCCATATATAGATTGCTCGCATATATACAAGACGAAGCTCACCGTTTTGCACTAAATTATCATAAATCTCTAAGAAATAAATCTATGCTAGCGAGTATTTTGCGAAAAATTCCATATATTGGGGAGAAAAAAAGCAAGATTTTAATGAAGTTTTTTTTAGATATTAAGAGGATAAAAGGAGCTTCTGTAGAAGACTTATATAAGGTAGAAGGAATAAGTTCGACAGATGCACAGCGCATTTATAGTTTTTTTCAGCATAGAAGATTGTAGAAATGTAGAAAAAGCATTGTATTTAAAAATGCAGAGAAAGGGTTGACGAAAAATGGAACAAAAAAAAATGTATTTATCACGTACTGACAAAAAAATATCTGGAGTTTGTGGTGGGGTTGCAAAGTATCTAAATACAGACTCTACGGTTATTCGTTTGCTTTGGGTGCTACTTGCGTTTACAAGCATAGGAATTATCGCGTATATAATAGCAGCTATAGTGATGCCAATTGAACCAGAAGATTGTGAGCATAAGTCGTGCCATGACAGAGATGATTTCTAATGATAGTAAAAGACAAAAGTATAACAGTAAAAAAAATTGCATTAGATTTAAAACTAGAAGAAATAAATTCATTTGATAATGAGATTGCGCGAGTTAATTCTATCGAGTTAAACAGACCAGGTATGCAACTAGCTGGTTTTTTTGACGATTTTCCTTACGAGCGGATTCAAGTAATTGGTAAAGTTGAACATAGTTTTTTAGACACTTTGAATTTTAAGGTTAGGATGGAGAGGTTTGAAAAGATTTGCGCCCATCATATCCCATGCTTAATTGTTAGTAGAAATTTGGAAATACATGACGAAATGATTTTAACAGCAAAAAAATATCAAAGAAAAATACTGAGGAGCAAAAGAAATACTACAAAACTTATTAGTAGGTTATTTAACTATTTAGAGCATGAGTTAGCACCAACCAAAACCATGCATGGGGTATTGATGGAAATCAATGGTGTAGGTGTGCTTATTACTGGGAAAAGTGGCATTGGCAAGAGCGAAACTGCAGTAGAACTGATTAAGAGAGGGCATTTGCTTGTAGCTGATGATGCAGTTGAGATTAAAAGGTTGGGACATGAAGCTTTGATAGGAACTGCCCCAGAAATTATTAGGTACATGATAGAAGTTAGAGGAATTGGCATTATGGATATAAAGAGTCTATTTGGGATGGGTGCTATTAAAGAAAAAACTAGTATCAATCTTATTGTAAATCTTGAAGAATGGGAACATGACAAGCATTATGATCGCCTTGGACTTGATGAAAAAAAGAGAGATATATTAGGAATGAAAGTAGACGAAGTTGTAATTCCTGTGAAAACTGCTAGAAACATAGCATTATTAATTGAAGTAGCGGCAAGAAATTATAGACAAAAAGAGATGGGATATCATGCTGCAAGAGAATTTGAGAAGAGATTAAATTTCACTAACGAATAGAGAGGAGGAAAAAAGTGTATTACATGGGTGTTGATTTAGGCGGAACAGCAATTAAAGTAGGATTGATTACAGAAGATGGGAAGCTAATTCGAAACTTCGAGACGCGTACTCCTGTAGACAAAGGTTTTGAGGCGGTACTTCAAGCTATAAGTGGAATGATTACAGAGCTAATTGAGATAGAGGATATGGATAGGAGCGATATTAAGGCGATTGGAGCAGGAGTTCCAGGGGCGTGCAGAGAAGATGGGTTACTCTATTCTGCTGTCAATTTGGGGTGGGGAAATGTAGAGTTTGCAAAGAAACTAAAAGAGCTTTCAAATATTGATGTTTATATTGAGAATGATGCTACAGTAGCTGCACTTGGAGAAGTAGAGTTTGGCGCAGCAAAAGGAAAGAAGAATGTAGTTATGCTCACCCTAGGAACAGGCGTAGGCGGTGGTATTGTAATTAACAATAAAATTTTCAGTGGAAGTAATGGTATGGGTAGCGAGCTAGGTCATATGATTATAGGAGAAAATTTTTATGATTGCAACTGTGGTAATAACGGTTGTTTAGAAACTTTTGCATCTGCAACTGCAATAATAAAGTATACTCAAAAACTTCTCGTAGGAGAAGAAAGAAGAAGTTTAATTAGAGATAAAGTTGAAGGCAACTATGAAAAAATAGATGCGGAACTAGTTTTTGATTGCGCCAAATTAGGTGATGAATTGGCAAAAGAATCAATTAAGCGCTTTATCAAATACCTTTCAATTGGGATTGGAAACATTTTCAATATATTTGATCCTGATACAGTATTATTAGGCGGCGGGGTCTCCAAAGCAGGTAATTATATAGTTGAACCTATAATTAGAGAAACTTACAAGCATATTACATTTGATTATGGTATTAGTGATAGAATTGCAGTTGCTAAATTAGGAAATGACGCAGGGATATTGGGAAGCGCTATGTACGCGAAAATGAGGGTTGCTCAAGAAAATTGATTAATTAGCTAGGAATTATTTCTTTTCTCTGCTCTATTTTGATAAACGCCCAAAGAAAACGTTTTGGCATAAGCAAAAGAGATGTTGATTAATATTTTTTAATGATGTATAACTATTTTGAACTAATAAATGAAGTAAATAAGACTCATTACCTACCGGTTGTAAAAACAATCGGGCATAGTTATGCAAACAGAAAGATAAATTTTTAACAAACTTGATATGAGGAGGAGAATTATGACAAAAGAAATTTTAACTGAAGAGAACTATAAGAATCTGCAGAGACAGATTGACAAACACAAGAATAAAGAAGGGGCTTTAATACCAATTCTTAACGAAGCGCAAAAAATATTTGGTTATGTCCCAATAGAAGTGCAAAAGAGAGTTTCAGAAGAATTGAAAATGGCGCTTAGTGAGATTTACGGAGTAGTAACATTTTATTCGCAGTTTACTTTAAAACCAAGAGGGGAAC
Organism: Clostridiales bacterium; assembly: GCA_021129775.1. Lineage (GTDB taxonomy): Bacteria > Bacillota > Clostridia > Peptostreptococcales > NVVX01. The sequence continues at coordinate 6,070 of JAJOKP010000130.1, forward strand.
TTGTGATTGGTGTGTGTTTAGGAACAGCATGTTATGTACGAAATGCTCAATTAATAGTAGATAAAATAAGTGACCTTATTCACGTAGAAGTAGGAGAGACATCGCCAGATGGCAAGTATACACTAGAAGCTACCAGATGTATTGGTGCATGTGGATTAGCTCCTGTACTTACAGTTAATCAAGACGTTTACGGAAGGTTAACTTTAGAAGATATTCCAGAAATAATTAGTAAATATTAACAGAGAAACGGAAAGTTGGTTGGTTAGTTGGTTAGGAAAAGATTAGGGCAAAAGATAAAAGATAAAAGAGAAAGCTCTTTTGTCACCCTGAGCGAACCCATTCGATTCCGCTATGCTACATTCAGGGGAAACTCCGTGAAGTCGAATGGGTCTCGCAAAGAGAAAAATAAACACTAAATTTTTAACATAGGTGGAGGGCTACAATGAAAACGATTCAAGAATTAGAAAAAATAAGAAAAGAAACATTGGAAAAGATTAACCTTAGAAAAGATAGAAAAGGCACAAGAATCGTTGTTGGAATGGCAACGTGTGGCATCGCTTCGGGAGCAAGAACAATCATGATGGTTTTGCTTGATGAAATAAAGAAAAGAAACCTTCACGACGTAACGGTAACACAAACAGGATGCGTTGGAGCGTGTCGACTAGAGCCAATGATTGATGTATATAAAGAAGGCGAAGGGAAGACAACTTATGTTGAAGTTACGCCTGACAAAGCAAAGAGAATCATTTCTGAGCATATAGTTAATGGGAACATAATTGATGTATATACAATAGGGGCATATGAGAAATAGACTATGTTCATATAGATGGAACTCACATAAGGAGGCATATAATGGAGCTGTACAGATCGCACGTATTAGTATGTGGTGGAACAGGTTGTGTTTCATCAGGTTGCAATTTAATTATAGAAAAATTTAAAGAATCACTGAAAAATCATAATATCGAAAGAGAAATAAAGCTTGTAAAAACTGGTTGTTTTGGACTATGTGAAGCTGGACCGATTGTGATAGTTTATCCAGAAGGAGCTTTTTACAGTCAAATTAATCCTGAGAGTGTTGATATAATAGTTGAAGAACACTTATTAAAGGGAAGAATAGTCAAAGATTTATTATTTAAAGATTCTGTAAAAGAGGACAAAATAAAGGCAATAGATGAAGTTGTATTCTACAAAAAACAACTTCGTATTGCGCTAAGAAATTGCGGGGTAATTGATCCAGAAGCTATTGAAGAGTATATTGCTTTTGACGGATACAAAGCATTAGCTACAGTTCTTACAGAGATGCAACCAGAAGAAGTAGTAGAGATAATTAAGCAATCGGGGCTAAGAGGCAGAGGCGGTGGTGGATTTCCAACTGGTCTGAAATGGGAGTTTACTGCAAAGGCAGAAGGCGATAAAAAATATATTGTAACAAATGCAGATGAAGGAGACCCTGGTGCTTTCATGGATAGATCTATATTAGAAGGTGACCCACATGTTATTGTAGAAGCAATGGCAATTGCTGGTTATGCGGTAGGATCTGATATGGGGTTTGTATATGTGCGTGCAGAATATCCGATTGCTGTTGAACGTTTACAAATTGCGATTGATGATGCAAGAGAGCAAGAATTGTTAGGTGAAGGTATATTCGGAACGGATTTTAATTTTGATATCGAAATTAGACTTGGTGCAGGTGCATTTGTTTGTGGTGAAGAAACAGCTTTAATTAACTCAATTGAAGGAAAAAGGGGCATGCCAAAACCAAGACCACCTTTTCCAGCGCAAAGCGGAATTGGGGGTAAACCTACTTTATTAAATAATGTCGAAACATTTGCAAACATACCACAAATAGTTCTAAATGGTGCAGAATGGCTTGCGAAAATTGGCACAGAAAAAGCTAAGGGAACAAAAGTATTTGCTCTTGGAGGTAAAATAAATAATACTGGATTGCTTGAAATTCCAATGGGGACAACTATTAGAGATGTAATATACGATATTGGTGGAGGAATACCTAACGGAAAAGCTTTTAAGGCAGTTCAAACAGGAGGACCATCGGGTGGTTGTATTCCTACTGAACATATTGACACTCCTATAGATTATGAGAGTTTAATCGAACTTGCCTCAATGATGGGCTCAGGTGGAATGATAGTTATGGATGAAGATAACTGCATGATTGATATTGCTAGATTTTTCTTAGACTTTACTGTAGAAGAATCTTGCGGCAAATGCCCACCCTGTAGAATTGGAACGAAAAGAATGTTAGAAATATTAGATAATATAACAGAAGGTAAAGGTAAGCTAGAAGATATTGATAAACTTGAGAGATTAGCAAAAAACATTAAAGAGTCGTCACTTTGTGGGCTTGGGCAAACTGCACCTAATCCAGTGCTATCTACTCTTAAATATTTCAGAGGCGAATACGAAGCGCAGTTAGAGCTGCTTTAGGAGAAGAGTTTGGTATGCCAATTGGCAGTAGAGTGACTGGTAAAATGGTAACCGCCCTTAAACGAATGGGCTTCGATAAAGTATATGATACAAATTTCGCAGCTGATTTAACGATTATAGAGGAGGAGCGTGAATTATTAAATAGGATCGAAAATGATGGTAAATTACCACAAATTACTTCCTGTTCGCCCGGATGGGTAAATTATTGCGAATTTAATTATCCAGAGTTTCTAAGTAATTTGTCTACATGTAAATCACCACAGCAAATGTTTGGCGCTATAGTGAAATCGTATTATGCTGAAAAAGAAAATATTGATCCTAAAAAAATATTTGTGGTTTCAGTGATGCCATGTACATCTAAAAAATCCGAAGCAGCTAGAGAAGAGATGTCTTTATTAGGATTAAAAGAGGTAGATGATTCAATTACTACTAGGGAATTAGGCAAAATGATAAAGGAAGCAAGAATTAATTTCACAAAGCTACCTGATTCTGAATACGATTCGGCTTTAGGTGAAGCAACAGGAGCAGGGGTTATATTTGGTGTTACCGGTGGTGTGATGGAAGCAGCTTTAAGAACTGTTGCGGACGTATTAAATGGCGAAGCCATTGATGAAATAGAATACACATCAGTACGAGGGATTCAAGGAATTAAAGAAGCTGAAGTCACAGTTAGAGAAAAAACCATTAAAGTTGCTATAGCACATGGAATAGGTAATGCTAAAGAATTGTTAGAAATAATCAAAGCTGGAGAAAGAGAATATCACTTCATCGAAATAATGGGATGCAGTGGAGGTTGTGTTACAGGAGGAGGGCAACCACATGTAACGGCTAAAACTAAAATGGATTGTGATATAAGAGTAGAAAGAGCAAAAGCACTGTATGTAGAAGATACAAAAATGAAATACAGAAAATCACACGAAAATCCATTAGTTAAGAAGCTGTATGCAGACTATCTTGGAAAACCAAATGGACATAAAGCACATGAGCTATTGCATACACATTATACTGCTAGAGAAAAGTATCCAGTGTAAGCTCGGAAAAAACAAAAGACAGGGGACGATTCTCTGTCTTTTGCTTTAACTATGATTAAATAAGTGATAAAATACAAGCAAGTATATATTCTAGACTTGGAAAGGACAATCTATGAAAAACGACGCAGATATGAAAACATATGCATTAATAGGAAATCCAGTTACAAAATCTTCGTCTCCATTTATACATAATTATGTGTTTGATTTTTTGGATCAGAACAAAACATATATTGCGCATAATGTAGCTAAGGCGAATCTCGCGAACTCAATAAAAGGCATCAAGGCTCTTGGGTATGGTGGAATTAATGTAACAATACCATATAAAATAGACGTGATTGAGTATTTAAACGATCTTGATGCGTCTGCAAAGAAGATAGGAGCTGTTAACACAATAAAGATTGTTGATGGTAAACTAATAGGTTATAATACTGATGGAATAGGTTTCTTAGATATGTTAGAAGAAAATGAAGTGCGGTTAAGAGGAAAAAAAGTGCTAATACTAGGTGCAGGGGGTGCTGCAAGAGCAGTAGCAATTACGCTTGCATCTAGCCAGATATCACATCTATCGATTAGAAATAGAACGTATGAAAAAGCAGACTTGTTGATTGAAGAGTTAATTCAAGCGAATAAAGATGTGGTTTTCACAAATGCTTCGAAGCGGCAGAATCTAAGAGAATTTGATATAGTGGTTAATGCTACTGCAGCAGGTATGTTTCCTCACGTGGAAGAAGTACCGATTGATCTAGCACTGACAAATGAAAACGCTATACTTTGCGATATAGTATATAAACCACATTTAACTAAATTTCTTAAACTAGGAATAGAAAAGGGACATAAAGTAATATATGGAATAGAAATGTTAATAGCACAAGCACTGGCGTCACAAGAAATATGGCAAGATATCAAAATTGATAAAGTAGCGATTAAAAGAAATCTTTTGGAAAAAATTGAATTAGAGTTATAGGGTAAACTTGGGCTAGGTGTTTTTTGCAAGCTGCATAGGATAAACTTTACTGAAGTGAAGCCGAATGGTTTTAGCAGGCTTCTAGGGGGACTAGAGGTGGGTGGAAGGTTTATAATAGCAAGGGGCGAAGCCCCTTGTACACTAGATATTATTAGGAGGTACGATTTAATGAAGGAAATATTGTTGTTTGTAGGATTATTTATTGGCGTAATTGGAACCATAATGCCTTTTGTTCCTGGAATTCCTTTGATGTTTTTGATAATTATAATTTATAGTTTTTTGGAAAATTGGCAAGCTTTTTCAACCCTTTTAATCGTCACTACTGGCGTTTTAACATTGATTTCCTTTATTATTGATTATTTTGCAAGTGCAATAGGAGTGAAAAAATATGGGGGTAGCAAATATGCGCCTTTGGGTGCGATTGTAGGAAGTATTTTGGGGGTGGTTATGTTAGGACCATTTGGGTTAGTTTTTGGAGCATTTGGAGGGGTGATTGCTATAGAGTTGCTTGTTGGAAAAAAGTTCGAAGAAACTTTCAAAGCTGCTACGGGCACTTTTATCGGGATGCTTGGCGGAAGTTTGGTTTCATTTATAATTGCTCTTGTGATTTTTATTTGGGTAATTATAGAATTGTAAAACACATGGAAGAAACTTAGGGTTAAGTATAAACAATTCAATTGCAATGCTATATTGCAATTTTTTCAGCCATAGCTCTATAGCGTGGTGTTAGTTGATATCAAGCTGTGTTAGATAAAACAACACCAAAACCTTTAAAAAGAAATATAGGGAGCGAGATAAATGAACGTATTTTTTGAAAACTATAATCCCGAGAAGCATGACAAACATGTAGTGGCTGAACTTATGTACAACGCAGATGTAGAAATAAACACTTTGTTTTTTGGAGGAGAAATTGAATGTCTTACTATTAATGAAGAACTCATAAATTTAGAAAAACAGTATTTAGCTTCTAAAAATATTGTGCTTGCGATGATTGATGATAAAATAGTAGGACTGGCACTAGGGATTGACGTATCGTATAGAGATTGCTTTGACAAAAAAATAGGGAAAGCAATTGTTGAAGTAATGGGTTTTTGGTATCTTCTAAGGAAAATGTATTTTTTCTTTATAGCAAAAAAAATAAATGAAGGAACTATGGATAACGATGCTCATTTTATTCATACTTTGAGCGTGAGTTCTTTCTATAGAGGACGTGGCATAGGCGCAGAGTTAATTAAAATGATGGCTAAAAGACATAGCAAGTTATATTTACACGTAAACATTAATAATAATAGAGGACAAAAATTCTATGAAAAAATGGGTTTTGAACAAAAAGAAAGAAACGTCATATTGCATAAAGGCAAAGAGATTGGTACTTATCTTATGTTGAAAAAATGACTAGGAAGCAGAGGTGAAATGTTAAAAAAATAATTGGGAGAAAAATACTTGACAAAAAATATTAACAATGTTAAAATCGTATTAGGTCAAACGTCCGAACTATTTCTTGAGGAGGGTAAGTATGAAAGATTTATTTGAAAAATCCATTGATTTAGGATTAGGATTTTATATGTATTCAAGAGAAAAAGCAGAAGAATTTGTAGAAGAACTTGTAAATAAAGGCGAAGTTGCAAGGAAGGATGCACGGAAGTTTACAACTGAATTGGTAAAAAGAGGAGAAGAGCAAAGAAACGAACTTAAAAAAATAATTAATGATGGAGTTACAGAAACGTTGAAACAGACAAATGTGGCAAATAAAGAAGATATTGTAACGAAAGACGAAATTAGACAAATTGTAAGAGAGCAAATAACACAAGCTCTTCAAGAACAAGGAACGACAAAAATGAAGGCCGTGCCTAATCAGAAGAATTAGTTTAAAATCTATTGAGTCAATTAATACGGACGTACGACCTACATCGATTTGAAGAGAGAGGGCTATAAGCCTGCAAAGTAAGTAACTAATACATTGCTGACTAATTAAGGTTTGAGCTACATCTAATATCGTTTAAACAATTTGAGTAATCTGCTAGATTGAGCAATAAAACTAGATCCTATGGGTTAAGCCCCTTGTGAACTACGCGGATAACTAAAGGAGGGAATAATTATGGAAGTTAAAAAAATGCTTAAAAAGAAGATAATCAATAAATCACTGCAAATTATTTCGGATGTTTCTGACGAAAATATGGTTAATTTAACTTATTTACTAGAACAATTTGCTCCACAGGTTCACAAACCTAAAGTTAGGAGTATAAGAAACCTCTATAAGGCAAAGTACCCGTCGTTAGCTTTAACTAAAAGATTTATGACCGATGTTAATAAAAATTGCCAAGAAAAATTTTTAGAAAATTTTATTTTATCAGGACTTTTAGATAATAATAGAAAGAAGGAAAAATTGCTAGCTGCTCAAGAGGCAAACCCTGCGTTTGTACTTTTAATTAGTCCCACAATGAGGTGTAACTTAAAATGTACTGGTTGTTATGCGGAGAGTTATAAAAAAGAAGAAGATTTAGAATTTGAAACTTTAGACAGGATAATTACAGAAGCCAAAGAAATGGGAACAGCGTTATTTACTATTTTGGGTGGAGAACCTTTTTTAAGAGAGGATCTTTTTGAAATTTACCGAAAACATTCTGATGCCTATTTTCAAGTTTACACTAATGGCACTTTGATTAATGAAGAAATAGCGCAAAAATTAGCGGAAGTTGGTAATGTTATTCCTAAACTGAGTATCGAAGGATTTGAGAAAGAAACCGATGAAAGAAGAGGTAGAGGAACATTTAGGAAAGTGATGGAAGCAATGGAGAATCTAAAGGAAAAGAAGGTTCCTTTTGGGTATTCGGTCTGTGTAACTAGAAATAATATTGAATCTGTTACTTCTGATGAATTTGTTGATTCGATGATTGAAAAAGGAGCTTTGATTGGCTGGTATTTTCTTTATATGCCAGTTTGCGGAGATAAAAGTACAAGGTTAATGCCGACTCCTGAGCAAAGATATTACCTAAAAACCCGCAGGGACCATATCCGTTCTACAAAACCCTTTTTCATGATTGATTTTTGGAACGATGCACCTTACGTTGGTGGTTGCGTGGCTGCTAAATGGTATTGCCATATTACAAATCGTGGCGATGTAGAACCTTGCATCTTTACTCATTTTGCACAGGCGAACATAAAAACTACTTCTTTGAAAGAAGCAGTTGAATGCCAGTTTTTCAAAGAGATTAGGGCTCGCCAACCCTACAGTCCAAATCTTTTAATGCCTTGCATGCTAATTGACTCACCAGAAGTGATTAGAGAGCTTTGTAAGACTTGCGAAGTTCGGGCAACTCATCCTGATGCACAAACTTTAACTGAAGACCTCAAAGATGATTTAGACAAATATTCTCAAGAAACTCACAAGATTTTTGATAAAGTTTGGGAAAAAGAAAACAAAAAAATAGAAAAGAAGCAAGCTTAAAGCCCGAGTAAAATGCATCAATTATCCTGACAAACGCTTGGTGTTTGTCAGGATAATTCTTGAAGATGACTAGAATTGCCGATGAGTTAAAGAAGAATTGAATGTAGAGGGACTACAGTTAGCGGACGCAAACAGAAACAAGAAATTTAAAATTAAAATTA
>JAJOKP010000130.1:14215-15979 GCA_021129775.1 Clostridiales bacterium
GCTAACATTGGAAGATATAGGCGAATTATGATGGTTTTTATTAAATATGGGTTTGGATTTTTGATAGATCAGCTTGGTATTTTAAAATATCTGAAAATGAAAAAAAGAAATTACAATATTGATTGTAAGACAGATTATTCTAAGCTCTCAGCAGGAGAAAGATTACGTCGTTCTATGGAAGAACTGGGACCTACCTTTGTTAAGCTAGGACAGATTTTGAGTACAAGAGCCGATCTTTTTCCACTTGGAGTTGTAGAAGAACTAAAAAAACTTCAGGATTCTGTTCAGCCATTTTCCTTTTCAGAAACAAGGGCACTAATAGAAGAAGAATTTGGTGGAAAAATAGAAAATATTTACAAAGAGTTTGATGAAAAACCATTGGCTTCGGCGTCCATATCGCAGGTTCATCTTGCGCGATTAAATTCGGGAAAACAGGTTGCAGTAAAGGTTCAGAGACCAGGAATAGAAAAAACCATTCATCAGGATCTGAACATTTTGAAGGATTTAGCATATTTCATTGACAACCGTACAAAATACGGGAAAATTTACAATTTCACAAGTATGCTCTTTGAATTTGAAAAAACAATCAAAGCGGAATTAGATTTTATAAAGGAAGCAGAAAATGCAGAGACATTCAAAGAAAACTTTAGTGAAGATAAAGGTATTATAGTTCCAGAAGTAAAATGGATTTACACTTCAAAGCGTGTTCTTACTATGGAGTATATTGATGGCATTAAAGTGGATAATTATGATGCATTGGATCAATCAGGTATTGACAGAAAAGTTTTAGCCAAGAAGTTGGCTACATCAATATGCAACCAAATATTAAGAGATGGTTTTTTTCATGCTGATCCTCATCCTGGGAATATACAAGTTTTACCGGATGGTACGATCGTATTTCTTGATTTGGGGATGATAGGATACCTCGACGAAGTACGAAAAAGAATGATTATCAACTATTTCATCGGAGTTACTTCTAGGGACAGCAGGCTAGTTGTTAAATCAATTATCGATATGGATGCAATACCCACTCGAAGCAATGTAAAGAGGTTTGAAAAAGATGTAGATAAAATGATTGAGAAATATTTAACTATGCCGTTAAATGAGATAAAAATCGAAGAATTGTTTTATGAAATTACTATTATTGCATTTGCAAATAATATAAAAATTCCACGTGAATTTGCGTTGATGTCGAAGACATTAGGAACCCTTCAAGGGTTGTTGGAAAAACTGGCCCCGGATCTAAATCCGCTGGTTGTGGCAAAGCCTATCGCAAAAAAATTGATTTATCAGTCCTTTTCTGCAAAGAGGATGGTAAACGAAGCAAAAAAAAGCTTGAGGAATTATAGTGAATTGCTCAAAGAGTTACCTTCTGTATTGTTAAACTTTTTGTGGAAGATGGAGGATGAAGATTTTACAATTCAATTTGAGATTAAAGATATAAGTAAGATACAGAAGAGATTTGACAGAGGAATAAATAGGATTTCCTTTAGTATAGTATTGCTCGCTGTAAGTATTATCATTGCAGGAATTACTATAGGGTCAGGAATAAGCGCAGATGTAGGAAGCGAAATGTATCTTATAAACGTAACCGTTCTTAAAATTGGATTGGCCCTTGCAGTAATCATTATTTTAGGTTTGATTATTTCTGTAATCAAGGCAGGTCGTTCATAACAAGCAGATAAAAAACAAGTATCCGAAAATCTACAAAACGGTGGCAAAGCGTTAAGATATATTAAATTAAATATTAGTATGTTGTGCAAG
>JAJOKP010000004.1 GCA_021129775.1 Clostridiales bacterium
TACTTTTGCGGTTTTTCTTTGGGCTCAAGTTTTCATAAGTTACTTTACACTACCCATTATACAATCATTTTTAAAAATTACTTCCCCTAGCTGTGCTCCAAAAGAGAAGTTTTTTGTTACACATTCACCATAAAATTGGCTATAAAACCGTCCCCCTTCATATTCCATTAATGCCTTCTTAATGAAGCTAATAATACTCCTTCTATATTCGAGAGGGAGCGTGTTTTTTGATACACTCATATCAAGTACTAATCTCATAAACTATCACCTCAACTCTATATTTTTTTAGTGCTCTATTCTAAATTACAACATAATTTCCCTCTGAAACAATATGCAAATATTATACTTGTACGTTTCAAATACTACGTTCTCTGTTTTATTTCTCCGAATACCATATTATTTGACGTAATTTATAAAATTCCTTTATCTTTTTGAGAGCTCATTTGTGCAGAAGTAGATTTTGAAAGTTGTCGTTATTATTTTTACAATCCATCTAAATAAGTTAGTGCTGCTTTCATCCACCTTATAGCTCCAACTTTTCTGAAATCCATAACCTCTAATCCATCAAATAACATTTCTAAGTCTGAGTCACGTATATTGTATAAATCAACAATAGACGCTATAGGTAGATCTGCATTTATATCTTTAATAAAATCCGCATACGTTCCTATAGCTCCGAATGATGTTGCGTACTTCTCTACGTTAGTATAAGCTATATTAGTTATATCTGGTCTATCTTCGTAAAATAGACACCTACCGTTGTCGTACAAAGGATACATTACTTTCCCATTTAAAAATGCTAGATTACTCATATGCCTATCATCTTGCCTTGTTATAAAATCTAAGATAATCATTTTGTAGATTTTTATTTTCTCACTTGGAAATGTGTCTATTAATATCTCGAATAAATTACCTGCATTAAAATTGTCAGGTAGTAAATATCTTGCATGTACAATATAATCTATCATAATATCATATCCTATCTCAGATACCGATTCCTGTTCATTCAGCATGTAGGCAGTGCATACATCTACTCCGAGTAATAAAGATAATCTATAGTATAATACTTCCATTTCAATGTCGTCTGTCATTGGACTCAATCTTTGTTTGGCTATCCCAAAAGAAAACGGCCCTCTGTAGTAACGTTTCTTATTCACACCACTAGGCGAGGCTAGAGGTGAATTGTCTCCTGACACGCTACCACTTCCTAATAACCCCATTACATTGATGAAACTCTCCTTATAGGTGTCTGTGCTTTTCGTAGATATCCATAAATTATCCATGGTTGATATTCCCTTTGTAGCCAGTCCTATATCTAATATATTGTATTTCCTCAGACCAAGTCTTGCTAATATCTTCTCTATATCACGCCTGTCTTTGGGAGGCATTCTATCTTGTAAGAAGTTTATAATTTCTTCTCTAGTATAGTTTTTAAAATATATATCTGATTGTTCCGTTACATTGAACACTTTCACGTTTCCGCCTAGTCTGATTCTTGCTATCATTGTGTTTCTGTCTTTTATGAATACTTCCTTTATACAGTTTAGCATATACAATCACCCTTTCTTTTAAATATCATACTTGCTTTATTAGGCAAACGGCACTAAAAATCCTCTAATTACTTCTTCTCTAATATTCTGTAGTTTTTCTGATGCTTAACACTTGTAACTATTTGCAGAATAATCATTTCTAATAAAGGACTTTCATTTCTTATGGAGAATATATTATTCTAAGAGAGGAGTTGTTCTTATGCAGTTTCTTATTAAAGTAATCGTCACTGCGATTATTGTAGCTATTGTATCCTATGTTAGCAGAAAATTCCCAACTATTGGTGCTATTGTAGTCTCGCTACCACTTACTTCAATGCTAGCAATTATGTGGCTTTACCGCGATACTAACGATGTTGCGAAAGTTATTGAACTTTCTCAAGCTATTATTTGGATAGTAGTCCCTTCAATTGTATTTTTTATTGCTCTTGTTCTTTTATTAAAAAATGATGTGAAATTCTATTTTGCAATGTTCTGTTCATCAGTTATTATGATTCTTGGATATAATGTGTATATTTTTGTTTTAAGAAAATTCGGGGTGAATATCTAATGTAAATTAGAATAGGGTTAATCAGAAAAATTTCAACTCAAAGAGACAGACCCCTTGATTTATATAATCAAAGTATTTGTCCCCAAAGTTTATTTAGAATCATCTGTATCAGCATTTAATTCTTTGGCTTGCTCGGTGGCTTTTTTAACTGCCTCTATTAAAATACCTCGCAACCCGTGTTGCTCAAGAACTTCTATCCCTTTAATTGTGGTGCCACCAGGGGAAGCAACCATATCTTTTAGCTCTCCAGGGTGTATGCCAGTTTCAATAATCATTTTTGCTGTTCCTATCATGGTTTGAGCCGCCAAACGAAGCGAAAGTTCGCGAGAAAGGCCAGTCAGCACTCCCCCATCGGCAAGTGCCTCAATCATTAAGGAAATGTATGCTGGTCCACTGCCGCTTAGACCTGTAACAGCATTCATAAGTTCCTCTTTTACCACAATAGTTTCTCCAACGCCTCCTAGAATGTTTTTTACAATTTCCACATCTTCTTTAGTGGCCCTTTTACCAGGAGTAATCGCTGAAATACCTGCATTAACTAGAATTGGAATATTAGGCATTGCTCGTACAATACGGCAAGAAGAAGGTAGTTCACTTTCCAAATAATCAATGGTAACTCCAGCGGCGACCGACACCACCAACTTTCCAGCGATTACCGATTTAATCTCTTGCAGAACCTGATGTATTATCTGCGGTTTTACTGCCAAAAGGACAATTTCTGCTAGTTCAACCCCTTTTTTATTATCAGTAATGGTCTTAATCATCCTACAATCAAATTTCATTTCCTTTGCCTCAACATCACAGCCAATTATCTTATCAACTTCAAAAATCTCTGTGGCAAGTACCCCTTGAATCAAAGCTGAACCCATCTTACCTAGGCCAATCACAGTCATCGATGTCATCGATGTCATCATTTTTCACCTCTATTCTCTAATTTGTCCCTGCCCTAAAATTATATATTTAGTAGTAGTTAATTCTTTCAAACCCATCGGACCTCTGGCGTGTAATTTTTGGGTGCTGATTCCAATCTCAGCCCCCAAACCAAATTGACCTCCATCAGTAAAACGTGTCGATGCATTAACATAAACCGCAGCTGAGTCAACTTCCTGCAAAAATCGCCAAGCCTGATTATAATTATCGGTAACAATCGCCTCCGAATGACCAGTTCCATAAGTATTAATATGCTTAACGGCTTCCTCAATACTATCTACTATCTTAACCGACATTATATAGTCCAAATATTCTTTGCCCCAATCTGTTTTATCAGCAGGGAATATTCCCGAAACCAACTTAAGTGAACGATTACAGCCCCTTAATTGCACACCATTAGCTTGAAATAAATCATATAGCTGCGGCAAGAATTCTGCTGCAATCATTTGATGGACAAGTAAGCTTTCCGCTGCATTACAAACACTTACATAATCTGTTTTAGCATTAAAAACAATCTTAAGTGCCATATCAAGGTCAGCAGCCGAATCAACATATATATGACAATTTCCTGCTCCAGTTTGAATTACTGGAACCCGGGCCTCATCCAATACCCGCTTAATCAAAGCAGGTCCACCTCTAGGAATCAATACATCCAAATATTCATTTAATCCAAGAAGAACCTCTACTGCTTCTCGATCAACAGTCTGAATCAACTGCACAGCATGTACCGGTAACCCTGCTTCACTTAATGCAACAGTAATTTTCTGATGCAGCGTCTGGTTAGTATCAAATGCTTCAGACCCTCCTCGTAGAATTACAGCATTCCCAGCCTTTAAACATAACCCCGCCGCATCAACAGTTACATTCGGGCGGGACTCATAAATAATACCAATCACTCCCAAAGGAACTCTTATTTGACCAATTTGCAAACCGTTGGGTCTGCGCCACATTTTAGGAACTTCACCTATTGGATCTTCTAAATATGCCAACTTTCTAAGTCCTTCAGCCATCCCCCTAATTTTTTGTTCAGTTAGTTTTAAACGCTCTAATAAAACGCCTGCAAGACCCTTTTCTTGACCTCTGAGTACTTCTTTTTCATTGACTGCTAAAATTTCTACCATCGATTTTTCTAATTCTTCCGCTATTTTTAATAAAGCTTGGTTTTTAGTTGCAGTTGGCACCCCAGCCATTATTCGAGCTGCCTCCTGTGCTTGTTTAGCTTGATTAATTACTTCCTTGCTTATTCTACTCATGTTCAGTTCCGCCTCCTTCAATCACCATATTGTCTCGATGAATTATTTCTTCCTGATTAAAATACCCTAGCAAAGAAACAATCTCAACTGAGTGATACCCCTTAATTCTCTCAATTTCTTGGGCTGAATAATTAACCAACCCTTTGCCTATCAGTTGTCCATTAGTATTAATAATTCGCACCAATTCTCCAAGAAAAAAATCACCTTCGACTCGAATAATCCCGCTTGCCAAAAGGCTCTTACCTCTATATAGCAAGGCCTTCTCAGCCCCATGGTCAATCTCAATACTGCCATTTGCAGGAAGGTTAAAACATAACCACTGTTTCCTTTTGCTCAAGCTACTAGCTACAGGGGGAAAAGTAGTCCCTAAGTAATAGTTTTTCTCCTCTTCGAGCATGCTAATTAGTTTTACAATAATATTTTCTTCATAACCTGGACCAATTACCATCGTAATTCCAGAATTAGTCGCAATTTTTGCCGCTTCAAGCTTAGTATGCATTCCGCCCATTCCAAACTTACTACCCTGCCCACCAGCTAATTTTACAAGTTTAGGAGTAATTTTTTTTACGTGGTGAATAAGTTCAAGATTTTTTCTTTCATCCTTAGACCAGTTATTATATAATCCCTCAACATCAGAAAGAATTATTAACAAATCTGCTTCTACCAACCCTGCCACCCTAGCTGATAGCGTATCATTGTCGCCAATTTTTATTTCCTGAGTAGCTACCGTGTCATTTTCGTTGATAATTGGAATAACACCAAATTTTAATAATGTAAGCAGGGTATTAAAAATATTTAAATATCTAGTCCTATTTTCTAAATCGCAGGACGTTAAAAGAATTTGGGCGCCCCTTTCTCCGTGGTCTAACAAATATTTGTTGTAAATGGCAACTAAAAACCCCTGTCCAATAGCAGCTGTTGCCTGTAATTCTGGAATTGAGACTGGTCTTTTCGTAATCTCCATTTCACCCATGCCAGCTCCAATCGCACCCGATGTTACCAGCAAAACTTCTCGACCACTGTTTTTTACCTCAACCAATTGTTTTACGAGACGTTTAATCACGGTCAGATTTAATTTACCATCAGCATCTGTCAGAGTACTAGTCCCCACTTTTATAACTATCCTTTTAAAAAATTTTCCGTCCACTTTTCATCATCCTATTCTGAAAATTAGAACTAATGTATGTTTATAGATTATACCAACTATTTATACTAAGGTCAAATGACATTCATGACAAAAAAAGGCAGGCACCTTGATTAAAGTAGTCGAACCAAGGTGCCTGACCATATAGTTAAATTTTAATATCTGTTCCTAAAGCCCCTACAACGTTGCCACAAACATCGAATATAGGTACTGTTATCAGTACGCAAACTGAGTGGGTTACCATTGATACAAAAACCTTTGAAGAGGAATTCCCTGACTTAATTTCTTCAAACCATGGTCTATAAGATATATCTGCTCCTAAACCTTCACCACTGGAAGTATACAAAAGCTTGCCATTTAGACCTGCAGTATAAACTAAATCGTAATTGGCGTTATCTCTTTGAATTTCATCTAAAACTTTCCCCTGCTTCTCCTTATCCATTGATATAATAGCTTCATTTTTAGCTAGCTCTGTCAACATTGTCTTTGTCCTACTTACTTCTTCTTGCTGTTGGCAATTTAGCTCCATATCTTTGGCGAAAGATCTAATCATCTTTAGTTGCTCATAAGACATTCCTTGGAGTTTGTCCGAAACACCATATATCTCTGTCATTCTAGCGCTTTGTTCCTCGCAAGATGCTGTCACTTCCTGACTATTGGCTATAGTTTCCTCTACAACAGCAATTACTCTGTCAATATCACCGAAAATCTCTTTAGTCATTTCTAACTCTTTTGATATGTACTCAGAAACATTTCTAATAGTCTCGTCGACCTTTACAATACTTTCCGTCATGGCAGCAAATTTGATGCCTGTTTCATTCAAGTCCTTTTCATTTCCCTCTACCATAATTACAGTTTCCTCTATATTTGCAACTGTACCTTTAGTTTGAATCCTTATATCATCTGCCACTACAGTAATTTTTTTTGCTGCCAGTCTTGATTCTTCAGCAAGCTTTCTGACCTCATCGGCGACTACCGCAAACCCTCTTCCAAATTCACCAGCTCTTGCAGCCTCAATAGCCGCATTAAGAGCCAGAAGGTTTGTTTGCTCTGCTATCTCAGTTACAATAGTTGCTATCTTACTAATTTCTTCAGATTTAATCTGAAGGTTCCTAATATTTACAGATGATTTTTTATTTGTTGCGACAGTTTTTTTAATATCATCAATTAAGCTATTAACAATCTTTTGAACACTATCGGCTGTACCTTCAAAATTGCTAATTATAGCGACTGAATCATTTGCTTGTTTCTCTAAATCAGTGGCATACTCTAATAATTCCTTAATTCCTTGGGATATGTTTTGGATTGAGGTTGCTGTCTCATCAGCACCTGCTGAAACCTCCTCCATCGCTCTAACAATTTGCTCATTTGATTCATCTGTACCTTTAACTGCTGTAAGTAACTGTTTAGAATAACTCGCGCTCTTTTGAGAAACAACTTCCATTTGCTCTAACACCAATGTTAGTCTGTCTAGAAATATGCTAAAAACCTGACCTTCCTCTGTATTGTTTAGATTCTTATTTACAGATTCTTGAGTTCCAAAAAAATCGCCCGATGTCATAAGTTCTATTCCTTTAACCATTTCATATAGCTTTTTTTCATAACTTGCGCTTATTTTTTTTATTAAGATTACAGAAGCAACAATCAAAGCTGCTAAAGTAGAGGCAAAAGGAATCCACAATGGCTCCATGTCTAGCCCTAAGTAGTATGCTGACCCCAATAATGCTCCCATTGGCAATACTATAAGTAATATAATAATTAGTCCAATTTTTTTCAATGCAAAATCCTCCTTTAATAGTTTATGCTCATCTACATCTACACCGACTGAGGAACTATAATTTGTACTATCATTGTACTACACAGGCTAATTTTTGACTACAAAAAATTCTTAAGTTAATAAGTGCAAACAAATATAATCGTCCATGTATTCTCAGAAATGCCGAAAAGGCATTCCGCCAACAAATCAAACGAAACACCTATCAGGCTCACTTACATCATTCTTTAAGTTTTAAGCTGCTTCCTTTTTTGAAGCCGCCATAAATAATGTTACAGATGTATACGTAATTACAAATAATACTACCCATCTAAGAATGTCTAATGGCAGTGACTTAACGATATATGCAGCAATAAATACCGCCACTGTACCTAAAATAGTAATTGCTATTGCAATTTTTCTATTGTAAGCTTTCTCTTTTACAAATTTAGCTGAGGCTACTGGCATTAAGAATGCGCAAGAACCCATCATAATCGGAAATGCCACCGCTGGGCTCATCCCTAACATATAAACTAAAGCCATGCAAGGTGCATATAATCCTATTCCTAATGTCATTAAAGCACCTAATATACCGTTTGCCACTATTGCAACTATCAACAATCCACCTGTAAGTCCAATAGCATCCCCACCAGAAGGCATCCAACCTTGCATACCTGCAAGCATAAAGAAAGCAGTAACTAATAAAGCTATCGCCATACCAACTTGGATCTTTTTCTCTGGCAATTTAGCAACAAACCCCGCCCCAAACCAAGCACCAAGTGTTGCCGCAGCCAACATAGATACCAAAGTGAGTGTATCTACTTCGATTGCAGAGATAAAGATAAAAGCCATTACTACTACTGGTATTGTCATTGAAACGTTTAGCGTTCCTGGTAACACTCTGTCTTTAATTTGTTTAAATCCTCTTAGCAAAGCAGTAGTCGGAGCAAAACTTCCAATTCCCAAAGTGTCAAAGAAGTTTGTAACAAAACCAATCACGCCCGCCGTTACAAAGTTTGTCTCTTCTTCCAAGTTGTCCTTGTTTTCTAATAAATCCTTACCTAGCACATAAGCAAACCACGCTGTAAGTGCGCCTAAAGTACCTAATATTGCAGTAATCATGTTATTTCCTCCTGTTTTTATATTTATCCAATTGTATACAATTGGATAGGTTCAACCTTAACTCGGTTAAGGTAAAAACTTCGTCTAAATCAATTCTCTTTATTCAATCTATGCCGAAAGATTTGCAACATTCTATTGCTTTGAGAAGTAGGCAATAGCTTATACGTATAATGAGTCACCCTAACCCAAGGTAAAACCATCTTTTAAAGGATCTTTTTCATCAACAACAAAATGATTAAACCCTGTAATATATGCAGAAGCAGTTATTTCTGGTATTATACCATTATACTTTTTATTTTGCTTAGTATCAACAATTTTACCAAAAAATTTCGTTCCTAATATGCTTTCGTAAACAAAATCTTCACCTATTTTTATTTCGTCTTTGTGAAATAATGTAGCTAATTTAGCACTAGTGCCAGTACCACACGGTGATCTATCAGCTTGCCCCTGTCCAAATATAACAACATTTTTATAGTTAGGGTTGTCTTCTGATGGTCTTTCATAAATCTCTACCAAATCAACTGTATTAATATGTTCATGTATTGGATGCTCAACATCTATTTTTTCATTAACAATTTTTCTAATCAACAATCCTAGTTCTATTAATATATTAACATTCCGTGGCTGTATTTTTTGCTTTAATTTGTCTGCATCAACTAGCGCGAAGTAACTGCCACCAAATGCTATATCAACAGATATCTTGCCTATATTAGGAAGATCTATAGTTACTTCTTTGTCAAAAAAGGATTCTACATTTATTATTGAAACACTTTCCACTTTACCATTTTTCACGTTAGCTTTTGCTTTTATTGTTCCAGCAGGAGTATCTATTACAACATTCGTAGTTGGCTCAACCGCTGAAATCATACCTGTTTCAATAACTGCTGTTACTACTCCAATAGAACCATGACCACACATGTTTAGATATCCGCCACCATCCATGAAAATAACTCCAAGGTCAGCTTCTTTATTTACAGGTTCTGTAATTACCGCACCAAACATATCTTTATGACCTCTTGGCTCCTGCATAAGAGTTAATCTAATATTGTCCAAGTTTTTCTGTAAAAACTCCTTTTTTTGTTGCATCGTTATTCCTTTTATATGAGGAAGTCCGCCTATTACTATTCTTGTTGCTTCTCCCATAGTATGCATGTCGATTGTGTGAACAGATTTAATAAATTTCATTATGGCTACTCCTTCTTCCTTTTCATTTTAAGTTTTAAGAAAGCTAATGCCTTCTTGCAATCATATTCCGAAACACTGTTTTCACCAAGAACTTCTGTTTCTATGCCTTTTGGTGACTTGTTTATATCAACTATTGTATCCATATATTTGTTAGTCACCACAAATTTTCCTTGCACTCCTATAAAACTTATCCCTACCAATGGAATGCTTTTCTTTCCAATTTCCTCTATAGTATTGGCGAAATCTACATGGGAATTGCCCCAACCATCTACAGATATTATAACTCCGTCGACTTGTATTGCTTCAGCCAATGTAGCAGCTCGCCTACCGACATAGTATTTTTCGCTATTACTCTGCGGTGTGCCAACGACAATTATTCCAATCAAATCTATATCCTTATCTTTTGAAATAATATTTAACAAAGGATCTCTAAAATGATGTAGAGTAGTTTCTTTGGTAGAAGGACCTAAGCCCATATTATCACTCCTTAAGTCATAGCACGTATTGCTCCATCTCTATATTCGTTAGGCGAAAGAATAACTGGCACATTACCCATGTCAATAATAGACCTTCCGCCTTTAACCCCTGATGGCTCAGCAGGCAATATTATATTGTCATGAAAAGCGCCTTGCCCTGCAACTTGTTTTATTACGACAATTCTTTTCTTGTTTTCAGATTTTCTCTCTACATATTCATGTATTTCATCTGCCAATCGTCCATCTTTCATTTTAAGTATATTCCTAAACTGCTGAATAAATATGTCACATGCTCTATGAGCTACTAAGGATAGCTCTCTTGTAGTAGGGACGTCTCCTTTTAGCACAACATTAAAGTGTATGATGTAATCGTCTTCTTCAGGTGTGCCAGGACACCCTAGCTTCAAATTATCTTTTAAGTAGCCGTCTGTGGAGCCAAATCCAGACATTTGTACCCCTTTTGTATTTACACCTGTTAGCATCACATAAACACCTGTTAAAGTATGAGTTATCCCTTCACCAATCCGCCCTAGCACTTTGGTTGATATCGGTATAAAATCCATAATAGTGTCAATACGGCAATTATGTTCTCTGGGCTTAATAATATTAATATTAACATTCTTAATATCTTTTTCTTGTTGCATCAACTGATTAACACAGTCTTTATCAATAAGCATCTTATTTTTATCTATACCGTTTTTTTTTGAAATATTAACACTATGAATATCAAAACACTTTATTATTAGTCGTTTAATCAGTTTTTCTCTTTCCATGATATCGCCCGCTACACTACTGCTATATATTCATATGGTAAACTAACAATTCTACCTGGCGTTTCAATAGTTTCTAATAGCTGCAATGTTTCTTTTGTAATTGCTTTTTGCATATCAACATTATTTGGCTCACCTGCATTAGCGCCCATAGGGACTAAAGGTGCTGATACTCTAGGGGAACCACTTTGGCGTACTACTGGAGGTAGAGCTGCAATTATCACAGTAGGAATTCCAGCTTCCTCAATCGCTCTCTGCACTATAGCTGCAGAGCGGTGGCAAGTACCTCAGCCGGCTGTTAAGAGCACTGCATCAACATTATGCTCCACCAATTGCTTCGCAATTTCTGGCCCAGTTTCTTCTGTGAAATATCTTACATCTCCTCCACCGCCCATAAACCCGAAATTGACTGGCGCTAATGCCTTAATAATACCTTCATCCGCCAACTCTCGCATTCTATCAATGGGAAACATGCAATTAATATCCTTGTTAACATCTCCGTTGTCATACCCTCCATGTGACACCATCAACTCATCACTTGGTATATCTCCTGTAATCACTCTAAAACTTGTATCTCCTGCAAAATTGAACCTCTTATCTGATTTTAAATGCACTCCTGCAGCTGTAGCTAGTGCCACAGTCATTTCGCTTAATGGCTTCGTGACTGGCGTCCACACTACAGGAGGTGTAATAGGAACAAATATTTCTGATTGTAATCCTTTTACTACGCTCATATTTCTCCTCCTCAAATTTATTATATTTCAGTGAAACTTATCTATTCCAAAACTTCTGGATAACTCATCATAAATCCAACCCTTATACCTACTTTGTATTCGCTATGAGCTAGCAATAATCTTTTAGGTATTTTAAGCGTACCCATTCTACCGTCTAATTCAATTGTAACTGCGCAATCATTTAACTCAATAATACTTCCTCTGAAATATCTTTCTAAACACTTGAATTTATCTTTATCCATATCTTTTCCTAACCAACTTTCCAACTTTCCAACTTTTTTCCCTTTACTCTTCTATTTCATATACTTCTCTTCTTTTCTTTGATTTCTCCAAAGATAATTCATTTTCCGTTAGTTCAATTTCTTTTCCCATTTCCTTGCCAATTAACTCCACGTTGTTTAGTTTAACATTCGGATTCCACTTTCTTTCTGCTTCTTTTATTATCTCGCCTTCCATTTTTGCTTTTAGCATTACTACTGCTCTAATAGCATCTTCATGAGTCAACGTGTTATTTCCTAGTATCTCGTTTTCGATTCCTTGTGAAGATTTATTAAGATCAATCATGGCATCCATATACTTATTGCCTACAACTAGCTGACCTTGAACAGCTGAATAAGTGACACCTACAACCGAAATACCCCTCATTCCTACCTGCTCAATATGACTTGCGAAATCTACGTGGTTGTTTCCGAAACCTTCCGTTGTAATTATCGCTCCGTCTAAATCCATAGCTTCTATCGTCATTCCAAGAATCTTAGATACATAAAATTTTTCAGAATTAACTTGCGGTGATCCAACAAAGATTATGCCAACTAAGTCTAGCTCATCATCATTCATAACTTCAATTACTAAAGGCTCTCTCCAATAATGCCTAGTGTTCTCTTTTGATGCCGGTCCAATACAAGTAATAGCATGAATGCAACCATCTAATACTTGCAGTGGGGATGTAACTATTGGCACATTGCCTAAATCAACATTTGGCTTTGCTCCTAAAGTTCCGCATGGTTCAACGGGTAGAATAAAGTTGTCATGCATAGCTCCCTGACCCATTATTTCTTTTACTATGACGACTTTTTTCTTGCCAAGTCTATGCTTTTGAACAAATTCTTCAGTACTTACTGCTAAATTCGCATCAGCTTTCTTAAGTGCTTCTCTAATTTCTTGAGTGACGAAGTCTGTGGCTTTATGTGCCGCCATTGGTCCGGGTCTTTCCATATTTGTACCAGCTTTGATAGTGACTTGAGTTTTAATAAATATTTCACCTTTGTCTGGGCACCCTGGTCTTCCCCACATAATATTTCTGTCTAAAATACCTTCTGAAGAGCCAAATTCGCCAATTTGTACTCCGTTTTCATCAGTCCCAGTAACCATCACAATTACTCCGTCTAAAACTCTTGTGATGCCTTCACCTAGTTCTCCTTCTTCTTTTGTTGCAATCGGCTGAATATCCATAATGGTTTCGCTATATTCACCATATTTATCTGCTGTAATTATTTCTACTTTCACATCTACAACAAGCTCTTCAGACTCAATTGCTTCATGAATGACATTTTTTCTGATTGTTAATTTTGTTCCTTCAATTTTAGTTTCTTCACCGAGAGCTACATCATCAATCTTATAGTATTTTCTAGTCAGTGTCCTAACTATTTTCTCTTCCTGCTTGTTTTTTTGAACCTCTTCAACTTTTAATTCATTTTGAATTTCTGCAAGCTCTATTTCTTCTAAGTTCTTTTGTGTCTTGCTAAACGACTCGCTCATAATCAGAGGGATTTCTAAACTAATATCTTTTCCTTCTCCTATATGAATCTTGATACTGTTTAAGGTGTTAATCAAAGGTTGAGGCAACTGCTTTTCATTTTTCTCAATAGACTGCATGCGCGGTTCATCTGCAATTCCTTTCTCTTTTTCGTTTTTGTCTGATATTCCCTCTAATAAATCAGGTGTCAACGGTGTAAGTGCATCAAGTGTTTTAACTAGTTTCGCACCTAAAACTTCACCTATTTTCATACAATTATCAGGAATATTCAGTAACCCTGATTCTTCTAAATCTGGTACGATCACTGGATCTTCAAGATTTGAGGGTTCTAAAACTGTTCCTGCTTCAAATCTACAACAAGTAATTGCATAATCGTTAGCATGTTTATTTGCTGTTTCAGCTGTAATAGACATAATGTTCCTCCTCTTTCATAAATATTATCGTGTAATCACTTTTGCTTCACTTTCTAATATTACCTCCAAATAAATCACTTCATTCTCCGGTATAATCTATGACCTGCTGCTCTTAGTACATGATCTGTACTGTGGTAAACTGCTACTCCTAACCTAGGAGCAATATCCATGACGGTGTTAGTTCAGTCCTCGCAAGTTGCACTAAGAATGACTTCAGCACCTTCCTTCTTCAAAGAGAGGACTTTTTCAGCTTGCCCAGGACATTCACCCGGCTTGTCACAGCGCGATCTACCATTTACTTCTACCATACGTTTACACTCTGTGGTAGCAACAACTTTTGCCCCCATTCCTAAGGCAATTTCGTTTAATCGTTCAATAGAAGCACCGCATTCACACTCAATCAAACCGATTTTTCTGTTTTCACTAGGGAACGGCATACTTACCAAAATCCCACCTGATGTTTTAGTTAGTGCAGTTGTTTCATAAGCTTTCAAACCAGTAAAAGGTCCTCCTACGACTATCTCACCATATGGCTTAACATACCCACCTGACTTGTCAATAAATTTTTTAATAGGCGTTCCGATTGGCTGATTTAAAAAAACACAGCCTCTTTTAGCGTTTAAAAGTCGCCCCCCTACTGTAATATCTTTATCTATCACTGGTTTTCTATGTTCAATTGCTAAAGCAACATTTTTTAAAGTTTCTACATTTGAAACAATAGAGTTCATTTTAATCGGTAGCTGCCCTGGTTCTAGGACTTTTCCTAATAATTCTCTTATTATTACTCTTTCATCACCAACAGGATAAATATTTGATAAAAGTTTCACTTCGATATTGCTTTCTTCTTTGCACGCTCTTCCAACAGCAATTAATGCTTTCTTGTAAATTGGCTTTATTGCCACATATCCTTTCTCAGCTCCTGTTATTCCCATTGCATATTTAATCCCTTTTACTACTAATTCAGGAGCTTCTTCTAACAACCTAATATTATGATTTAGTATCGGCTCACATTCAGCAGCATTCGCAATAATATATCCACCTTTAATGGGCGAGCTATATTTCACATATGTAGGGAATCCAGCGCCTCCTGCTCCTACGACTCCCGCTTCTTCTATTGCTTCTAAATGATTTTGAGTTTTTTTAATTTTAATATATTCGTTCGTCTGATTTTCGTCAGGAATAATGATAATCTCACTGTCGCTGATACAGGTTATTTTACCTGTGACACTCGAATGTATCCTCGCACCTAGTCCAGATGGTATAGCAATCAGCTGTCCTCTATTAACTATTTCCCCAATCTCAACAATTGGCTTACATGGTGAACCGATATGCTGCTTTAACATTAACTTAATATTCAATCAATCACTTCCTATCGATATTAGAGTGCATTCAGGATATTGCATGATTTTACAAACTACAATCATAACGAAAACTTGCAAGTTATGTGCCAATTTTCTACGCGTTATAGAAAAAATCTATTTTCTTTCATTTGATAATCTCACTGTATATTATCTAAGTTGAAATCCCAACAGAAGTACAGTGGACTATAGCATCGTGTCATTTCTCTAATAATTAAATGCTTATTTCCCGAATTCCACGTCAACTTAAATAACTCCCCATTTCCAAGTAATTTACGAAG
>JAJOKP010000048.1 GCA_021129775.1 Clostridiales bacterium
ATAAAACTCATTTTGAAATATGTTTTGTTCTTCACTAACTGCTTCTCTTTTTTCTTGAAAATCAATCTCAAATAAACCGTTAGGATATATTACGACAATTAATTGCTTGTTTTTCATCTCTAGTGATTTATAATTATCTTTCATAATTTATTTGCTCTCATTTCCTCAGTCTACGGCTTAGTATGTCTTTTTTGCTTTTTTCATAGAATATCTTTACAAAATATTATTTCGTAAGTAAGTATATCATACCAAGTTGAAATTATCAAAGCAAGAGCCAGCACTGTTTGTCCGGCAATTAAGCCTCCACCAAGCCACAGAAAAAACAGAAGTTCCATGAGTTAATAGCCCAGCAATATGTTGTTTTCCATATGTTGGTTTTTTATGAAAGAGCAGTATGTATTTGCCTGCAATGTCTGATTTCAAAGTCGCTTGCAGTTTAGTAACCATAAGGCACTAACAAAAGTTATTACTGGAGCGTGAAAAACTGTGCCCTCAAAATATTTTAACATAGTCATCTCCAAATTCACCCGCGCTCTGGCTGCTATTATTATAGAAAGCATGCCGTGCTCGTAAATTCTTGCTATTGCATATATTCCTCAATCACTTGATTATATTTCATCGGTTGCTCTAAGTTAACAATATGCCCTCCGTCTTCCAATTCAATGAATCTTACGTTATTGTTTTGATCTAGTATTTTATGAATCTTCATGATAGACTTATTGATATCAATATCATTACTTCCTTTCATAAATATTATTGGTACACTTGACTTATTGATTGTTTCGACATAACTATAAAGAGCTAGCATTTTACGCGAAGCAATAATTGCATATGGAGATGTTTCTCTCATAATTTGATAAATCCGTTCTTGAACTGCCTTGATTTTAGATGTATGTTTTGACATGAATTTCACATAACCATCAACTTTAAATATTCTTAGTAGTAAACTATCTAAGAAATGGATTAGCTTAACGGCTACTTTAGGCTAAATTAATTCTGGTGTTGTTCCATTTGTATATAGCTGCTCAATTTTTTCAGGAGCTATTTTTAACATCTCATAACCTAAAACCCCACCCATAGAATTTCCAACCCAAACGCAGCTTGAAATATCCAATTTCTCGAATAAAGAAATAATCGTTTTTACATATTGCTCAATTGTATAATGATGATGCTCCTTTGGCTTTGAAGACCCACCATGCCCTTGAAGTGAAAACGAAACAGCAGGATATTTTTCTGAAAAACACTCAACCTGTTCGTTCCACTGTTCTACATTTCCGCCTAAACCATGTGCAAAAATAACTGTTTTTCTATTTTCTTTTCCAGATTCCACATATTCAATGTCGTAACCATTTACCTGACTCATTATTTTCTTCATGTTATCCTCCTAATCAAATTTAAGTGTTTTTTCAAACCTGAAAGATATATCTTTTTTTCAAATTCTGTCATTTCGTAAGCACTTGTTGATTTTAAAAAATGCTCATTATATCCCTTTAACACAAAAGAAATATGCAACATTAATAATTCATCATCTTTTCCTGTTAGATTTATTGAACTGTATATTTTAATTAAATATGCATTTGCGGTTTTATATAGTTCATCTCTCACCCCTTTTAACTGTGGGTGTTCTAGTTCGCTTACCGTTTTACTAAAAAACCGGTACACAATAGGTTCTTTAATTAAGAAATCAAACTCAATAGAAGCGTAATTTAATAATCGTTCTTTCCATTTATCCCCTTTTACTTCGTGCTCTTCCATATGCTTTAACAATCTCTCAACAGCAATATTGACAAGATAAGTATATAGTCCTAGCTTAGTCGAAAAATATTTAAATAAACTCCCTTTTGAAATACCCAAAGTATTGACAATTCTGTTTGTAGAGGCATTTTCAAAACCTTTTAACGCAAATTCTTTAAAAGCAACTTCTACAACCCTCTTTCGCTTTTCTTCTGAAATATTCTTAAAAGATGCATTCATAAAATTTTAATGACCATGCGGTCACCCTCCTCTCTCTTGTATCCTATCATAAACCGAAATCAATTTCAACAAAAATTTCATTGTGGATATTCTCATCATTTTATTGATTCTAAAACCACAAGAGATATAACTACTACCTTGCTTTGAGATCTATCTTCATAGAATCTGTTTTTATCCTCTTGTTCCAGCGTTCAATTTTTGTTATAATTATATTATAAAGTTCAAAAGAGAGGATGGTGTCTTTATGTCATTGGCAAGAGATTTGTTAGAAAATTTTAATGGGCTCTCAGATGAGAAAAAAAAAGAGGTAATAAACTTTGTAGAATTTCTAAAGGCAAAAGAACAAAATAAGTTAGAAATTCTGATGGATGAGATAATTGAAGAAAATCAAGAAACTTTAAGAGAGCTGAGCAAATAATGAATAATATAAGTATAGACAACGTAGTGTTATTTCATCAAAAAATAATTAGAACATCTGGGGGAAGCGGTGGAATAAAAGACAAGACATTAGTTGATGCTGCATTAAATAGAGGGTTAGGTACGTTTGATGGAAAGGACTTATATAATACGGATATTGAGAAGATTTCAGCTATTACTCATTCATTGATTTCAAATCATCCTTTTGTGGATGGAAATAAGAGAATAGGTGTTTCAGTTATGCTAATATTACTACAACTTAATAATATTAAGATACAATATCAACAATCTGAGCTAGTCGATTTAGGATTGGGAATTGCCTCTGGTAGATACAAATATGAGGCTATAGTTGTTTGGCTAAATAATCATGTGAGATAAGTATAATTATTCCACATTCTTTTTTTATAAGCCAAAATAAATGGTTGGTATGAATAAAGTTACGTGTCTCCGGCAACAACGGCTTGGAGCAGTTTTATCATTTTCAATCTTTTTTTAGTAACATAAACAAAAATAGTTCTAATTCAAATTTTTCAATCAAATCCTCTACCTCTTTTAGCCTATCATTTCTACGAATCTATTAGTCTGCTTAAACTTAGAGTACATTGATTTCACTACTTTTCCTTCTGCAGTGAATATTCCCATATCAATAAACTATAATTTTTTTTCTATTGTGTTCAAAGCTATTGCCCTCTTGCCCAACTAACTTACTTTTAATTTTTTTGTAATTTATCTTTCCTTTTTTTTGTTGTAGTTGTCAAAAGTTCATATTCATTGCTCCATTTGCGACTGCCGCGTAAAATATTAAATTACCTTACACCAGCAGAAGCATTCAATGATGAACTATATAAATTACAAGAGATATAAATATACATTATTTTACAGTTTGAAGTTAGTTCAATTTGTTATTGCAATTTAGGAAAATAATTTTCTCATTTGTTAGTCTTTTTTAACAACTTAAACAAAGTTGGTTCTAGTTCAAATTTTTCAATCAAATCCTCTACTTCTTTTAACCTATCATTTCTAATATTCTTGGGGATATTTGATTTTACAGCTCTAATTAAAATGTTCTTTATTCTAAATTCTCAAGCATCGTATTTATTGTATATAAAGACAAATTTTCTTATGCAATATATTTTAGCGTAACTATATAAAGCAATAAACTTCCAGAGAATTTTCCTTGATACGATTTAGTTTGGCAACTCGACACCAGTTTTGATTATTTCTTCAACAATTCCAAGTGGATTGTTATAATCGTATACAGTAAATGCCTGTGGTTCAATATCTATATCATAATCAGATGCTTCCATAAGTAAATACATAATTCCATCTACACGACTCATCGTATTGAAATAATCTGAGAAGACGGCTATATCAATGTCACTATCACTCCTAAAACTATCTTTTGCATATGATCCAAACACAATCACTTTCTTTATCGGAATCTGTTTTGATATTTTTTCGACATAATCGTTTAAAATTTGCTGAATTGGTTTAGGGATTGAATCCATAAAAACGCCTCCTCAGATTTCTGTAATATATCTGATGCAACTTCTTTTGTAACTTCGCTCCCCGCCGATTCTTTATATGACGGATACCTTTCAGCTATGTAATAAGCCAACAGTTTCATAAAAATCGGCTTGTATTTTTTTATTTTGTCATCAAATTTTTCATCTAGAACTAAACTTTTGTATTCTTCTCTCAAAAAGACTGATTTAAACACTATCCAAATGTTATGTGTTCTAGGTGCTTCACTGCCTACATATAAAACATGTAGCCCTTTAACTATTTTTTCAATTGCCTGTTGGCACATGAAAACTACATACAAATATCTTCCTGTTTTAAACATAGCTTTTGCAGTATCCAAATCATACTTAGCTATATATTCCCAGTGTTCATATTTTTTTCTATTATCCATGAGTATATCACTCCTTTAAATACAGATTATCATTTTTGTAGCTTTTGTGCAACAAACGCAACACTAGATAGCTTGTTTTGTACAAGACAAAGGGACAGTACAAGACAAGGGCAAGACAAGGGGACAGGGACTTGTCTCGACTAAATTTTTCGACTCTATACTTAGCTGCACCTGTCACTCTAACAATTTGCCTTATCGTAATCCCATCTAATTTCTTCAATTCTTTCAAAGGCTTAATCTTCTTTTTGCTTTCTAATACATGATAAATTCCTGTCTTACTCATTTTGCGTTCCTGTCTAATCATAATCATCCCCCTCACAAAAAAAACGTTAGTGTCATTAAACATATATATATATATTTAATGAGATACATATCATTTTTTAATGATTATACCATTTCATTTTAGTTATTGACTATATTCAATAATTATAGTTAGCAATATAGAGCATCAATTTTCAAATTGTGGTTGGCAGAATTTTTCTTTCCTAATTATCCTTAACCCTTCACCATACCAACTCTACCTAACAACAACTACAGGCATGACTTTTGTTTTCTACTTGCTTTTGATCTGCAATTTGTTGAATATAATCCTCTAATACATACTTGTATGCTGAGCACCTATCTACAATCTTGTCGATTCGTCGTCTAGGACAACCACCCATACACAAAGGAAGCACTGAACACTCTCTACATTCCTCGTCCATCGTTGGATCATAGAGCATGTAGTCTAAGAGAACGTTTGTATTGGTCGACTTGAAATCCAGCAGATTATTAATGCTATATTCATCTCTTCCAATATCAGACCAACATTTACAAAGATTTCCTTTAGGATCTACAACAAACGAACTTGCATTGTCTGCTCCACACACATTACTACGTAAGTAAGGATACTTGTATGTGATATTAGAAACCAATTTTTCATCTAATAATGCGTTATGAAATTTGTACTCAAGTTTCGCGAAATCTGAATATTCCAGACAGTTATTCTTTGAATAACAGCTATTTGTTGGTTCTACATACCCTGGGTATACCGTAACTATATCTTGAATATCAAACTCTCTAATCACGTCTAAAACCCTAATCA
This sequence comes from Clostridiales bacterium, assembly GCA_021129775.1. Classification (GTDB taxonomy): domain Bacteria; phylum Bacillota; class Clostridia; order Peptostreptococcales; family NVVX01. Next base: position 5,391 of record JAJOKP010000048.1, read on the forward strand.
TATCTTCTTGATTTTCCTTATCTACATTAACTCGCAAAGATACCCTTGGAAGCAATTCTTTACAAACCTGTATGTTATTTAATATTTTCTCAAAAGTAGGTCCTCCATTACGCAACGGTCTTCTAGAATTATGTATTTTCTCTGTCCCATCTAATGTAATTTGTAAATAACCAATTTTCAATTCTTTTAGCTTTAAAACATTATTTTTTGTAAGATTGTAACCATTTGTTATTATTCCTGCTGAATATTTCATATCATTTTTTTCGCAGATTTGTAAAACCTGCTTCGTGATGTTTTCTATAATATCTAAAGCAAGCAAAGGTTCGCCACCATGCCATGTAATATTAACTCCCTCTACAAATTTAGTTTGGTTCTCTATGCTTTTAACTATAGCCTCTTGTACTTCTTTTAACATATATCCATGCTTTTTACCCTCTTCATAACAATAAACACATGCAAAGTCACAATCAAGGGTAGGAGCAATTGTTAAAGCAAAAGTTTGAGATGAATGACGGTTGCTTAACATGTTATAACGAAGCAACTTCAATTCGTTAATAGAATCCTCAACTAAAAATCCACCCCTTTTTAAGTCGTTAACTAATCTATCATCAATAGACACATTATTATCATCAATAGACACATTATTATCATCAAAACTTTCATACTTGACGTAATCATTTTTTTCAATCATCGCTAATGCATTAGTTCTTGAATTATAAGCAATTAGCTTATTTGAGTCATCTGCATATTCGTAAAAAAAATTATAATTTGATTTTTTCACACTTGTTCCTCTCCAATCTTTAAGTGTTAATAATAAAATATTGATGCTTTCTTTCACGCAAATTGTTCGTACTGCTATCTCTAGTTGCTTCCCTTGCTCTGTTATCGAAAATTTTAAAAAATAACTCAATTTACCAGCAAAGGTTTATTTGGATTCTTTAATGATAAGCCTAACATTTACTATAAAGTGTCTTTTGTCTAGTATTTCTTAATACAACCCACTAAAACAACATCACCCGTTCAAAAACAACTCACTGCTTTTCAAATCAGTCATATCATCTCCCCCAGCCCACCTACAGTCTAAATTTTCAGCATTTAAACCTACATACTTAAATACAAACACTACAACTAATACGACTAACAATATTCCCCACTTTATTTTCATAAATTCCCACTCTCCACCTTTACTTTTCTTGTAATTCTGTTATAATAAATACTATCATAGTTATTATTTGGTGTATATTCGCATTGATGCGGAGTTTTAGGGGGAGCGTGAATACTCTGTATTACAACCTTAGCAACTTCGGGATGAGAGTTAGAGAAATCAGAAAAAATCTTTCTTTTTCTCAATCTTGTGTAGCAGAACTAACGGGCGTTAGCGTTGATTCCCTCGGTAGGATAGAACTTGGTCATGTCCTTCCAAGGCATGATACTCTAGATTTATTATCCATTCCTTTTCGTATAGATTTAAATCAAGTGTTATTAGAACATCGTCTTGATAATTATGACTCTCTTGAAAAAATAAGAAAACAAATTCTAGCTAAATGCGAGCTTGCTGATTATAGTGGTTTGGTAGTAGAAGTTTGTAGCTTACAAGAATTACTTGATACAGTACAAACAACTTTTACTCTACTGTAAGTCAATAATGACCAGCTCTCTAAATAAAAACTTCGCTGCAGCTATAGACCATATTGTTGAAGCACTTCAGCTTTCGATCCCTAATTATAAACTTTCTAATTACAAAGTCTATAGATATAATGATTTTGAATTGCTATTGTTTCTAAATGTTGGACTTGCCCTAAGACACACGGAGGGCACTAAAAAAAGCTATGACGTTTTAAAGTTTTGCTACGATTATTTTACCCAGTTTGGGTTTTCTTCTGATTTGTTTTTATATGAAAAATTATGTTATAACCTCTCTTATGCGTGCCATCGCTTATCTTTATATGAAAAAGCACTTCAATATTCATCTGTTGGTATAGAGTATTGCAACGAAAAACGAGCATAAATATTATTGGTCTATTATATGCTCGTAAAGGGATCGCAGAGCACCTGCTTAACAACGAAAATGCTATTAATTCTTTACGACAAGCAAAACATTTTCTTGAATTTACAAATCATAAAAAAAATCTTAAAATGCTAATTGCTGCATGCAAAAAACACTATGGTATTGATTTACTTAATTTAGATTAACTTTATGCCCATTTTAATCATTATTTTGTTCTTAATGCTATGCGCCAAATAGAAGCTGCATCTACATCCTAACCGCCCTATTAACCGACAGCAAATACAAATATTTCTCTTTTACCTTTTTCTTCGTTATTCTCTCAAGTGCTTCTGCATAAAAATCTATCTGCATTTTGTAATCCTCTACTATTTTTTCTTCTTGTCCTTTGCCTACATAATCAGTTTTGTAGTCAATTAATACAAGTTCTCCTGCTTCTTCAAAGTAGCAGTCTATTACACCTTGTATTAGTAATTCGTCGTTGCAGTTTTTTGCTCCACTAATTATTTCATTAGCTTTTTTTACTATGCTAAAAGGAATTTCTCTGTATTCCCTGTCTGCTTTTTTCATTCTGTTTCCTAAGTCGCTTTCAAGGAAGTTTAATAGCATTTTTGTATCTACTACATTTGTTTCTTCTTTTGTTAGTAGTTCTTTTTCTAACATGTTTTTTAGTTGTTGATTTATTTGTTCTAGGTTTTCTGCTTTATATATGTCAAGGTGTTGAAGTGCAAAATGAATTATCGTTCCTTTTTCGGCTCCAGTAAATTTCTTTTCTCCTTCTACAAAGTTAAACATTTTAATTAGTGATGGCGTTTTGTGGCTTATTCTCTCTATTTCACTTTCTTCCATATTTTTTAATTCTGATACCGAGAGTTTTGACGGTATTGTTTTAGCTTCTTCGTATTGATATTTCCAATTTAGTAGGTTTTGAATTTTAATGTTTTCTGGTGATTTGAGGCAAACGAAACGTCCCCTTGCCTCATTGAGTTTTTCTCTCATTTCTTCTTTTTTATCTGCTTTTTGTTTTTCTTCTGATACTATGTTTTCTCTGTATACAATTTGAATTTTCCATCTTGATTCGTCTATTAATTGGTTTATTTCGTCTATTTCGCATTCTGATAGTTTTCTTAACTTTGTTGCATCTTTGTGTTTAATAAGTACTGAAAGTATCCAGTCTAAACAGCTTCTTGAGGATACAAGCCCGTAAGCATTTAGTTTTCTTGCCCATTTCTGCGTTTGTTTTGGGATGTCTCTTATACATCCTATTAGTATTAGTTTATTTTTTGCTCTTGTTAGTGCAACGTATAGAATTCTCATTTCTTCTGATAAGCTTTCTATTTTAATTTTTTCTTTCGCTGCAATTTTAGCTAGTGTTTCTCTTTTAATAATAATGTCTCTACTAGTATCAGTTAGTGGATTGATTGGTCCAACGTAGCTTGGTGCTATTCCCAGGTCTTTGTGTAAAATAACGTCTTCATACGTATCTCTTAAGTTAAATTTCTTACCTAGCCCTGCAACTAAAACTATAGGGAATTCAAGCCCTTTGCTTTTATGTATGCTCATTATTCTAACTACATTGTCATTTTCTCCTAGTATTTTTGCTGCACCCATGTCTCCCTTACTGAGTTTAACTTTTTCTATAAAGTTTATAAAGTTAAATAAGCCTTTAATTGCAGTTTGTTGATATTGATTTGCTTTGTCTAATAAAAGCCTTAAGTTTGCTTGTCTTTGAACTCCGCCTGGCATTGCGCCAATGTAGTAATAGTATCCTGTGTCCATGAAGAGATGCCAAATAAATTCATCTATTTTCATATATCTTAGTTCTTTAGCCCATTTGTTTAGTTTATCCAAGAACACCGCGGTTTTATCTTTTAGAAGCCCTTCGCCTTCAGTACTGTATTTTTTTACTGCATCAAAGTAAGTGCCTTCTCCGTATTTACTCCTTATATCTACTAATTCTTCTGTAGTGAATCTACCTATTATTGATCTCATAACGCTAAGTAGCGGGATGTCTTGTCTTTTGTTATCTATTAGCTTTAGCAAGTTTAGGAAAATGCTAATTTCAAGAGCATCAAAATAGCCTGTGTTTGTGTCGGTGTATACTGGAATATTCTTTTTCTTGAAAACATCCATAAATATTGGCGCCCATGTTACTGTGCTCCTTAAAAGCACTGCAATATCTCTATGTTCAACTTTTCTATGCATTTGTTTTTTGTTGTCAAATATTTCACTACCTATTAGTTCGTTTATCCTATTAGCTGATACAGTTGCTTCAATTTCTGCATCTTGCATTTCTTCTAATGCTTCATCACTTACTGCTGTTTTAGTTTTTTCTGATGAAGTAGGCGGCGTATCAGTTTTTATCTTCTCTATTATGTTAACTTCTATTGCTGCATTTTCAGATGCTTCAAAATCTGCACCTTGATATAGGTATGCATCTTCATCATAATCAATTTCTCCTAATGTTGTTGACATAATATTTTTGAATATAAAGTTGATTCCGTCTATAATTTCTTTTCTACTTCTAAAGTTTTTAGACAGAACTATTTTTTTATCAATTGCTTCTGTCTCTGAACTAAATGCATTATACTTGCTAATAAAAAGAGAGGGATCTGCTAGTCTAAATCTATAAATACTCTGTTTTACGTCTCCAACTAAGAACAAGTTATCTTTTCTCTTCATTTTATTAATTATTGTTTCTTGTACAATATTACTGTCTTGATATTCGTCTACAAAAATAAATTCAAACTTTTCTTTGTACTCCTCTGCAACTAAATCGTTCGCTAAAATCTGCAAAGTATAATGCTCTAAGTCGTTAAAGTCTAGTATTCCATTATCTGATTTTATTTGCTTAAACTTTGTATCAAATGCTTGTATTACTTGGGACAATGAGTTGATAATTGGACGTATATAGTCTAAATCGCACAAGTAATCTTCTAAATGATTCGCCGTTAAATCATCCTTTAATTCTATTACTATTTTCTTTGCTTTGTCTCTTAACTCTTTCGTATTTTCTTTTAAGATTTGATCGTAATCTTTCTTTACGGAGGATAGTTTTTTGTGACTCACAGCTCTTAGAGTATTTACAAAAGATTCAAATCCATTTTCTAATTCATTTAAAAGCATATTAACTATATCTACATCATCTTCAATAGCAGACAAGTACGGATCGGGTCCATTAGGACTATTTGCAATCCTTTTTGCTTCTTCTAGCTGGGTTAATGCTCCTACTAGGCTAATTTTAGCGCTTTTTACGATTGTTTGTATCCAAATATTCTTATCAATATTTTCTTTGTCTATATGAAACATCTGTATTTTTTCATTTAACCATTTGCTTGGATCTGGTTGACTCATGCTAAAATTATATATTTTCAAAATCATCTCTTGTAGTTTATTATCGTCTTTGGTACCTCCATAACTGTCAACTAACTGTAGAAAATAAACGTCTCCTTGCTCATAGAAATTTTCAAGAACTTCGTGTATTGCTTCTGTTTTCATTAATGCGCTTTCGGTGGTATCAGCCATTCTAAATGAAGGGTCTATACCAATAAAATGAAAGTGGCTTTTTACAACATTCATACAAAAAGCATGCAATGTGCTTATGTTTGCCTTGTTTAAAAGAGTTAGTTGTTTTCTTATATTTTCTGTATTTTTATTTGTGTTCTCTAGCTCTTTTGCAATTTTTAGTGCAATTCTTTCTCTCATTTCACCAGCTGCTGCTTTTGTAAATGTTACAATTAATAGCTTATCTATATCGATTTTATCGTCAACAACTAGGCGAACTATTCTCTCAACTAACACTGCTGTTTTCCCCGAGCCCGCAGCTGCTGAAAGAAGCAAGTTACTCCTACGTGATACTATTGCCTCATGTTGCTCCTTTGTCCAATTAGTCATCTGAATTCACCCCTAGTTCCCTCTTAATCTCTTCAATAATTACTTCTTTGCTTTTTGTACTGATATTTTTATACCTATTACTCTCAATTAATGTGTCAAATTGACAGATCGCAGAAAATTCACAATAAGTGCAAGCAGTCACATATTTAGTTTTAGCAGGTAAGGCCTCTATTTTCCCATTTAGCATGCTTTCACATATATTTTTGGCTTTGAGGTTTGCATATTCAATTGCATACGCAAAGTCTTGCTCAGTAAGCACAGAAGATCTTGCAGACACTGTATCGTCCTTTTTAATTCCTGCCGAAATAACTTCTGAATTTGCTCCCATGTCTCTGTCTATACTTCTTAAAATATTTACATCGTTTACTGCTAGCCCTTTCATTTTTAGAGTCTTATTTATTTCTTTTTCAATTTTTCCTTTATCTTTTTCTGATGTGCTAATTAGTGGATTGTCGATTTTAAAATAGAAAATTCCAGCTGCCAACGCATTTGCGCCTTCTGATTTTATTCCAAGCATTATTGCATTGATATACATTAGAAGTTGCATTTGTAATCCATGAAAGACTTCACTAAAGTCAATATTCTTGCTCCCAGATTTATAGTCAATTATTTTAACGTATAGCTCTTCATCATTTTCGTCTTGCATGTAATCAACTCGGTCTATTTTACCTTCTATATATACTTTTTCTCCACTTGCAAGTTCAACAACAATTGGTGGATACTCTTTCCCTTCTCCAAAGCTAATTTCAAAACCCAAAGGAATAAAGTCTCCTTTTTTCAAATGCGTAGTTAAGACTTCAATTGCTTTTTTACACACTCTTCTAATTAACTCGAACTGATACTTATACCTATATGTACTACTTAAAATTCCTTTTGCAAAATCTTGGTCAATTCTATCTAAAACTTTATCAGATATTAATTCTATTTCATCAGGTTCTAACTCATTCCAAACTAGCTCTTTTTCTCTTACCAACTTTCCAAAATCATCAATTGCCCTATGAAACAAGTTTCCTGCATCCATGTGCGTGAATTCATATTTCTTTCTCTCAGATGGTCGAAGTCCATATGCTATGTAATGAGAAAAAGGACAATTAGCAAACTTCTCTAGTCTTGATATGCTTGTTTTTATTTGTTCTCCATACAATTTTTTTGTCTTTTCACTATTTATGCTTTTAGGCTGATTGTCATGAAAAAGCCCTTCTATCGCCATTTCGAGTTTGCTTTCCCACTTGTTATTATTTGCGTACCAAGCAAACACGCTCTGCCATGTTTCGTCAAAATAGTTTCCGTCTTCGTCTATCGTTTTTCGTAATTTTTCAATTAAGTATTTGAAAGTACTACTTGAAATAGTTATGTTGTTTGCATTTTCTGTTATACAATTTGCAGTGTCACTTCCGACTTCAATTTTACTGAAAATTTTCTTGATTTTGTCAATAATCAATGACTGCCTTAATGCTTTTCCTTCTAAGTCTGCAAGGGCATAGCTTAAAAACAGCCTTTCATTTGGCTTTGCAAGAGCTAAGTAAATTGCTAACTTTTCTTCATATATTCTACTACTAGAGTCAAAGCCTAATTCTATCCCCTTTTCCCTTAATTGTAGCCTTTCGTGTTCCTCCAAAATTCCACTGTTATCATTTATAGATGGGAGCACACCGTCATTTACACCCACAACAAACAATGCCTTCAAATCATGGTTTCTTAACCTTTCTATACTCCCTACTAATACTTGATCAATTGTTGCTGGTATTACGCCAATTTCACTAGCAATAAATCCTGCTTTGAGAATTTCTCCATATTCTTTTAAACTTACTATGTTATCTCCTAGAATTTCAACCACTTGCTCGAGAATAGCTGAAACTGCATTCCAAATCTGAGTATTCTCGTTGACGTAGTCGTATCTTTCATTGTCTTTTAATTCATCTATCCAGTTTATAAGCTTCTTTTCAATTTGCAAATCCAATAATAATTTAAGTAACTCGCTAGTAATTTTTGAGACCTGCATTTTTCCCTTTGTGCTTTTTCTAAACTTCGCTAATGGTAATATTACTTTTTTTCTTAGTTCATTAATCTCTATATTAAAACTACTTGCTTTTTCTTCGCTACCATGTTCTACTCCAAAATCGTCTTTTTGCCATCTGTCTCCTTTAATCCCGTAGCGCAATACATAGTTTTCTAATTTTTCATGTTCTTCTTTTTCTACATTAGGTAGCCCTGTTTTTAGATACCGAAATACATCGTCATATCTAAAGTTTTTACTTGCCATATCAATTGCAGACAAAATTAGCTCTACTATAGGATGTTCTGTAATTTTTCTTTTTTCGCCCATAAAATAAGGGATTTGATATTCTTCAAAAGCCCTTTTTATTAAGGGATTATATTGTGTAGCGTCGGCTGTAATGACTGCTACATCACGCCATCTGTAATCATGTTCTCTGACTAGATTTATTATGCCCATTGCTACATTCTCTATCTCTGCATATGTATTTACAGCTTCAAAAATTTTTATGTCTTCTGTTTTATTAACAAATTTTTTATATGGATGGGCATATAGCTCTTTTTCAATATGTTTTATAACCTCTGATTTGATGGATTTATTGTTTTTATTGTCTAAGTTTAGTATTTCCTCGGAAATATTTTGTCGCTTCGCCATTTTTCTTGTATTATTAAGTGTATTTTTGACTGTTTGAAACAAGTCACTGCTTCTCTCATCTTCGCCTACGTCCATTGTAAAGGTTATTGTTATCTCTTTAGCTTTTTTTGCAAGCTCCTCAATAATCTTCATTGTTTGTGGAGTCATTTTATGAAACGAATCAATCCAAATTTCTGACCCTTCAAGAAAGCTTGCTTCTTCAATTTTTTCAATTAGCAAATTAATATAGTCCTCTGTATCTATGTATCTCTTTTCAAGATAATTATTGAATGCTTGAGAAATCAAAGTAATATCTTTCATTTTCATACTTATAATACTGTTCTCGTTGAGCCGAGAGGATGTATCGTTTGACTCATCTCTTTTTTCATTTAATTCTAGCAGATCTATTACTTCTATATCATGTTGTTTCATCTCTATTATTACGTCATTTAGTTTTCTAATAAATCCCTCTTGTCTATATGCTTTTTTATAGATTGATAAATCATCACCTAGCTCATTTAGAAGTTTTCTAAGTATCATTTGTTTACCTATGTCATTAATATGAGTCTTAGATAACCCCCCAACCTCGTTAAAAACTTTACTCGCCAACCTAGTAAAGCTTAGAACTTCAACCTGAATAATACCCTCTTTTTTCATCTTTTTAATTAAATCTCTCTCAGCTTGCAATGTAAATTGTTCTGGCACGATTAGTATTAGATTGTTCTCTGCAGAGGCGTTTATTCTTTCGTTTATCTCGGAAATAATATGATGTGTTTTGCCAGCGCCCGAACGCCCAATAATGTATTTTAGTTTCATGGTATACCCCTCTTTGCTTAATTTTCCCATTTCAGCAATGGTTGCGATATTCTCCCCCTCAAACATTTATGTATTATTTATGATTTGTGCAAATTTTTTAATCCTATCTTCTGATAAGTTAGAAATATTCTTTTTGCCATCAATAGACTCTTTTTTATCATCATTCCTAGAAACCATTTTAACAGTAAATTTTTCTAGAAAATTCATCTTGTCAAATGAGAACTCCTCACCGAAGTGTTCTTTTGCTATAGCATTACCCAGAAGTTCTTTTGGGAAATTATTTTCTATCTGACTTAAAGCCTCAGCTCCTTCACGCATACAGCAAATATAAAACCCTATTTTCTTGTTCTTTAACTCATTTAAGTTTTTTTCGTAAAATCCTTTCACTTCTTTTCGCATCCATTTTAATTCTCCTTTTGGTTTTATAGATTTATTCTACCTGACCTTAAGGAATCTGTCCAATTAAGTATAACCTATCCATAAGTAACGTAGTCAGTTAAGACTTAGGCTAATCAACTGACTTGTTAGACAAGCC
>JAJOKP010000025.1 GCA_021129775.1 Clostridiales bacterium
TCAGGATCATAATTTTCTACCTCTTCCCCCTCAACAGTAGTTTCAATATTTACTGTGAAAGTACTTTCATCCCATTCAATCTGCCCACCAAGTGCATCCACAATAAAACGTACTGGTACCATTGTTCTCCCCTCTACAATTATTCCAGGCACGTCACCTTTAATTTCTCTGCCATCCACAATAATACGCACAATTCGGTACCCAGAAAACATACCATGAATGCTCTCAAAGTTCTGAGCAGCAAACACTGAACTTGCTAAAACAAAAACCAACAAACAAATCAACAAAGCTTTCTTTTTCATACCTAAATTTACCTCCTTTAGTTATAATTATCTCTTTAAAAAGGTAACAAAGGGAAGTTTCGTTTGCCACCTTTTCGACAAACACCGTAACTAATCTTTCTATTGCCCATAGTTCAATTTAAACTAAAATACGCGACTGAAAGAAAACGATAGCACAACGCCGAAGTTGGCGTATTCTCAGCGGTTTGAAAGTTGTTGGTATAGTTGCTTTGCTAGTCCTATACCACCGCCATCAATCGCCATCTCTTCAGTCATCTTCTCGTCCTTCATCGACTCAAAAATCTCTCTGGCTTGTGATTTCTCTGTTAATCCACCTGTCCCAACAGTACTCCTCATTTGCTGCAACATCATATTCAAGAAAATTGCTTCAAACTGTTTACACGCTTCTAGCAAATCTTTTGAATTCTCAATATCTGCTTTACTTTGTATTTTAATTTCGCTATTCATTAATGAATGTACATCGTTAATTTTCATAATTATCTCCTTTAGTAACTTCGTAAACAGAGCGGCAACAACAAATGGTTTACAGTAAGCCCGTCCCCTTGTCAACTTCGTGAGTGAACTCGTCCAGCTACGCTGAACATCGGGGAATCAGATGGGGATTCTACCCCACCTGATTGATAGTTCCCACTTAAAGAGGTGGGAGTCTTAACTCTGAAACACAAAGGACGGATAAATCATTAGATAGATTGATTATGTTAAAGTAGGCGAGCCGTGCTTTCACGTTTATCATCAAAATCCAATCGCTAGTCCTATCCACAAAAGTACAATAGATACAAAACCCATAATCAGTTGAATTTTAAATACCCATTTGAGCCAATCAATGTAACTCGTTCCTGCTAATCCAATCGCTATAAGTAATACAGCATTTGTTGGGTACAAGATATTTGAGAACCCATCTCCAAATTGAAATGCTAATATAGCCATTTGTCTACTTATCCCCATCATATCCATTAGGGGGACAATTATTGGTATTATTAAAAATGCTTTCGCACTTCCTGACCCAATAAAAAAATTAAGCACAAACACAAGCATATATACTAATAATACTGCCATAAAAGGTGTTGCTGACAAAACTCTACCTGATGCGTAATGCAAAATAGTATCCATTATTCCGCCACTCTGAATAATGTGTTTCACTCCTGTTGCCAACATTATTAAAACAATACCTGGTGACATTGATAAAGCACCTTTTGAAAACGAAGCAATAATTTTTTTTATCGAAAACCCAGTTAATATACCGCTACCTATTCCTGATAATAAGAAAATAATACCTATTATCGGAAGGTTAAATTGACTTATAATAGGAACAACTGGTGATAGCAGAATTAAGATTATCATCAACAAAATTAAACTTACAAACCATTTCACTGCCTTAGGGGAGCTTTCATTTAAAGAATCATCAAACAATGATGTTTTGATGTCTTTTGATTTTGATACATCTATTTTCTTTGCATATCTAATGAGAAAAGTAATTAACACAATGTATGTAATGATAAATATAATTATTCTGAAAGGAGCGCCCGAAAACATCTCAAGACCAGCAATTTGTTGAGCAACACCTATTGTAAATGGATTTGAAACTGCAGCTGAAAAGCCAAATCCAGTTGCAAGCAAACTCATGCCTAACCCTGTCATTTTATCCCAACCGAGTTTAATACTTAATGCTATAATCAATGGGATTAGCGGGATAACCTCTTCAAATATTCCAATAAATGCTCCTAACGACATAAACATAAATACAATTGCAGCTAATAACCAGTATTTTTTATCGCTGAATCTCTTTACAACATTACCAATTATACTTTGAAGAACATTAGCTTCGTTTAATATATGTATGGCTCCACCAATTATAAGCAAAAACAAGATTATCATAATAATTATTATACCTTCACTTGCAAAAAACACTTCGACTGGTGCCGTTACCCACTTATAAATAGGTAATCTATCTCCGTCAGTAAATGTAAAGCTGTCTGCAACTATTCTTGATTGTCCATCTATAACTATACGATCATAACTACCCATTGGAACAATTTGAGTTAATATTCCAGATCCAACAAGCAATAGAACTAAAATTATTATTGCTGAAACAAAGGTTTTTTTTCCAATGCTGACTGCTGTATTCTCGTTCATCTTATCCTCCACTTTTACAATGAGTTTTTACAACTTAACTATCTGATGAGCCGAGCGGGACCAGGGTGACAAAGTTGGTGCATCACCTCTCCACAGCTTAAACCCTAAGAATGCGCCAAATTCAAGGCGACCAGAAGCACGGGAATATTCAAATTGCGTCGTTACGCTTTCTTGCTCAATCTTCACGTACAAGTTTCGTACGCTTCATCAATCACAATCAGCGTGCCTAGCACTTTAAACATTCTCGTGCTTCTGATGAGAATGTTTTCTTGCAACGGAGCGTATTCTTCATATACGCGACTGAAAGAAAACGACAGCACAACGAAAAAGTTGACGTATTCTCAGCGGTTTAAGTTATCGTTTGAGATTGTTAGCCATACCCAACATCTCATCACTAGTTTGAATCGCTTTTGAACTTATCTCATATGCTCTTTGAGCTGTTATCATACGTACCATTTCGTCAACAATTTGTACGTTAGAAGTTTCTAAGAAAGATTGCATTATAGATGTTGTTCTACCTTCTTGTTCCATAAATATTTCTTCCCCTGAAGCTACAGTAGCACTAAATAAGTTTTTTCCTCTAGCTTCTAATCCTTCAACATTAATAAAGTTAGCTAGTTTGATAGTTGCTATCTCTTCTATTTCACCGTCTGCATTTGTGGCAGAAACAACTCCCATTTCTGAAACTGCAAAATCCACCATGCCCTCTTCAAAAATTATTTCATCCTCTGCGTCAGAAAGAACTGTATATCCACCCGACGTTACGAGCCTAGTCTCGTCTCCATCTACGCTCAGTTTAAAATTACCATCTCTCGTGTATAACATTTCATCATTAGGTGCTTGAATCACAAAAAAGCCGTCTCCTTTTATTGCCAAATCAAGAGGATTGTTAGTTTGTTCTAAACTTCCCATAGTAAATTGTCTTGTTGTCGATGACGCCATAACACCGTGCCCCACTTGAAGGTTTACGGGTGTTCCTGCACCTTCTACCAAATTACTCTTTCTAAGCGTAGCATAAAGCAAATCTTTAAACTCTAGCCTCTGCCTTTTAAAAGATGTAGTATTTACGTTAGCTAAATTATTAGAAATAATATCAATATTTAATTGTTGCGCTTTCATACCTGATGCTGCTGTCCACAATGCTCTCATTTTTCACGCCTCCATATATTATACTGTAGTGTCAAAAGTGACAAAAAAGCGACTTTTTCGTAGACCTTTTTACACTGCCTATTATACTCTTCCTATGTCGTTAACAGCTTTTTGCAATATTTCATCATATGCTCTAACCACTCTTTGATTAGACTCAAAAGTTCTATGTATACTTATTAATTCTACCATTTCTTTAATCGTGCTAACATTTGAACTCTCTAACGCACCTTGTTTTATGCTTCCAGTAAATTCAACTAATTGCAATTCTGCATTTTCTTCTATTTCAAAGTATCCACCGCCATGTTTTCTTAGGTCTTGAATATTCTCTATATTAACTACCTCTAGTTGATCAATATTTTCTCCATTAACAATAATGTGTCCGCTGTCACTTAACTGAAAGTTAGCGCCCTCAGTTAAAATTGAACCATATCTTCCCGCAAGAAAATATCCTTCTGCAGTTACTATCTCAGTATTGTTATTTAAGGTAAAATTCCCATTTCTTGTGTACATCTCTCCATGTGGAGTTAGAACTTTAAAAAATCCAGAACCTGAAATTGCAAAATCAAGATTGTTTCCTGTTTGCTCAAGTGTGCCTTGATTAAAATTCGTTAGGACTCTATTAAGGCGTTGACCACTATTGATTGTACCTATAGTATTTCTTGCGCCTCTATTTAGCAACAAGGCCTCCACTTGCCCATTCACAATAACTTGACCTAACTCGCCAATTTCCAACGGATTTTCTCCTACTAATATTCGTTTCCCATTAGTATCAAGCACAAAGTTCCCAAGTGTGGTATCTACTTCACCATTTGCATTTCTGCTAAATGTTTTCAAATAGCCATCTTCTGATACTGCAAAACTAATCTCACGACTATAGCTTTTACCTAATGGACTCTCCACAGCAAAAAACCCTATATCACCCGAAATATGAAACGAACCATTCAACTGGGTTATAGTTAAAGGTTTGTTAGTGAACGGCGACGCTGGTATTCTTCCATTAATTTTGCTTAGTAATATTTCTGGAAAAGATTCAGTTAGCACCACATCTTTTTTAAATGCAGTAGTATTTACATTAGCAATATTATTGGTTACTATATCTATCTTTTTCTCAGTCGTTTGCATTGCTGAAACAGCTGTATACAGACCTCTTAACATACAAATCACACTCCATATCTTTCTTCTTCAACAATATCGACTAATTTCGTCTATTACTTTAATCTTATCACCTATATTTTAGCTTAATAGTCATCAAATTATCTTCGTATAAATGAAGTGATTCTAAAGCTATTCCCGTTCCCTCGGCAACACAAGAAATAGCATTATCAGCCACATAAGTATGTATTCCAGTTCTTTTTTCTATGAATTCATCTAATCCGTGTAATAGTGCTCCTCCGCCTGTCATTAGTATTCCGTGTTCTGCAATGTCCGAAATCAATTCAGGTGGAGTTCTCTCGAACACTCCCTGTATTGCATCAGAAATCTTTAATACAACTTCTTCTAGAGCGATTGCCATGTCCTCTCCAACAATTTTAATACTCACAGGAAGACCAGTTACTAGATTTCTCCCTTTTACGTTCAGGCTCACATTCTCTCTTTTATGCGCTGTGCCAACGTTAATTTTTATATCCTCAGCAGTTCTTTCACCAATCATTACATTATGTTTTTTCCTCATATAGCGAATAATAGCTTCATCAAGTTTGTCCCCTCCTACTGTAATTGATGTATTTACAACAATACCACCTAAGGAAATAACTGCAATATCACTAGTTCCACCCCCAATATCTACTATCATATGACCATTGGGTTTTGAAATATCCAACTTTGCACCTATCGCAGCAGCTATCGGTTCTTCAATAAGATAGGTTGTTCTTGCCCCTGCTTCATTTGTAGCGTCAATTACTGCTCTTTTTTCTACCTCAGTTACCCCACTCGGAACACACACAATTACTTTTGGTTTAAAGAACCAACTGCTTCCGATAGTTTTTTTAATAAAATACTTTAACATTCTCTCTGTAATTTCATAATCCGAAATGACACCGTCTTTTAAGGGTCGTATAGCAACTATATTGCCTGGAGTACGTCCAAGCATTCTTCTTGCTTCTTCGCCTACTGCTAGTATTTTATCAGTAGTTTTATCTATAGCAACCACTGATGGTTCTCTAATAACAACCCCCTTACCTTTCACAAAAACTAGCACAGTTGCTGTGCCAAGATCAATTCCTACATGTGCACCAAACATTGGGACCCTCCTCATTAATTATACGAAACAACTATTTTATTATCTATTTCGACATTATAATACAAATACCTTCATTTTTTTTATTTTCTATATGATTTTTTATAACGCAAAAAACTCCAGAATTTCACCTGAAGTTTTAATTATATCAGTCACTTTTCCATCAATTTATATTTCAGTTTAGTCGCTCTCCCACCACGAATATGCCTTTCTGTTTTATTTACATTCATAACAGTCTTTACTTGATTTGCCATAAGAGGGCTTATCTTTGGCAATCTTTCTGTTACGTCTTTGTGAACAGTGCTTTTACTCACTCCAAAAATCCCTGCTGTTTTTCTAACCGTCGCTCTTTCACTAACAATAAACTCTGCAATTTCCACAACTCTGTTCTCTATATAGTCTTTCAAAACCGAAACCCCCTTCAATATAGTACTTTAATTTATAATATGAAGGATGTCTCAATTTTAGAATTAATTCTTAAAGTGAACCGAAACAAGGAATC
Source organism: Clostridiales bacterium (assembly GCA_021129775.1). GTDB lineage: Bacteria > Bacillota > Clostridia > Peptostreptococcales > NVVX01. Next base: position 6,323 of record JAJOKP010000025.1, read on the forward strand.
ACCACTTATGAAAGTGACAATCTTGAAAATCAATGCTTAAGGATTTGAAACTAAAAATTTCTGCGGATCTATCATTTTTCCATCCCTTATAACTTGAAAATGTAATAGTGGTCCTTCTTCTAATTTATTCGACGCACTTCTTCCTACCCCGCTAATGATTTGTCCTTTTGTAACAATGTCACCTAATTCTACCATTTCGTCAGTCGAAAGATTGCTATACTGCGTCTTCAAATTTCCCGAATGAGCTACAGTAATGGTTATCCCCTTAATAGTATCATTTATTATTTCTACAACTTCACCCTCTAACGCTGCTCTTACTGGTACTCCTTCTTTTGCGTGATATCTATGCCTTTGTGTGTGCTCCAAAGCTCTAATGTTTTATGGAAAACTAATCTATCATCAGCAAATGGTAGACCTATCTGTCCAATCACAGACATAGTCATAACTTGTACATATTTTTCTTCCATCACAGACACAACTTCCTCTTGACATTGCGCTTCTTGTTCGCTCTCGTTTTTGGCATTCACTTGAGCGTTTTGTTTTTCTTCAGTGACAGCCGTTTTGGTATTGCTATCATTTTCTGCGTATTTTTCACTTGTTTCGAGTGCTTCACTTTCATCTACCACTGAGTTTGCAATCATAATTTTTGCAATTTCTGCATTTAATTTTTCTTCATTTGTAATATCATCTTCAACTAATCTTACTTCAGGCTGATATTCATCTGGCCCCTCAGCAATTTCTTCAATATTTAAGTGATTCTCATCTGTTGATTTCCCCACATCGCACTCACTGCGACAATACTGATACAGAAAAATAATATAACATAAAAACCCATTTTATGCGAAAAATATTTTGTTGGTTTTTTCGCACCATTTTCTTTCTCATTATCATTTTTATCAAGTTTCATCAACTTCACCTCCTTTCATTATTAGTTTTTGCCATTTATTTGTTATTTCCTCTAAAATATAATAAATATATTTAAAAAATTTGCGTAGGTTTACCTCCTGAAAATTGTTTGTCATTCATCCCCCATTCAAAAGGGCAGGTTATCTACGTTATACTTTATTGAAAAAGAGAAGAGCATTATGTCTCGCAATGATGTTAAGGGGGGACAAAAAACATCTTATTGACGACTTTCTCTTCTCTTGTATTATCATTATTAACCGAAATTAAAGATGCTATGCAAAAAAAAATAAAAAAAACATCAAAATTTTCGATGTTTTTTCATTTCTGGCATGCAGCGCATTCTATACCTAATATCTTATCCAAAAAAGTAATTTTTGTGAAATTTTCTACATGCTCTGGCGCTATTATGTATAATTCACGTGAACAATTCTGACATATTTTTTTCCCTTTAATGCTGATAAATTTTATAGGCAATTTGTCTTTTACTAAATCTATATTTTCTCGTTCTATCGCCACTGTACTTGCTACTACAACTCCCATAGCATCTTCACATTGTGCTACTCTTGAAATAAAATCTTTTTCCATCTCATTTGCCAATCTCATGTATTTCGATATAATACTCATTGGTATTTTGTTATTGACAATCAGTTTATCTGCCATTGAGTCTTTTAAAACTTCTCTTACATAGTGCAATGACTGTTCTTCTCTACATTGTTTTAAAGTTAGTCCCAATATAACTCGTTCTCTAAATTCGCCTAGCCATTTCTTTCTTTCCGTAGCTTTTACTTCAGGCATACCACCTAAGCCACGTTCTACTGTTCTTCTTAATTCATCTTTTTTCATTCAACTACCACCTCGCAACTCTTTGTATTAAATATTTCCCTTAACATTGTATCCTATTATTAATTCCTGTATAATATTATATATTAAGACTATGGTGAAAACTAGTCCCTTGTCAAGTATGGGATGCCAAGGGTGACAAGTATGAGGAGGTCAAAATGGGGTCAGGGTCAAAACGGGGTCAGGCTTGACAAGTTGACAAAGCCAATCTTAAAATCACATGCTTTTTCAACTTGTCAAGCTTGACTCCTAAGCTAGAAGGGGTGGCAAGGGAACCAACAGGAGGCTAGCGCTATGAAACATTTTACAATCTACGATAAAATACTAATATTCACCATCGCTTCAATAAGTATTTTATCTATGCTATTTATCCCTTTCCTCTTTACAGATTCTGATTCTGATAAATATATTGTTATCAATATTGATGGCAAGGAAATTCACCGTTTTCATCTCATTAACGAAAATGAATTATATTTACAAGAATTCACTTTTTTTGTTGGTGACATCGAGTACACAGCTGTGCTGGAAATAAAAGAAGGAAAAACGAGGCTGAAACGACTCCCCAATAACATTGTGCCTTTGCCTATACATTCAGACATGGGGTGGATAAGCGAACCTCATCAAATGATTATTGCCCTTCCTATTAAGTTAGTAATAAATATTGAAGGCATAGAAAAAGAACACGATATTGATATAATTTCGCATTAAAGATGTGACGAACAAAGATCTCCGATAATAGGTACGATGTTGCACGCAACGATAGCTCCAAAACTGATGGTTGTACCATTTTCGGGGCAAAACCTCCGATTGATCCCTAAAAGAACCGCCCACTAGTCTTAATCTTCAACAATCAGATAGTCACTTTTACCACTAAATATTATTAGCGCTTTTCTAAGGTTCATTTTGCCTTTAAATTCACTACTATTAGCATATTTCCTTAGCTGCTTTAAACCTTCTATCTCCGCTTCTTTTATTTGTTTTTTTTCGCTCTTTTTTAGGTATTTAAGTTCTAGCAGCCATTCGTATTCTGTCTCTGGTGTACGTACGTCTTTCTCTAAGTAAAGATCAATATATCCATTTTCTATTTCTTTTTCACTATTTGGTCTAAACACATTACTCATTACTAAATAGGACAGTAGTATCATTTTTATATATTTCTCATTAAATTGTATTAAGTCACGATTAGAGAGTTTTTTTAGTACGTTGGTGCTAATAAAATCGATAAAAGGTTCGATTTCTCCGTGAATTCCTGCTTGCCAAATACTTTTTGCAAGTTCTTCTGTGCTATGTCTTAGTGAATGCTCTTTCCTTAATTTCTTGTTAAAATATTCCCAAAAGATTTCTTTTGTTACGTAGTTTGGTATTCTTAATTTTGTCTCCCCATATATAATTGAGTCATTAGTTAGCAACCCCATATAAAATAATAATGAAACAAAATTATCTTCGTCATTCATATTGTCGAATGAGAATCTAGTAACAATTTTTGCTACAATTCCGTCATTTTTGATTATCTCTTCTAATTTTTCTCTGTTGTTTTCATTAATCATTAATCGGTTCAGTCGTCCGTAGTCAGTTTTTACATTGTCGTCAATTAGTTTCTCAGGATATGCATCGCTCTTTTCCCACTGGTCAAAGAAATATAATACCATATCAGGGTTATACATTCTATGTGCTGCGTTTTTATTAAATAAATATCCATTGTAATTTTTCATTAACTCTTGCATTAGTTCAGTTTCTTTTATGCATATGTTGCTGTTATTCATCAATTTCTCTATAGCACAATTATCAACTATTTCTTTCACTTCTTTTTCTGTAAAACCTAGCATTTCGTTTAAATCCCTGTCTAGTGTAACATTTGAAGCAATATTAAAGCCACTAGTTAAATCATCTAACATGACTGGTGATATTCCAGTAATAAATATTCGATCAATTACTGTTTTGGTCCCGATTTTTACTGTTTCGTAAAAATCCCTAACAAAACCCGTTGCTCTGATTATGCCTCTATAGAAGGAACCATCTCCCATCGCAATTATGTCATTTGCAAAATGGTCGTATTCGTCAATTATTAAATAGATTTTTCTATTCTTTTTTTGCACTTCTCTAACTACGAGCTCTAACATTGCACTAATATCTTTTGTCTTATTTATCTTATTTTTTAACTCAGTAGGATTAAAAAATAATTCATTGTATTTATCAATAAAAAAATCAATAGCACTCAAACACCTAAGCCTAAATGATTCATCCAATTTTTCTTTGCTATCAGTGTTTAGTCCTGAAAAATCCAGTGTCAGAATTAAGTATTTGTTTTTCATTAAGGTCTGGTTGCTCCCGATGTACAAGTCTCCAAACAATTCTTGAAATTCATTTACAGAGTTAATGTCATAATAGTGCTCTAAGGTCGATAAAAACAATGATTTACCAAATCTACGTGGTCTAATAAAAAAGAGATATTTGCTGTTTGAATTTTCAATAGTTTCAATATATTTCGTTTTATCTACGTATAGATACTTCTCTTCTCTTAAAACTTTAAAATTTGATATTCCATATGGAATCTTCAAATTTTTCACCTTCCCCATGATTTGATAGAAAAAATCTAGAAATCTCAAAACAGTACATTCTAGAATTCTTTCTTATACTTTAGTTTATCACATTTTACAATAATTCAGTTAAAATATTGTGTTTTTCTATAAATTTTCTACAAAACACATAATACAACGCAAGTAGAGAATTTCACTTGTCTTCTTTAATCGCTTTCTCAATTATTATTTTTCCCATCCCTAATATTCTACTTAGTTACCGTATATTTGTATTTTTATCCGTCCTTTGTGTTTCAAAGTTAAGACTCCCACTTCTTTAAATGGGAACTATCAATCAGGTGGGGTAGAATCCCCATCTGATTCCCCGATGTTCAGCGTAGTTGGACGAGTTCACTATATATTCTTTAATTGTTTTATTTCTTTCTCCTATGAGCATTTTATCTATTTTATCCACATTGTATTCCTTATAAGTCATCTCTCGTAAAGTTTTAGGGAGAGCCAAAAAATGATTTTTCACACGATAACTATCTGACAAAATCAAAAGCCTTAAACTCATTGATATTAATAAGTTTAAGGCGGTTTTTAGTCCTTTTTTTCTGCAGAAGTCAAGTAGTACACTAAAAAGTGCAGCACGAACCTTCTCTCTGATACACCTTAGTGCATCTTTGTACGAAATTCCTGCATTTTAATAACTTTTTCTTCTAAGCGTGATTCTTCAGCAGCGAAAGCCATGAGATGACTTTCTAAGGATTCGTTTGCGTTTGTTAAAGGCTGAGCTTGCCCATCGTCAACTATGGTTTCCAAGAAAGCATCTATTAATGCAAAATCACCGCCACCATGACCAGAACTATCAAGAGAGAGTTGCTGATAAAAAATTACTTTTTCAGTGCCTGAAAAATGATCAAATAAGGTGATTTTCTGCCCCGCATTAAAAAATTGTCCAATTAACGTAGCTTTAGTTCCGTCAATCCTTAATGTACGCCCCTCCTGCTCACTAAACCCATGCATTGTTAAATTGCCCGTGACTTTATTTTCAAATTCAATATTAACAACTTGATGGTCAACTACATCGTTATCGCATTTATATACACATCTACCGTAAGGGCTCGTTTTTAATATTTTCATTTTCGTTTCATCAGAGTAATCTTCGGTGCTTTCTTCAGGAAGTCCAGAATAAAGCGGCTCTACGGGCCAATCTCTCCAATATCTCAATCGTTGTAATAGATTAATTGATTTACTCAGCCCAGTTAAAATTTGCAAATGATTTTTTCTCAGATTAGCGAGAAATTTAAATCCCTTTTTTCCGCTTTTTTCTAATAGTTGTATCATAGGGATTATATCAATATAAATTCTTGGAGCGTAGTATAAACAAGTTTCTTCTATAGGACATCCTTCTACGCAGTATTTTGGAGAGTTTTTAGGAGCATTGTCTAAATTAAAATGTATCAAACTCCCAAACGAACTAATTTTTTTGGGTAAATCACCAACTAACCAAAATAATAAATCGAGATCATGACAACATTTTGCTAATATCATAGGGGATGACGATTTTACATTCCTCCAGTTTCCTCTAACAAAACTGTGCGCCATATGAAACCAACTTATATTTTCGTGGTGTGAAATATTTACAATTTCCCCCAGTAACCCTTTTTGAATGGCATCCTTAATAGTCGAGAAGAAATTAGTATATCTTAAAACATGGCTAATACCAAGCGTTTTACCAGTTTCTTCAACTTTTTTAGCAATTTCGATACAACCTTCTAGAGTGTGCGCCATGGGTTTTTCTAGTAACACATTATACCCTAAATCTAACGCCATAATTGTGGGTTGAATATGCATTTGGTCTTGTGTACAAATAAAAGCAATTTCAGATAATTTTTCTTTTTGTAGTAACTTCTCCCAACTTGTAAAGCACTTATTTGCGGGAATTTCATGAAGCTGTGCAAATTTTTCTCTTCGGGCTCTAATAGGCTCAGCAATCGCTACGAATTTCAACTTTCCTGGACGTTTTAATGCGTATTCACCATAAACTGTCATTCCTCTAGCACCAGCGCCAATCATAATTGCCGTAATAGTTTTTTTAGTTTCCTTCATTATCTTTAACCCCCATTATATACCTAATAGATATCAAGTTTAATACTGTTTACTCCCAGTTTTCTCAAAATAAAGCCTGGTACGCCGACTACAAACAAATATACCTATTAAGTTTTCCCTGAATCAATGATATATGTATTCATACTATAAAATTGATGCCCATAAAAAAATGAACCACTAATTTCTACCAATATATTAACACTTGTTTGCTGTTTTGCAAAAATTATTTGATCGCACGTATTAAGGGTATCTAGCGAATTTAGTAAATCTCTGCCATGCATCAAAAAAGAAAAGAGAAGTACCTACAGTAAATAAAAGGATAAAATGGGAAAGCACCGCAAGAACCGTCCCCCTGGTACACAAAAAGAGGCAAATGATTAATCATTTGCCTCTTTTTTCT
>JAJOKP010000051.1 GCA_021129775.1 Clostridiales bacterium
CAAGGTTTCTTACTTTATTAACTAAATGTATTTTAAAACACTCAGACCCCTTAGGGGGACGGAAACTTATTTTGTTATGATGTTAGAATATCTATTCTGTTTTTAAAACACTCAGACCCCTTAGGGGGACGGAAACAAGAAAACTACGACATGTCGCTTACAGGGTTTATGTTTTAAAACACTCAGACCCCTTAGGGGGACGGAAATAGCACCTGTCTTATACCAAATAACATTTTGTTTACTTTTTAAAACACTCAGACCCCTTAGGGGGACGGAAACTAAGGGGTAGAAGGTTTAGTGGTAAATATGTTTGGAAAAAGTGGCTGTTACCAAACGCTAGGATACAGCCTTAAAACTTAACCCTACTATGTACTTGTATAATAAAGTTGCACCAAAAAACAATAAACTTACTTAAAAGATAATAAAGTCACCCCAACTTCACCTTCTGGAGCGAAAAAACAACAAAACAAAAGGAAACAAAACCATGTATGCTCCACTTCGGCGGTGGCATATTTTGAGACAGTAAACAGAAAAAAAGTAACAGAAAAAAACAAAGAGCTAGGGCGAAAAGTCTAAGCTCTTCTTTAAGATTTAGAAGTAGGATTAAGATTTAAGGAAAGGGAAGCAGTAGGTTAAGAGTTAAGGAAAACCTAGTGACAATAGCCTTAATACTTATTACTACTATCCTTGATGCTTATCACTACTCCCACGCTAACCGTTGAAAAATACGCATTGAAAGAAAGAAGTGGAAAAGAAGTAAAAGATAAAAGAACTAAAAGAAAAAAAGATTTTTAAGAGAAAAACAAAAAACTGATTGGAAAAAGAGAAGAGAAAAAAAGTTATTGTCAGATGTATCTACTTTGTGCCCCACGCCTCTTTTCTCGTCATCCTGAGGAGCGAAGTAACGTGAGGATCTGTATTAAATTGATGTATAGCGGGTGACATAGCGTGCTAAATATTTGCCTCTGAACAGTAACCAATATATAAAGAATCTTTTTTATCAAGCATGTCTGTATTGACTTTTTGAAATAAATATTATATGATTGAACAAATTAGAATACGTACGTAATATAATGACCGCGGTGTAAAAGTCACTCATTTGTATATGGGAGTTTCTTAATTTTTACATTTCATTTGTCCATTCGGAATAGCTTGCGATTTTTTGGGGATGCCTAAATAAAAATCTAATATATATGTTGGTATATTTGTTGTTTAGCAAAATATCTAATTTACTTTAGGAAGAGTAATTGCGTCTGAATTTGAAGATGCAATATATACAATTAACATGCGAAAATTAGCATTATAGGAGGTTTTATTATTGAATACTTAAACGAATTTGAACAAAGCAGAATGGGAAAGTTGATATTATCCCAGGATAACATTGCTGTTAGCAAAGCACAACCCGTGGACGTCAGAGAAATATATCATGTCGCTTGTAGTGTAGGTCAGAGCAAGAAGGTTGCAACAAAAGGGTTTTTAATGGACGACTATAAAAGTGATCCCAAGTTTTATCAAGCTAAATTATTGCAAGACATTCTTGAATTAAAATATTTTTATGTAGCGAGATTTAAACCTAACAATAAAATAATAGGATTTTTTATTATCAACACTAAAGAGGAATGGTTAAAGAATAATGAAGGATGGATGGAAGAAGTTTATTGGAGTCCAAAATTCGATGTAAGCAAAACTGATGATTTTATTTTTGTAGATAAAACTGCAGTTTACGCTCCATTTACAGCAAGAGGGATAGGAAGTGTTTTGTTTTCCGTTGTGATTGCGGATGCCAAGAAAGAAGGTGTGAGCTATCTTTTATCGGAAACAATTATAGGACCAGAACCAAATTTTGCATCCCTTTCTTTTGGAATTAAGCAAAACTACAAAGTGGTCGGCATGAGGTATGAAACGTATAAAGTGAAAGATTTTGCTACACTTGTATATCATAAAGAAATTTAAAGTTTACGAATGTTTTTTCGGAGCATTCATCTAGGAATAAAACTCGTAAAAGCAAGCTAAATGAATAAAAATGAGTTAATAAGTAATTAATTTTAAGAGCGGCAGTGAGAGAAAGTCGCTCTTGTTTTTTATTCTAATTCTTTATCTTGAGTTATCACTTAATTGAATAAAAAACAGGAAGAAGGAACAAGCTATAAGGATAAAGAAATTGGAGAAAAAAAGACGAGAAAAAAATATTTTACAACTAACAATCCTATTGCGGTGCGAAATTATATTTGAGCTTTACAGTAGGATTATTTACTGGCATTTCCTATTTTAATGTGATAAAATCATGTTATATTTCCTTTTGAGGTGTTTTAGGGGATGATTCTTTTGAAGTTTGTCAGGCATTCATCCTGCTTGTGCGCCGACTCTGGAGTACCGCACGAGGGGCAGGTTTTCTGTCCAAATCGTTATAAAAAGGAGACACGTGGATGAAAAAAGTAAGAATTATGGTTTTAGTGCTTGTCTTATTCTTAAATTCAACAACATCTATTTTCGGAAGTATGGAAGAAAAAACACAGAGAGTATTAGAAGTACACTCACATACAGACAATTATGTTGGACGAGAATTAGCAATCAAGTTTACAGATATGGAAGCACATTGGAGCAATAATGATGTCGAGGATTTACTTAGATTAGGTATTGTAGAGGGGTTTGCAGATGAAACCTTTAGGCCGGATAAAAAACTCCAACTGGATCAATTTTTAAAGATGGTTTTAGATGGATGGATTTGTAAGGGTCGGAGATGATTTAATGAGGCTTAACAGAAGAAATGTAGACAATGGTTTGACTTTAGAAGAGTTTTCAGAATTATTGAAGTAGATTTGATTGATGGGTCGCTTGTGACTGGTGACAGATGAGGCGGAGCAATTATGTCAGGATATAAAAAAGAAATAAATGGTTAAACTAATAGTATAAAAACTATTAGGAGAGATTAGATGAAAAGTGAAGAGCATAGTAGTGGGAGTAAGGGGAATATTTCTGGTAGTATTTCAACATCAATAGGAACCTTATACAGTCGAGTGTTTGAAGAACAAGAAGAGCAGTTGAGGGGAAATGACACTTACGCAAATCTTGTACATAAAGCACATGAAGACTGGCAAAATGCAGAAAGTTTTTTTCACAGCGTTTCAGACCCAGATTTGATTGATTTTGCGGTATACAATTTAGATGCAACAAAGAGTAGATATATTTATCTTTTGAAAAAAGCTAAAGAAGAGAGAAAAGAATTGTATTAACAGCAAAATCTGGAGGTTTTCATAAAAATGTGAAGACCGTAGACATGTGTTATTTCAGTCGCGTAATCTTTTAAAAAGCAGAGGAAAGGAGTAGTTGTCAACTACTCCTTAAATTTGTGAGAAGAAAAGGGAATATAATGTTGTAGTTAATATTAAAAGTGTATATAATAGGATAACTGGACCGTTTATGACTAAAGTCAAGAAACATGTCTTGCTCGCCTGCCTGTGCCTGTTTGTGCGCTGCACTCAAGCAAGGCAGACACGCAAACAAGCGTGAATCTTTGCAAAAGAGGACATAATTAATAAATGGAGCTAGTAAGAAAAGAGAAGCAGACTGGTTTTTGAGGTAAAAAATATATGATTAAGGGTGGTATAATGAAGATAGGACTTAGAACAATTAAGACGGGCATTGCAGTAAGTTTATCTATGTTAACGGCAGATGTTTTAGGGATTGAGAGCCCTTTCATTGTTATTATCACTTCAATAATAACAATACAACCATCAATTTCAGATTCATGGAAAATAGGGTTAAACAGAATATTAGGAACTTTTATTGGAGCTTTTGTTGGGATTCTCCTTTTGTTGATTTACCCAACAAATTTTTTGTTTGCAGGGGTCGGAGTAATCATAGTCATATGGATTATAAATAAACTAGGATGGAAAGAATCTGTGATTATTGGAGGAATTGTATTTATTTCTGTTTACCTATACGTTGAAGGCAATTATTTTTACCATACATTAAATAGATTATTAGCAACTATAATAGGGATAACAATTGCTGTATCAGTTAATTATTTTATCTATCCGCCTGCATATATAGAAAAAGTAACGACTAAAATGGCTAGCGCAACAAGGAAGATATGGAATATTCATATTAAACTATTTGACAGCATCTTAGAAAAAAAACATAGCATAGAAGCTCTGAGTCAAGAGGAAATATGCAGTATTGAAAAAGAGTTAAATGAAGCAACAGACTTCTTAATCCTTCAATCAAAAGAAGAGAGAATAAGAATATACAGCAATAATAATTATAAAGAAAAACAAATAATTCTTAAAATGCTGAAAAAAACGGTTGAATATTTACACAATATTTATGGGGTGATGCATGAAGAAATGGACGAAAGAGTTGTAGATTTGTATAGGGAAGATTTAGAAAGTATTAAAAGAGTATTATGTGAACACAAAGACATTGAGCAGAAAATGGTATATAATAAGGGAACAACTAATTTATTGAATGAAATAAAGCATATAAGCAAAATAAAGAACAGAATAAAATTTGGGAAAAATGTAAATTTGTACCCAACTGAAGAGATAGTCAAAATGTTTGTGTGGATGAATAACCTTGAAGAGACTTTGTCTAAATTTAACATAATAGCGGAAAGACAAGAAGAATAGGTACAAAAGACTAGCTAGTGAAAATAAGATAAAGGTAGGTGTTAATAAGTGAAGCAGCAAAAGGAATGCAGCAAAAGAGCTTTGATTGAAGCTGCCTTGATTGCGGGGATAGTCTCTGTTTTTGTGTTAGTTGGTGCGTTTGTCCCATTTTTATCTGCATTTTTGGTTTTATTGCCAGTGCCATTTATTTTTTTAGGAGTGAGGTATAGAATTAGGTACTCATTCTTATCTATTGTTTTGGCAAGTTTATTGCAAGGCATTTTACTAGGACCAGTCTATGCTGTATTTATGCTGATATTGCTACTCCCTATAACAGTTGCCATGGGAATTTACATAAAAAAAGATAAAGAGCCAGTTGTTGTGGTTGCAATTGGTACAATGGCATCAGCGGTGTCAACAATCTTTGTTCTCCAAATGATTGGCGGAGTTGATATTACAACTAATTTAACTGAAGTAATGAAAGAAGTGTTGATTCACCAACAGCAAATGCTTTTGAGTATGAATCTATCGGCAATAGAAATAGAAACAGATAAAATGATAAGTTATTTCGTAATGATGATACCTGCGATACTTATTATTCAAGCTATGGTGTTCGCTTTTGCGAATTACTATCTATGCCTGACGTGCCTAAAAAGGTTTGGAATTAAAAAAAAGCCGATATACGAGTTTAGCAATTTTAAACTACCCAAGAATATTGTCTTTGGATCTTTCATTATTTTCGTTTTATCTTTTCTCACAAGATATGTTGAGGGGCTATATCATGAGGCGCTTATTATGAATGTGGTCGTAATTTTTGTTTTTGTTTTCTTTATGCAAGGAATTGCTTTAATAAATTATTACATGAAAAAAGCGAAACTTAATAAGACTGCTAGAATTTTTTTGACGCTCGTTATTATTTTAATAGCACCAATTATGACGTTAACCTCATTTATAGGAGTGTTAGATTCGATATTTAGTTTGCGAAAGTAGCTTTTTGACGTAGGAGGAGATATTTTGAAGAAGAGAGGCATTAGCAAGTTTTTAATACCAGATACTAGGATATATTTGATTATTATATTTATGCTTGTCTCAACAACTTTTCTATATGAACCAATAATAGGGATAATTGGAATGGTTATGATTGTTTATTTGATTTGGTATAATTTTAGCGCAGGTAATACTAAGAGAAAAGAATGGACTAAGTATATTGAAGAATTATCGACTGACGTCGATTCTGCGACAAAACAGGCTATTTTAAATATGCCAATGCCCTTGACAATTATAGAATTTGATGGGACAATAACGTGGTACAATCCACAGTTTGTAGAAATGGTAGGCAAAAATGATTTGCTAGAAAACAATATAGAAAATGTTATACCGAGTTTTATTCTAAAAGATGTTTTGCAAAACAAAGCCAATGAAGCAGGCGAGGTTAAAATAAGAAGTGGCTATTTTAAACCCGTTTACAACATTGTGAAAATAACAAATGAGCAAGAAGCTAAGTACATTATAATGTTGTACTGGATTGATAAAACAAAAGATATAGAGATTAGCAAGAAATATTTGGATTCGAAGCTAATTGTAGCCTTGATTCAAGTAGATAATTATGATGAGGTAATGCATAATACTGAGGAAACAGATAGACCGTTGCTTATTGCAGAAATCGAGAATAAAATAAACCTTTGGGTTGCTAGTATAGAGGGATTGTCAAGGAAATACACCAATGATAAATTCATTATTATTTTCGAAAATAAGCACGTACAAGCACTAGAGGAGAAAAAATTTGCTATTTTAGATGAAACAAGAGAAATTAGCGTAGGGAACAAAATTCCTGTAACTTTAAGCATAGGTATAGGAATGGTTGGTGATAATCCAGTGCAAATAGGAATATGTGCAAATGCCTCAAAGGATTTGGCGCTTGGAAGAGGCGGAGATCAAGCGGTTGTAAAAAGAAAAGAAAAAACAAGTTTTTACGGTGGTAAAACTAAAGCTGTTGAAAAAAGCACTAAAGTAAAATCCAGAGTCATTTCACACGCTTTGAAACAATTGATAGAGCAAGCGGATATTGTGTTAGTTATGGGGCATAAACACTCTGATCTTGACGCATTAGGATCTGCAATGGGAATATATAGGGCTGCAAAAAATCTTAATAAAGAAGCCTATGTGGTCTTAAATGAATCTAATCCCTCTATAGAGGGACTGTATAATAGGATAATAGAGAGTGGGTCGTATAGAAATCTATTTGTATCATGTGATGAAGCTAAGATGCTTTTGAAGAGAGAGTCATTAGTAGTAGTAGTTGATACGCATAGACCTAGCTTTACAGAATGTCCAGAGCTGCTTAAACATACTAATAATATAGTATTAATTGATCATCACAGAAAAGGAATGGAGTTTATTGAAAACACTGTTTTAGGGTATCATGAAACTTACGTTTCCTCAACAAGTGAGCTAGTTACTGAGCTTCTTTATTATATGGATGATAAAATGAATATTGAACAAATTGAGGCAGAAGCACTGTTGGCTGGGATTGCACTAGACACAAAGAATTTTACCTTTAAAACTGGTGTAAGAACGTTTGAGGCAGCAGCATTATTAAGACGAGCCGGAGCAGATACAGCTTCTGTTAAACAATTATTTCAAGATGATTTTGATACTATAGTAGAAAGAAGCAACATTGTCAAAAGGGCTGAAATATATCGAAATATAATAGCAATAGCAAATTGTAAAGGTGGAGAAAACACACAATTAGTAGCTGCGCAAGCAGCGAATGAGTTGCTAAATATTAAAGGAATAACTGCCTCTTTTGTTTTGGGGAGTAAGAAAGAAGGGACTATTTTTATTAGTGGGAGATCTATGGGAAATATCAACGTTCAAGTTATTTTAGAGCAACTAGGAGGAGGAGGACACCTAACTGTAGCAGGGGCTCAATTAGAAGGAGAGAATATAGAAGAAGCAAACAAGCAACTAAAAGAAATTATTGATAATTATTTTGAGGAAGGTGATCAAGGTGAAAGTAATTTTAATTGAAGATGTCAAAGGTTTAGGTAAAAAAGGTGATTTAGTGAATGCTAGTGACGGTTATGCACGAAATTTTTTATTCCCTAGAAAAAAGGCGAAAGAAGCCACAAAAGGAAATTTAAAAATCTTAGAGGAAAGAAGCGAGATCGAAAGAAATAAGAAAGATAGAGAAATTAAGGCTGCGAAAGAATTGGCAGAAAAAATTGATAGTATTACTGTAAAAATCAAGGCAAAAGCGGGTGAGGGTGGAAGGCTGTTCGGTTCTGTAACATCAAAAGAGGTAGTTGAAAAGTTATTAGAGCAACATAATATTAAAGTTGACAAAAGAAAGCTTAACATGACAGACCATATTAAGGAGCTTGGAAATAAAACGATTGACGTAAAACTGTATCATGGAGTTGTAGGTAAAATTAAAATTCATGTGAGTGAAGAAGTGTAGCAACTTGCATGAATCTGGAGGGGTGTAAAGGGGACGTTTCGTCTGAAACGTATACTGTGAGCATAAAAAAAACATGTCAAACGAAACGTCCCCTCGACACCCTTAGAGAGACGGGAGGACGCGTAATGGAGAAAACTAATGTATTTGGGAAAATTCCACCACACAGTACAGAAGCAGAGCAGTCTGTGTTAGGTTCTATGCTACTTGATCAAGAGGCAGTGATTGAAGCTCAAGAATTGCTTAGAGCAGATGATTTTTATAAAACGCCACATAAAGAAATTTATGAAGCTATATGTAATATAGTTGAAAGAAAAGAACCAGTTGACTTAATAACTTTAACAGAAGAACTAAGAAAAAGAGGCACATTAGAAGACGTTGGCGGAATTCCATATCTCTCAAGTCTAAGTTCAAGTGTACCCATTGCAGCAAATGTGAAACATTATGCGGAGATAGTAGAAAAAAAAGGAGCACTTAGAAATCTTATCAAAGTATCCGAAGAAATTATTGGACTAGGATATAGCTCAGAATTTAAAGTGGAAGAGATTATTGAGCAAGCGGAAAAAAACATTTTTGAGCTGTCGCAGAATAGACAGAGCGAAGGGTTTATGCCTGTTGATGAATTGCTATCAATTACTTTTGATCAAATAGAGAAACTTTATCAAAATAAAGATGGTATTAGAGGACTTTCGACTGGGTTTATTGATGTAGATAGAAAACTGAATGGATTAAACAAAACAGATTTAGTATTACTTGCCGCTCGTCCAGCGATGGGTAAATCCGCGTTTGCCATGAATTTAGCGCAAAACGTTGCGGTAAGAGAGAAGGGTTCTGTTGCTATTTTTAGTTTGGAGATGTCAAAAGAACAACTGATGTTAAGAATGATAGCCGCAGAAGCAATGGTAGACTTAACGAAGATACAAAATGGAACCCTAAATGAAAAAGAGTGGATGAGTATTGCTAGTGCAATGTCACCCTTGTCGCAGTCAAGGATTCACTTCGATGACACTGCTGGAATTTCTGTTATGGAAATGAAATCGAAGTGTCGGCGACTGAAGATGGAAAAAGGGTTAGATGTAGTTTTGATAGACTACTTACAATTGATTCAGGGGGATAGACGAAGCGAAAACAGACAGCAAGAGATTTCAGCGATATCAAGGAATCTTAAAATGTTAGCAAAGGAACTAGATTGCCCAGTAGTTGCTTTATCGCAACTTTCTAGAGCGCCTGAACTGAGATCGGATCATAGACCGATTTTGTCGGACTTAAGAGAATCGGGTGCAATTGAACAAGATGCGGATATTGTAATGTTTTTGTATAGAGATGAGTATTATTATGCAGATAGTGAGCGAAAAAATACTGCTGAGCTTATTGTCGCTAAGCATAGACATGGTGAAACGGGAACAATTAACTTGATTTGGTTAGGGCAGCATCAAAAGTTTCTTGATTACGAAAAATTCCGAGAGGATTAAGTTGAAAAGGATTTGTTCACAGAACATCTGTGCATAAACCTGTGGATAATGTGTACAACATGCTTTTTCTATGAAAAATGCAAGTGTTTTGATCTTTCGAGCTGTGGATAAAAAAAGTAGAGTTAAGTTAAAAAAGAAGAAGTCACAGTTCAGAGGTAAGATATGTGCTGAGAGCACCACTCGACCTGTCACCCTGAGCGAACGCAGTGAGTCGAATGGGTCTCGAAATATACAGTCGCGCAAAAATAAATATTGGATGATGTGGTCTTGATACAATATATTAATATGAGATTTGTTTGCTAAAAAGAGAGACCCATTCGACTCGCAAGCTCGCTCAGGGTGACAATAGATAGCGACCCTCTGAACTGTAACAAGAAGAACCAAAGAGATGAAGAAGTAGCAAGCAAAAGTATTGTAAAGTTGAACAGGGTATGTTAATATTAATGAAAGCTTGGAAAATGGAAATAATATAAAAGAAACTTTATTTAATCTGCGGCATAACTTGAGGTTGAACTAAGGTAGGTTCTTATGAAATATGTCTGTTGTTTATTCAGGCACAGAAACTGGGTTTATGCCGTAGTCGTAGTAAATAGTGTTTATTGAGGAGGAGAAAAATGAGTGTAATAACGAAAGATATGACAATTATGGATGTATTAAAAAAAGACAAAGAAGTAGCGGGCATTTTCATGAAATATGGACTATATTGTTTAGGTTGTCCAGGCGCAACGATGGAGAGCATAGAAGATGCAGGTAAGGTTCATGGTATAGACATTGACAATCTGGTTAATGATTTAAACAAATATTTTGAAAGTGATAAGTAGAGATTTTAGTGGAGACAGGATACTGTAAAAACAAGTAAATCGGGGGCTAGCAATTATGGCTCCCGACTTTTTAACGCAAGAATACGAACACTTTAAGAAAAACAGGAATAACCATTCGTATTTGGATTGATTATTGGTAGGTAATATGATAATATTATTTTGCAGATAGTGAACAGAGTAAAAAACTTAATATAAATGTGAGGTGAAAGCAATGCCATCAGTTGTAATAATTGGAGCGCAGTGGGGAGACGAAGGTAAGGGTAAAATCATCGATTATTTAGCAAAACAAGCAGATGTTATTGTAAGGGCGCAAGGCGGAAATAACGCAGGACACACCGTAATTGTGGGAGACAACAAATATACTTTTCACTTACTACCTTCAGGTGTGCTTTATGAAAATAAAGTAAATATTATTGGAAACGGAGTAGTTCTGGATCCACAGTCTTTTTTGGAGGAAATAAAAGCTTTAAAACAAAGGGGACTTGACACTTCAAACATTAGAATTGACGAGAGGGTACATGTATTATTTCCGTATCACAAAAGAATTGATATTTTAGCAGAAGAAGAAAGAGGAGACGCAAAAATTGGAACTACTAAAAAGGGTATCGGACCATGCTATATGGATAAGATTGAAAGAACAGGGATAAGATTAGGTGAAATGATGGATAGCGATACATTTAAAGAAAGATTGTTTCCACAAATTGAACGTAAAAATAAAATTATTGATAAAATCTATGGCGGAGAAAAATTTTGCAAGGAAAGCATATACAGAGAATACACA
Source organism: Clostridiales bacterium (assembly GCA_021129775.1). GTDB lineage: Bacteria > Bacillota > Clostridia > Peptostreptococcales > NVVX01. The sequence continues at coordinate 11,139 of JAJOKP010000051.1, forward strand.
CATTACGCTAGTCAGATAAAAGATTACGTAACGGATACGACTATTTTGGCACATGAAGCACTAACAGAGAGCAAAAAAGTTTTGTTTGAAGGAGCACAGGGTGCTTTGTTAGACATTGACTTAGGGACGTATCCATATGTTACATCGTCTCACCCTACTTCGGGAGGCTTTTGTGTGGGGGCAGGGGTTAGTCCGTTGCATATAGGTGAAATAATGGGTGTAGTAAAAGCATATACAACAAGAGTTGGTTTTGGACCTTTTCCAACTGAGTTGATTAATAAAACGGGTGATATGATTCGAGCAGAAGGAAATGAATATGGAACTACAACTGGAAGGGCTAGAAGATGCGGTTGGTTTGATGGAGTTGCTCTAAAGTATACAGCGAGAATAAACGGAATGACAAGTCTTTCTTTAATGCTTTTAGATGTGCTTAGCATATTTGATAAAATTAGTATTTGTACGGGCTATGAATATGAAGGAAAAATAATTTATAATTTCCCTGCGAGTATTAAAGAATTAGCAAAATGTAAGCCTATCTATAAAGAAGTGGATGGATGGAAAGAAGACATTACTGGTATTAAGAGGTTTGAAGACCTTCCTATCAATGCCAAAAAATATGTTGAAGAGATTGAAGAATATTTAAAAATACCTGTAAAAATAATTTCTGTAGGTCCGAAACGAAGTCAAACAATAATAAGAGAAGAGGTTTTTCTGTAAAAAGCAAGCCCGCTTTATAACGACTTGGGCGAAGCCTGACAAACTTCATGAGAATCACCCATAGTGTTTTGCGAGCTTTAGATCGTACTTCGATTAAAGATTCTTTTGCTATGTGGGCTTGTTTTTTTACATCGCCCTTAAATCGTCTCCGTAGAATTTTAAACAGCAGTATTTACTGGAAAGAAGTCTTGAAAAAATCCTGTCGTCATATCTGTCCTTAATGTCTTCTGGCGTTAGGTTAGTAGAGATGACAGTTTTTTTATTGATTAAAATACGTGTGTTTATTATGTTGAAAAGCTCGCTATTAGTAAAAGCATTGGTGAGTTCAGTCCCCAAATCGTCAATAATTAGGAGATCTGAATCGAACAGTAAATCATAGATTTTTTTGTCTTTAGTCGCATGAAAACGAATGCCTTCTAGTATCTCAAACATTTTTATCGCAGTTAGATAGAGAACGATTTTACCTTTATCTAAGAGAGCTTTCGCAATGCAGTTGATTAAAAAAGTTTTACCAACTCCAGTAGGACCAAAGAACAGAAGGCTTTCTTGAGAGACTTTACTAAAATTCATAACAAAATGTTCACAGATGCTAAGTATTTCAAGAATGTTTTGCCTTGGGGAACAGTGTTGGGCTCCATGTGCTACATCAGCAAAAAGGGAAAGATCAAAGGTATTAAAGTTCTCTTTTTCTAGCACTGTTGACAAGTTAGATAAAGAATAAGCTTTGTTGATTAATTGTTGTTTTAAACAACTACACTTTTTCCCAGTGTTAACAAAACCGGTGTCTTTACAATATTCACAGCTATAAGATATTTTGGAGAAATGTATGGAAATAGAATTCTCTTTAAGTATAGAAATTTTCTCTAGTGAGAGTTGATCAGTCCTTTGCTTATAATTTTCAAAAATAGCTTGTGCGTTACTTGAAGATTTCAACAAAGATTTTGTCATTATTAGCCCGAGTTTTCTTATTTCATTATCAATAGTCTCTATTCTAGGAAATCGCTCGTAGACATTTTGAATATTTTTTTCCTGTAACTTCTCCGCTTTTCTTCTTTTTTGCTCATATATACTTAGAATTTCCTTGATATGTTGAATTGACATAAAATTCTCCTCTTTAAGTCAAGTACTAATTTGCAATACTCAACCACTTTCTTTTTGTATAATTCAAATACATTTTTATAATAGCAAGTTACCTTC
>JAJOKP010000021.1 GCA_021129775.1 Clostridiales bacterium
TTTTTGTTATAGTATTTAAAGTCCGTATTGTTTTGATATTGTAGCTAGACACGCCACTGCGCAGTCGGTTATGTCATGTTGTTTTATGCATGTGTATTTTTTTAGCGGGTTCATTTTTGCTGTATAAAATATATATTGATCATATAATCAAACTTCCTATCTCACTTAATTTCAAGAAATAAAAAACTTTCGTACTTCAAGGGATTAAATGGTTAAATTAGGAATAGTACCGCAAGAACTGGCCCTGCGGTACCCCCCTAACGCTCCTACAAGCACACTACATGCAAGTGAAAATGCATCAAGTATTGTAGTTCCTGCAAAACGTGTAGTCAAAAGCCACTATAGCTATCTCTGTTATCATTTCAGCTACATAGTTTTCCAAATTGCCATAGGATGTTCTTTAATATTATCCAACATGTCACCCGCGAATAATAGTTCGGGTCTATATGCTCTTTTAAAGAATTCTTTCAAGTACTCATTGTGATTTGAGCCAAGTGTTATGCTGTTTGACAACAACTCTTTTACTTCCGATTTCGCATAATCTAAGTTAAGTCTTTCACTTTTTATCAGCATGGGATATAAATCCTGATAAACTGTTTTTTCTCTCAGGTCATCCACCCGACTCGGTGAAAAAGTCAATTTGCCAGGCTCTCCTGATATTGAGCCATAAAAAAAGTGCATTACAAAAATCCTCGTAGTCTGCTTCAGAAAGAATGTCATATCTTTTGACGTTATAAAGGTCATAAAAATCCCTTGCAGCTAACCGGTTAAATAATGCTGCTGTTTTAGACGCTAAGAGTTCAATCCCGTTTAATGTACTAACCTCTCCTAGCTCACCAAAAAGCTCCGTGTTTATTTTTCTCATTCTTATTGGAAAAATATGATGCCTTAAAGAATAGTTTGTCTCGATTTTAATATTATCAACATTTCCTGCATTATTTTGAAAGATAGCTACAATGGATTCCAGAGCAAAATAATCTTTAGATTTTTGAGAAATCTTGTACCCTTCCCTCTCTAAATATCCATATAGAAATTCTCTAACCTTAGCCCTTTCTTCTAACACTACTTCGCGGCTGTCATAGGAATGAAAATCAAAATCTATATCTATAGATAATCTTGGAAGATTGAAAATAGTAAGATTTATCGCGGTCCCTCCCTTTAAAACAAGTCTATTTCTTAAAAATGCATTGCTGTTTATATATTCTAAAATGCCTATTAGTCAATGTAATTTCTCAATTACATCTTTATGAAATCCTGTTTTTTCTGATAATTTAGGATAGTACTTTCTGTCTGAATTAAACAAATAAATCCCCCTTCCCTTTCAATGTCTTAGGAACGATTAATTCCCATCGCTTTATGAGTATTCCCCTCCCATTTGATGCTTCTTCGTTTAAATACTTCTTCGCTTTTCCAATTTTTTTTTCTATTGAATCCAGCGTATTGTCAGTTATGCCAAGCGACTCTTGATGGCGTTCCAAGAAATAGCCTGATTTTTTGTAAAGAACCTTCTTATTGTACACATCTAAATATTTCAGTAGCTTTAATTCATCCAGAATCGGGCATATCTTTAATATTTCATCCAGTTCATTTGCTCCGCCACAATACCCTAGCCTGTCTATGGAGTCAACAACTGTTCTTTCAAGATTAGTAACCCTTACCTTCTCATTTATACGGTAGCGTGTAATGCCTTCTTCTATGCCGCCACCTACATACTTGTATAGCACACCTTCAAATTTGAAATCTTCTATTTTGTTGTTAGATGCAACATAAACTACAAAACTGACCTGGTGAGATAGCCCGTGCAACTCAAAGGCAGAATGATAAGTTAGATACGCGCTTTCATTAATACTACTGCCTATGAGGTATCTATCGGTCGTTGCTTCCCTGTTTTCTAAGTTTACAGCGCAATATAAATCTCATCGCACCCTCTTAACAAGACCTTTCTTTACATAAGCATTTAAGAGCACCTTTGCATTTTCTATATTTCCCACAACTTTTTGCGCATCCTTAAAGTTAAATACTTCTAATTTTAGAAAGTCTTCATAATACTTCATGTCTATCACCTAGTTTCTTTATTCCCTATATAGTTAATATTAATGTTAACTATATAGGAATATTTAATACAATTATACGTCTATTTCTTTACTAATGCAACAGAGAATAAAAATATTAATTTTCCTTGTTATTTTAATCCTTCTATTTTTGCATTTTCTATTTGTTCCTGTCAATAGATATTTTGAAATTTTTCATAAAAAAATATCCTCTAAGTTAAAATTTAACTCACAGGATATCTCTTTATTTTTATTCTAGCAAATTCCAAATACATAACAATTCCTACAACTGTTCCAACACTATCAATCAACACATCCGAGGAAGACACGGGGACGTTTCACTTGTCTTCATTGATGGTTTTTCTATAGTTGCTTTTCTCTTCCTAATAATCCGCTTGTTCGTCTTACCTTATTCTCTATTATTATATATCCCTTTCTCTTTAGGATAATTAGTTAAATCTCTAGCATCAAATCTTCCAGCATTATTATTTTAATGGGTCTAGTTAATGTTATTAATAAATAGTTTACTGCTTTTACTGTTCACTTATATCCCTATTTTGAAAAATATGCCTCACAGTATGCTGCTCTTAAGAAGACAAGTGAAACGTCCCTATGTCTTTCTTTTCCTCGCTATAAATTACTCTTTCCAAAAACAAACCTTGAGGCGGGGCTGTACACCCTGCATTTTTTCGGCTTTTTGAGTCTATAATAAACTTGATCCTCTCTGGTTCAATTGTTTCTCTACCAACACCTAACAGTGTTCCTACCATTATTCTTACCATATTATAAAGAAAACCATTTCCTTCAAAGGTTAGGCAAATGCTTTCTTCTTTTTTATCAATAACAATATTTTTTACTGTTCTAATTGTATTTCTAACATTACTATTTGTAGACATAAACGTTCTAAAATCATGTGTTCCAATTAAGAATTGTGCAGCATCTCTCATCAATTCTATATCTAGAGTAGCTGGGTAATGATAACTATATCTACTTATTAATGCACTTCTAATTCTGGTATTGTATATATGGTAGCTATATATTTTACCTATGGCATGATACCTTGCATTAAAGTTTTTTGGCATTTCCAATGCTTTTATTACACTTACATCTTTAGGCAACAGTCTATTCATGACTTTAGGTAGTCTATCAATAGGTATTTTAGACTCAGTCATAAAATTTGCTGTTTGCCCTCTTGCATGTACTTTGGCATCTGTTCTGCCTGCACCGAATATTTTCACTTCCTGTTTTGTTATTTTTTTTACTACCTTCATTATCTCTTTTTCAACAGTTCGTCCTTTTGGTTGTATTTGCCAGCCATTAAAATCTGTACCATCATATTCTATTTCAAGCATTACATTTCTCACTATATCATTCCTAACAAAATATTATTCATATATCCAATTTTTATCTTTCTTAATTCTTAATTCTTTATGAGACCTATTCGACTCGCAAGCTCGCCCAGGGTGACAGTGCGTCTGTGAAATACAAAATGTTAAACAAAACATCCGCAGACTTTTTTGCAATTCTTAACAAATGAGTATGCAAGACCCGTTCGACTCCACTTCGTTTCGCTCAGGGTGACAGCGTCGTGCTGTTTGAGCGCAGCGAGTTCACGAGTTTAAGATTTTTATGTCGAATGAGTTTTTGAATTGCAAAAGTCTAAGGTCGTTTTGTGTACATTTTATATTTCACTTTTTCCTCTCCATTCCTAAGTTTCAATTCACTAAGCAAAATACAAAACAACAAACATTAAAACCACTACTAAAATCGCGATAAAATCCCTTTTGAAGTATTTCAATTGCTTCATCCTTGTACGTCCTTCTCCACCTCTGTAACATCTAGCTTCCATTGCCATCGCCAAATCATCTGCTCTTCTGAATGCACTGATAAATAGAGGTACTAGTAATGGAACTAAACTTTTGGCTCGTTTTATTAAACTGCCGCTCTCAAAATCTGCGCCTCTTGCCATTTGAGCTTTCATGATTTTATCAGTTTCTTCAAGTAAAGTCGGAATAAATCTTAGTGCAATTGTCATCATCATTGCGAGTTCATGAGCTGGAACACCAATTTTTTTAAGCGGATTTAGTAAACTTTCTATTCCATCTGTAAGTGTTATTGGGGATGTGGTTAGTGTCAGTAAAGACGTGCCAATTACTAACATAATCAACCTAACTGCCATGAAAGTTCCTTGATAAAGTCCTTCTTGCGTAAGAGTTAGCGGGCCAAGAGTAATAATAATCCTTCCTGCAATCATGAAAGAATTAATTACTAAGGTAAATAGTATAATAAAAGTTAAGGGTTTAAGCCCTTTAAGTATGTATTTTATTGGGATTTTTGAAATGAGAATGCAACACAGCACAAAAACTGCAATAAAGCCATATGCTATAAAATCTTCTACAAGAAACAAAGTAAGTATAAACACAAATACAGCTATTATTTTAGTCCTTGGATCAAGTTTATGTATTACCGAACTCGTCGGATAGTGCTGTCCAATTGTTATGTCTTTAAGCATCTTTTTTTGCTCCTTAGCCACCTTAATATTTCTGTTTTTGCATCTTCGACCGTTAATATGTCTTTACTAAGTGGAATGTCTGCATCAACCAACATTCCCATCAGTTTTGTTATCTGTGGTACTCCTAATCCTATATCTTCTAGTTTTTTAGATTGGCTAAAAACTTCTTTCGTTTTTCCTGTTAATAATATCTTGCCTTCGTGCACGACAATAATTCTATCTGCAAGTTTTGCTATGTCTTCCATACTATGAGACACTAAAATAATTGTATTATTATACTTCTTGTGAAGTATTCTCACCTGCTCAAAAATTTCATCTCTTCCTTTTGGATCTAACCCAGCAGTAGGCTCGTCTAGTATAAGTACGTCCGGTCTCATGGCGAGTACTCCTGCTATTGCCACTCTTCTTTGCTGTCCACCACTCAACTCAAATGGAGAACGATCTTTTAATGTATCAAAAGGTAGTTTAACAAGCTCAATGGCTTCTTTTACTCTATTATCTATTTCATCATTGTCTAAGCCTAAGTTTTTAGGTCCAAAAGCAACATCTTTGTATACTGTCTCTTCAAACAATTGGTGCTCGGGATATTGAAATACTAGTCCAACTTTTTTTCTTATTTTAGCCATTTTCACATCTTTACTCGTTATATTAATATCATCAATTATTATTTCACCGCTGTCAGGTTTTAATAGTCCATTTATATGCTGTATTAATGTAGACTTCCCTGAACCTGTGTGCCCGATTAAGCCAATAAACTCTCCCATTTCTATCTCCACATTTATATTCTCTAATGCGTTAGTTTGATATGGACTACCTTCGTTATATATATGAGTCAAATTCTTTATCTTAATTGACATAATCTCATCACCATCTCATCAACTGTTAATACCTCAGTTGATATATTAATCCCTTCTTTAGCTAGTTCATATGCAAGCTCTGTTACTTGTGGTACATCAAGCCCTAATTCTTTAAGTCGCTCTACTTCCCTAAAAACTTCTTTCGGTTTTCCTTGGATAACTATTTTAGAGTCTTCCATAACAATCACTCTATCTGCCTCTACTGCTTCTTCCATGAAATGCGTTATATGAATTATAGTTATTTTTTCTTCTTCGTTCAATTTTTTTATTGTTTTCATTACTTCTCTTCTTCCCTCAGGGTCAAGCATTGCTGTTGGTTCGTCTAAGATTATGCAGTCTGGTCTCATAGCTATAATTCCAGCGATTGCGATTCTTTGCTTTTGGCCACCAGATAGTAAATGGGGAGCTTTAAGACGATAGGCATCCATCCCAACTAAACTAAGCGAGTTCTCAACACGCTCTATTATTTCTTCTCTTTGTACGCCTAAATTTTCTGGACCAAAAGCTACATCTTCTTCAACAATTGTTCCTACAATTTGATTATCTGGATTTTGAAACACCATTCCTGCTATCTGACGAATATTCCAAATATTATTTTCATCTTGCGTATCCATCCCTTTTACTTCCACAGTACCCGCTGTGGGCAATAAAAGAGCATTCATATGCTTAGCTAGCGTTGACTTACCAGAACCGTTATGCCCAATTATTACAACAAATTCGCCTTGCTTTATCTCCAATGTTAAATCTTTAATTGCAACTAGATTCTCGTATTCACTTTTATATTCGTACGTTATTTTATCTATATTTATCATTTGTTTGTTTTTTCTCATATCCACAACTCCCAATCTACAATCAGAAGAAACAGTTCTTTTTGGTTGCGGTTCTGGAAAGGCACCCTAAAAGAACCGTCCCTTTTGATTGTTTTGGTTGATTTCATCGATTACTAATTTCGTTATTCATTGTATCACAATCTTTTACTATATGCCATGATTAAAGCGCTATTTTTAAAGAACCCAACAAAAAAATAGGGGCAAGCCCTTGTGGTTGCCCTGTTCTTTATTATTAGTTTCGTTTCGTGTACCCACAAGGGGTACCACTACTATACTAGCTCAATTATTACTTCTTCAGCTGCATCGCCTTTTCTTTGCCCAAGTTTCATAGTACGTGTATATCCACCGTTTCTGTCTTGGTACTTAGGAGCAATTTCTTCAAACAAATTTTTTACAACTGATTCTTCTGTCATAAAAGCTATCGCTTGTCTTCTTGCATGCAAATCTCCTCTTTTGCCAAGAGTAATCATTTTTTCCGCAAGCCTTCTTGTTTCTTTAGCTTTAGCTTCTGTTGTTTTCATTTTGCCATGTTTTAACAGGCTTGTGACCAAATTCCTTAGCATAAGGTTTCTATGTGCGCTTTCGCGTCCTAATTTCCTATACCCAGCCATACTTAGCACCTCCTTATCTACTGCATGCTATTCGTCATCCGATTTAAGATTTAAGCTCAACTCTTGAAGCTTTTTTTGTACTTCTTCGAGCGATTTTCTTCCAAGATTCCTAACTTTCATCATATCATCTTCTGCTTTTTTTGTAAGTTCTTCAACTGTGTTTATTCCTGCTCTCTTTAAACAGTTATATGACCTTACGGAAAGGTCAAGCTCTTCAATTGTCAGCTCAAGCACTTTTTCTTTCTTATCGTCTTCTTTGAGAACCATAATTTCAACTTCTGCGACATGTTCGGTCAAAGAAACAAATAAATTCAAATGTTCATTCATTATCTTTGCTGCAAGTGAAACCGCTTCGTCAGGTTCTAAACTACCGTCTGTAGAAACCTCTAATACGAGTTTATCGTAATCTGTAATCTGACCAACTCTTGTATTCCCAACGTTGTAACTTATTTTTCTTACAGGTGTAAAAATAGAATCGACTGGTATGACGCCAATCGGCATCCCATGGTATTTATTATTCTCTGCTTGAACATATCCTCTACCGCTAGAAATATAAATTTCCATATTTAATTTTCCATCAGAACTTAACGTTGCAATATGCATATCGGGATTCAATATTTCAACATCAGAATCTGCTATAATATCACCAGCAGTTACAATCCCTTCTCCCTCTGCTTCAATTTTTACTGTTGCAGAGTTGCTCCCTTGTAACCTAACAACTAAACCTTTTAAGTTTAGAATTAATTCAGTCACATCTTCTTTAACACCAGGCATCGTTGTAAATTCGTGTAAGACTCCGTCAATTTTAACTGAAGTAACGGCAACGCCAGGAAGAGATGATAGCATTATTCTTCTCATTGAATTGCCTAAAGTTATCCCATAACCTCTCTCAAGCGGTTCAACAATAAACTTAGCAAATGTACAATCATCACTCTGCTCAACAATTTCAATTTTTGGTTTTTCCATTTCTATCATATATACAAACCCTCCTTCATTATCAGTTATATTACGAGGGCGAATTTATTGCCTGGAATATAGCTCAATTATTAAATGCTCTTCAATTGGTAAATCTACATTTTCTCTTGAAGGCAACATAACAATTTTCCCCTCTAATTTTTCAATATCAGCTGATAACCAGTTTAGAACTGTACCATTAAAGTTCTCAGCTAAAGATTTTAGTCTCTCGATTTTCTTTGATCTTTGCTTTACACTGATAACATCTCCCGCCTTAACTAAGTAAGAAGGAATATCTACTTTCCTGCCATTTACCTGAAAATGCCCGTGTACTACCATCTGTCTCGCCTGTGGTCTGGACTCAGCAAATCCGAGCCGATACACAACATTGTCTAAACGAGTTTCCAAAATTCTAAGGAGATTATCACCTGTAATTCCAGATTGTTTATCAGCCATTTCAAAATATTTTCTAAATTGAGACTCTAAAATACCGTAGTGTCTTTTAGTCTTTTGTTTTTCTCTTAGCTGAATTCCAAAGTTAGAGAGTTTTCTCCTGCTGAGACCATGTTGCCCTGGTGGTGCACTTTTCTTAGTGATACCGCATTTTTCCGAGTAACATCTCTCGCCTTTTAAATATAATTTAATGCCTTCTCTTCGGCATAGTCTACATACCGCATCTTTATACCTTGCCATTATAGCACATCCTCGTTAGTTATTATACTCTTCTACGTTTTGGTGGTCTACAACCATTGTGAGGAATTGGTGTTACATCTTTAATCAAGCTGACTTCTAATCCTGCCGCTTGCAACGCTCTAATAGCTGCTTCTCTGCCTGCTCCTGGTCCTTTTACGTAAACTTCTACAGTTTTTAACCCATGGTCTGTTGCAACTTTTGCGGCAGCTTCTGCTGCCATTTGCGCAGCGAAAGGAGTAGATTTTCTTGAACCTTTAAATCCTAATTGACCTGCACTAGACCATGATATTGTATTCCCTTTCATGTCTGTTAACGTAATAATTGAATTGTTAAATGTAGATTGAATATGAGCTTGCCCACGTTCAATATTTTTACGTTCTTTTCTTTTACGAACGGTTTTTCTTTTACCTTTTGGCATGTTGTAGCCCCTCCTTTCTATTGTTTACTTTTTTTTGCGTCCGAATGCTCTCTTCGGTCCTTTTCTGGTACGCGCATTAGTTTTAGTTTTTTGACCTCTAACAGGCAGTCCTTTGCTATGACGAATACCTCTATAGCATCTAATTTCTTTAAGCCTTTTAATATTTAATGCAACTTCTCTTCTCAAATCACCCTCAATTTGGCATGAGTTGTCAATCGTTTTTCTTAATGAGTTAACTTCGCCCTCAGTTAAATCTTTGACTCTTGTGTTCGGATTTATACCTGCTTCTCTCAATATATCATTAGAAGTCTTACGTCCGATCCCAAATATATAAGTTAAAGCTATTTCTATTCTTTTATCTCTTGGTAAGTCAACACCAGCAATTCTGGCCATACGAGAATACACCTCCTGTTTCTTTTTAAATCCTTACTAAACTTATCTTATCTTTTCTATTATATCAAGTTTGCCTAGAAATTTAATTGATGCAGCCGCTCTAGTAAACTAAATACCTCAATGAATAATATACTACTAAAAAACAATTAACTCCAGCATAGTCGTTAGCCTTGTTTTTGTTTATGTCTAGGATTCTCACAAATTACCATTACTTTCCCTTTGCGTTTAATTATTTTACATTTCTCGCAAATTGGTTTTACTGAAGCTCTTACTTTCATTGCAATCCCTCCTCAACTACTTCTTTCTCCATGTAATTCTACCTCGCGTTAAATCATAAGGCGATAGCTCAACAGTTACCTTATCACCAGGTAATATACGAATAAAATGCATCCTTAACTTACCTGATAAATGAGCTAAAATCTCATGTCCATTTTCGAGCTGTACAATAAACTTTGCATTTGGTAGCGTCTCTTTAATACTACCTTCTACCACAATTGCATCTTGTTTCGACATATGGAATCAAACCTCCAATCTACTTCTGGGTCTTACGCCCAATCTCTCTAACTCTCTTCTAATAAAGGCATTATTGATTTTTTTCTTGTGTTCTACTCGGTATTTCAGCTCGTCTGAGATGATGTTCATCTTCGATACATGTTTAATTTTCTTCTTTTTGGGATTGTCAATTTTCCTTAAGCTTCCATCACATATCAAAACATATTCTTCATCAATTTCAGCCACAACTAAAAACACTTTGTCTTTATCTCTACCTTTATTTGAGCGAACCACACGACCTATACCATAATCATCCACCACATCACCTCTTAACACTGCTCTTTAACTGTGTCAACAATACAGGCTCGCTTCCTGTAATTACAACTGTGTGCTCGTAATGCGCAGAATTTTGTCTATCTAGCGTAGATACTGTCCAATTATCTGGCATCACTTCAACCTCGTGCACTCCCGCATTTATCATTGGTTCTATCGCTAGCACCATGCCTGCTTTTAAACGTGGCCCCTTACCTGGTCTCCCAAAGTTAGGTATTTGCGGTTCTTCGTGCATTTTGGTGCCTATCCCATGCCCTACATAGTTTCTCACTATAGAAAAACCGTATTTCTCGGCATATGATTGGATTGCATGAGATATGTCAGATAGCCTAAACCCTTCTTTTGCACGTTTAAGCCCTTCATAAAAACTCTCTCTTGTGACATCAATCAGCAATCGTGCATTCCTACTTATTTGACCAACACCATGAGTCTTTGCTGCATCACCGAAATAACCTTTGTATTGTACTCCTATGTCGATACTTATAATATCTCCATCTAAGAGCTTATTTGAACCAGGGATTCCATGTACTACTTCATGGTTAGTTGAAGTACATATGCTAGCAGGGAAACCACCATATCCTTTAAATGCAGGGATAGCTCCTTGCTCTCTGATAAATAATTCTGCTATTTGGTCTAGTTCTTTAGTCGTAATCCCAGGCTTGATTGCAGTCTTCAACAATTCATGCGTCTTAGCAACTATTTGCCCAGCTTCAAACATTGTGTCGATTTCCCGTTGAGATCTTATACAAATCATACTTAATTTCTCCTCAACAACTTGGCTATTCCTTCAAAAACTTTACTAATCGATTGATGCCCATCTATCGTAACTAAAATGCCTTGTTGCTGATAGTAGCCAATCAATGGTGCTGTTTCGCTAATATATACTTCTATTCTCTTTGACACAGTTTTCTCGTTATCATCAGGTCTCTGATAAAGTTTTCCACTACATAATTCACAAACATCTCCGCCTTTAGAAGGATTGAAAATCGTATGATAAGTTGCACCACATTCCTTGCAAATTCTCCTACCAACTGCTCTTTCGACTAGAACACTCGTGTCAACTTGAATGTTAATTGCAAAATTTAAGCTGATATTTAACTTCTCTAATATGTTGTCTAAGGATTCAGCTTGCACAATTGTTCTTGGAAAACCGTCAAGTAAAAATCCTCTTTTGCAATCATCCTGTTTCAACCTATCTTCAACGATCTCCATAACAAGGTTGTCTGGTACAAGCAATCCACTATCCATAATACTTTTTGCTTTCAATCCCAACTCAGTTCCTTGCTTAATATTAGCTCTAAGTATGTTTCCAGTTGAAATGTGAGGGATATTAAATTCTTTTGCTATAGACAAAGCTTGTGTCCCTTTCCCTGCTCCAGGGGGGCCGAGTAATATTAGTCTCATTATATCAAAATCTTTAATTATATTTGATTGGTGGATTTTGATGAAATTTTGTACGCTTTGCGTAGTCATTATACCAACTCCTTGCTAAAGATTATTCCAAGGGGGTTAAGTCCCATGAATAGTCTACTTTAAAAATCCTTGATAATGTCTCATGAGCATTTGCGCTTCTACTTGTTTCATAGTTTCTAACGCTACACCAACTGCAATCAATAGAGCTGTACCGCCAAATGCAATTTGCATTCCAGTAATCTGCATTATCATAGTAGGCATTAACGCAATTCCTGCTAAAAATACTGCACCTGCTAAAGTAATTCGATTGAGCACTTTAGTTAAGTATTCTGAAGTTGGCCTGCCTGGTCTTATACCAGGAACAAATCCACCATTTTTTTTCATGTTTAATGCAACTTCAACTGGATTAAATGTGATAGCGGTGTAAAAATAAGTGAACCCAATGATTAAGAGTGCATTTAATAACATGTAAAATACTATTCCAAAAGGATTAATACTCGCAGGTGAAAGCCAATTTTCTATGAAATCTGAAAACCAAGAATTTGGCCAAAACGCCGACATCATTTGTGGCATTGTAAGCAAAGACATAGCAAATATTACTGGAATTACTCCTGCTTGATTAACCTTTAATGGTATGTGAGTACTCTGTCCACCATACATTTTTCTTCCGACAACTCTCTTTGCATACTGCACAGGTATTTTCCTAGCGCCTTGGTGGATAGCAACTACACCAGCAATAATAACGACACTAAGTATTAAGAACACACCAAGTGCGATTGTAGAGATTTCACCTTGTCTAGCTAACAAGAATGTTCTATACGCGCTACTTGGAACTCTTGATACTATACCTGCGAATATAATTAAAGAAATTCCATTTCCTATACCCTTTTCCGTTATTTGCTCTCCAAGCCACATTAAAAATGCTGTTCCTGCTGTAAGCGTTACAAGAACTGTTATTATTGAAAAAAGTGTAGTGTCAATAAGCGCGCCTCTAAACAATCCTATACTGATTCCAGTAGCTTGAATTAAAGCTAGCACTACTGTCGCATATCTTGTATATTGTGCAATTTTCTTCCTTCCAACTTCGCCTTCTTTTGCTAATGCTTCCAAGCTTGGAATGGCAATAGTAAGAAGGTTCATGATGATAGATGCTGTAATGTATGGAGTAATACTAAGTGCAAATATGGTCATTTTTCCGAATGCTCCACCTGAAAATAAGTCGAAGAAACCTAGTATTCCAGCCTGATCTACAATGTTTCTTACTACAGATACGTCCATTCCCGGAACTGGGATTACAGCGCCAAATCTAAATACAGCCATCATCGTTAAAGTGAAAATTATTTTTTTTCTTAAATCTGGTATCTTCCAAGCGTTCTTTAAGGCTTCAATCAATTATATCACCTCTGCCTTTCCTCCGACAGCTTCAATCTTTTCAATAGCTGTCTTAGTAAATTTCGTAGCTTTAAT
>JAJOKP010000080.1 GCA_021129775.1 Clostridiales bacterium
ATTATCAACATATCAATAATGTCTGGCTCTCTTTTGCATTCGTATATGGTTTGCCACACATGGTGTACCCCATCTTTCCCTATAATAAATCTAGAATGACCAGTGAATAAAGTTACTTGCTTTTTATGACTTAAGTCTGGCTTTATGGTTTCTCTTAAATCTTCGTCAATGAATCTTGTAATTACGGTGGCTCCTTCTGCTCTTGTTAGGTGTGCATGAGGCTCGAAATTACCTTCTGTACGTCCTTTAAGGAGACCGAACGAATAAGCAAGTATAATATAGTGTCTAAACTCATTGGTTACCGTTCTTATATCTTTAATGATTTCTTCTTCAATAATCTCAAGCTCAGTATAATGTGGCATAATCCATCTTGAAAGTAATGCTCTTGACATTATCCTTGCCATTTCTTGACGAGTTATGGGCTGTTTGAATCTGTCGTGATTATCTAAATCATACTCGCCTTCTCTTATAAGTCCCTCAAAAAAAGCCATGTTTATGTGATTAATTGCCCAGTATTCTTCAAAACCTTGCTCTAATTGATGCCCCATAGCTTCAATGGCTAGCTTTAAGAACTGGTATAGTTGAAGCGTAGCGTTTGGTCTGAATGTTCTGTCGGGAAAGCCATTAATAATCTCTAAATGAGTTAATGCACCTACGTCATTTTTACTCCAGTGAACATCCATGTCTGAAAACTGGTTTACTGAATCTAGCTTATCTTTTTCCGTCATATGCCAATGAGTAGTTAAAAGTGTTGACATTCTACCTGGTGAAAGATGTGGGGTAAAGTGTGGGGTGAAGAACAGTTCTTCTAGCTTTTGGTAGAACTCGGGTACGTTCCCGAAGTTATCTACGCCTTCTGCTTTTGCGAATATCCCTGCTGTGGTGGATAAAAGTAGCAGTAAAACTAATGCGGTTGATATTGTTTTTTTAATTTTTTCTGGCTCCTTTTTAAATTTTTAATATTTTTAGTTTACAATCTCATATTATGGTGTATAATAAAAATATAAGATATATAAATAGCAAGTTGCTAGCCGTAATGGCTGATCCTTTAATCGTTGAGTAATGCAAAGATTACCCCATAATTGTCGGGATTACAGGGTAATCATTTTTTCTGTCCATTTTGAGATATCCCAATGATTGCAATGACAAGCATTGCAAAAATAATCATTAATGATAGTGTCTCATATGTAGACATATGCCTCACCCCCTTTCATATAAGGGAGTATCAGCCATTACCCTGCTAAGCAACTTGCTAAACTTAGTATAACATAGTCAAATCGCTTTTTCTTCTATTATTTTCTAAATTTCTACAACCTTATTCTTGCTCTTTGTCCTTCTCTTAGTTGATAATATTAACTTTACTGCAAGGGGATATTTCATTTCAATACTTTTTTATTCATTATACTTTATCAGAAGACTCCCCCAGTATTGTGACATATGTTTGACCGAATTGTAAACTTAATTTCGTGTGAAAAACAAATAATTTTTCATTTTAAAAAAACACGAGGGCTTATTGTTAGCGCTCATGTTTTATAACGACTTGGGCGTACGTAGCCTGACAAAGTTTCATCAATATTGCTTAAATGTCACAAGTGTGAGCACATCAGGTGTATAAGCTAAAATACTCTTTATAGTTCTTGTTTGCGCTTCTGTTAGTCCAAATAAATTTATTTTTATCCCCTTTACGTCATACAACGCTTTTGCTAGTTCTTTTACAAAGGCAGTTTCTTTAGAAACTACTTTGAAATTAAATACGCCTTCTTTAATCTGACTAATTATTTGCTCTTTCTTTGTGTCGCTATATATCATTCCAGTAAATTTTTTGTAAATCAATTTCATATATTTTTCTGAATATATGGCAACATTCATTATGATATCATGTATCAACGACAAATCTACGCTCATTTCAAGCTTGCTATCCCTAAAATGCCTTATAATTGGTTCAGTAATTTCTCTATATTCTTTTCTTATATACATAATCGCTGTTTCATATGAAAATGGTCTTGTTTTCACGTTTTTATAGACAAGATAATTTGTGTTTACATCTGAAGCGGAATCAGCTTTTTTACTAAGGAACTGTTTCAATTTGTACTCTTTATTTGAAACAGCCTGCATTAGCTTGGATGCGATATCTCCCGTTGCAAAAACAGCTCCTTCTTTACTAATTACATCAATTATGTCAAATACATTCCCCTCGTAAAAAAACCTTATAATTAACTCTTCTCCTGTAAAGTCAATATTAACTTTGATTCTAAATGGCCTATTCAATAAAAAATCCCTGTATTTGGTTTTTAATCGCTCTTTCTCAGCTTCTGTTAATATCTGCAGTAAAGCATTATATTGCATTTTCATCGCCTCTTCTTATTCAGTTTTTGCTTAAACAAAGTACTTTTGTAGCAAAGGTGCATACCACTCATATGTTTTACAAAATTATATCTTTCTTGTTTTTTTGAACTTTTTGAATATCAACTAGCTTCGTTTGATTGTCATACAATTTATTTTGAAGATTATTAATAGTTTCTTCTGCTTTTAGTAGTTCCAATTCTTTCTCTTTTATCTCTTGTTTTATTTTAATATTTTCATTTAAATGCTCATCTTTAAAAATTAACAAATCACTTAACTTCTCTTCCATAACTAATATTTTTTCTTCTTTCCCTGTCAGTTCTTCGGCTGTAACTTTTAGTAGTTCCTTAGTTTTTTCTAACTCTTCTAATGGACCAATAGATTGATTGTGTACCAATTCATACTCATCCATTAATTTAAAATATTGGTCTGCAATATTTATAGAAGTCAAAACTGCAACCATCGATGTACTTAACCTAGTATTTTTCGAAGAAATTGCCTCCATTTTTTCATCAACAAAACTACCTACTTTTAATAGGTACTCTTTTTTTTCATATCCTGCTATAGGGTATTCCTGTCCATTAATCCGTATAACAATTTTGTTCTTCCTTCCCATCTTATTCATCCCCTTAATAGGAAATATTAGTTAATATACCATATGCAATCATATTTCTTGTACATCTTAGTTTTCTCTTAGTTTCGCGTTTAGCCTTTTTTCCATTTCGTCAATTATTCTGCTTTGTACAACATTTACTTCTTCATCAGTTAATGTTCTGTCATTATGCCTATAGGTCAAAGTGTATGCAACACTCTTATGCCCTTCTACAATTTGATTCCCCTTATAAACGTCGAACAACTCAAATTTTTCTAAAATGTCTCCTGCGTTTTCAACAATTATCTGCTCAACATCTTTAACATAAACATTTTCTTCTACTACAATAGCAAAATCTCGTGCTGTCGCAGGATATTTAGGCAAATTTAAATAACGTTTAGAGGTGTTCACGTATTGTAATAACGTTTCATAATTAATTTCGGCAAGAAAACAATTATCATCAACTCCATAATTCTCCATAACAGTAGGATGAACTTGCCCAAATGTCCCTATTACTTGATTTCCAATAATGATATTTGCACATCTTCCCGAGTGGTACGTCGCACGATTTTTTTCTACATCAAATTGATACTTGTGTATTCCAAGTTGGCATAAATACTCTTCAATCACGCCTTTCAGTGCATAAAAATCTGCATTCCCATACATTCCTATAATAAGATTCTCTCTTTCATATGGTAATCCTCTTTCATTTTCCACACTAGGAATAAAAATACTCCCCAACTCAAATGCACGCACATCTTTAACCATTCTGCTTGCATTTCTTCCTACCACTTCAAGCATGTTAGGCACAAGTGTAGTCCTCATTACACTTGTTTCGTCGCCTAAAGGATTTAACAGTTTAACAAAATTTCTTTTTATACTATTATCATTAGTATTTATCTTTTCTACACTTTTAGGACTCACAAAAGAATACGTTAAAACTTCATTAAGTCCACATGAATTGAGTACTTCTTTGGTGAACTTTTTTATGTTTTGGCTATAAGTTCTGCCGCCTACAACTACACTTCCTTTTGGCATTGTAGCTTCGATTCTATCAAACCCATATATTCGAGCAATTTCTTCTATGAAATCAGCCTCTTCGACTAAGTCGTCTCTGTTTGTAGGGATGGAAACATCAATGTTTTCACCTACCTGCTTAGCGCCGATTTCTAGTGATTTTAGTATGCTTGCCATTTCTTCTATTTTCAGTTTAGTTCCTAACAAATCATTAATTTTTCTAGTCCTTACTGTTAGCTTTCTTTTTTCTTTTATTACTGGATAAACATCGATCACGTCTTCTACTATTTTACCACAATTAAGCTGTTCTATCAGCTGGCATACTCTATCCGCTGCTATTTTTGCTATATTTACATCCACACCTTTCTCAAATCTTGAAGATGCTTCTGTTCTTAGTTGCAGTTTCTTAGAAGTTAATCTGATTCTATCCCTGTTAAAATTTGCAGACTCAAGAAGTATCGTAGTCGTTTCTGCTTTCACCTCTGTTTCTGCTCCTCCCATAGCGCCTGCAATTGCTATAGCTTTTTCACTGTCAGCTATAATAGTCATTGTATTATCTAGCTTTCTATCATTGCCATCAAGCGTTCTAAAAGTTTCGTCTGAAGCTTTTCTTATAACAATTTTATTGTTTTTTATAGTCTCTAAATCGAAAGCATGCAACGGTTGACCGTATTCTAACATTACGTAGTTAGTAATGTCAACTATGTTATTTATTGGTCTTATTCCAGCTTTAATTAGTTTTTGTTGCAACCATGTAGGTGACCGTTTAATTTTTACGTCTTTGATAACTCTCGCGACATATCTTTGGCAACCATCATCATCTTCTATAACTACTTCTACTTTATCCGCTAGACTCCCTTTTAATTCTTCAAAATTTATTTTAGGATATATTAAAGGTTCGTCTGTTGTCGCAGAAAGCTCTCTAGCAATTCCTAGCATGCTTAGACAGTCAGGTCTATTTGATGTTATTTCAAATTCAATAATATCTTCTCTAAATAATAATTCTTCCATAAAATCATTACCAAGTGTAAACTCCCCATCTAAAATCCAAATACCGTCTTTACACTCTTCTGGTATTAGGCTCTTTGAAATGTCCAGTTCGTCAAGCGAACATAGCATTCCTTCTGACACTTCTCCTCTTAACTTACCCTTTTTAATTTTTAAGTTGTTAGCAAGTTTTGCTCCGTGTATTGCAACTGGAACAAGATCACCAACCGATACATTTGTTGCCCCAGTAACTATTTGAAGTTTTCTATCACCAACATTTATTATAGTAATTACAAGTTTATCTGCATTAGGATGTGGTTTTATCTCTTCAATCTTACCTACAATAACACCAGATATATCTTTGCCAAGTCTTTTTATTTCTTCAACTTTTGACCCAGTCATTGTCATCTTGTTTCCTAAAGTGTTTACGTCCATGTCAATTTTTACATACTCTTTTAACCAACTCAAAGGCGCTAACATAAATTTTCCTCCTAAAACTGATTTAAAAATCTCATGTCATTTTCGAAAAATAATCTAATATCATCTATTCCATATTTCATCATCGCTAATCTGTCAATCCCCATTCCAAAAGCAAATCCACTGTATACCTCGGGGTCAATATTGCAGTTTTTTAATACGTTAGGATGCACCATCCCAGCTCCTAAAAGTTCTATCCACCCGCTGCCTTTACATAGACTACAGCCTTTACCCGAACATTTAAAGCATGTAGCATCTACTTCGGCACTTGGTTCTGTAAAGGGAAAATAATGCGGTCTGAATTTAATTTTTGTGTGCTCACCAAAAAAGTGTTTAGCAAACATTTCCAAGGTTCCTTTAAGATCTCCTAGTGTAATCCCTTCATCTACAACCAAGCCTTCTAATTGATGAAACATAGGTGTATGAGTAGCATCAGGTGTATCATTCCTAAAGCATCTGCCAGGTGAAATAATTCTAATTGGTGGTTTCGTTTTCTCCATTGTTCTAATTTGAACAGGAGAAGTTTGCGTTCTTAATATTGTGTCATCGCTAATGTAGAATGTGTCACTCATATCTCGTGATGGATGATTCTTTGCAGCATTCAAGGCATCAAAATTGTAATATACAGATTCCACCTCAGGTCCTTCGGCTACTTTAAAGCCCATTTTCGTAAAAATACTTATTAGGTCGTCCATTACTTGTGTTATCGGGTGTTTTTTTCCTAATGTTATCTTCTTGCCTGGCATAGTAACGTCTATAACCTCTTGTTTGAGTCTATCGTCTAGCTCTTCTTGCTTAATACTATTTATCATACTTGCTATAGATCCTTCAATATTCTCTCTTACAGTATTTGCAATTTTACCTATGACAGGTCTTTGTTCTGCCGATAATTTACCCATGCCTCTTAATACTTTAGTTAATTCACCTTTTTTGCCTAAATATTTTACTCTTACTTTATCTATCCCTTCAGATGTTCTTGCTCCTTTTATGTCTTCGATAGCACAATTTTCAATGTTTTTTAATTCTTCTTGCATAATTTGTCTCCTTTCAAAGATATGTAGTTCTTTCAAAACAAAAAACCCCATCCCAAAACTGGGACGAAGGTTCTCTCCGCGTTACCACCCAAATAGCACATAGACCGTGCCTCTCAAAGACATTTAACGGCGTCAATCGGCAAAACCTACTCTACTTCAGTTTTGCAACTCCAGAGCGAACTTCTGCTACATTTATTTCAAAGCGCTCACAGCCAAGGCACTTATTCTCTTTCAAATAATTGCTAACATACTTTTCTCTATCTTCGCAATTTTACTATTGTTAATGAAGTAACAACCTCTTATACATCATATATGCTGTCACGGAACCTGTAAATATGAAGATTTCCCAGAATATTTCTGCTTTTTCCATAGTGACACTCCCTTTTTGACATTCTTTTGAAAAAAAACACCTTATATACTTAAATAAAGTATAGCATATGTTAAAGAGTCGCACAACAGTATTTATGAATCCGCAGCAGTTTTTTAGAAATTTCAAACAATTCTTATAATAGCCCTTTTCTCAATAGCTTTATACAGTAGTATCGCTACCGATGCCGTGACATTCAAAGACTCTATCTTGCCAAGCATTGGTATTTTAATCTTTTCGTCAGCCTTGCCTAATATTGCATTGGCGATGCCATTAGCTTCATTGCCGACAATAATAGCAATCTTCCCTTTATACGATATGTCTAAATATATATTATTTGTGCTTAATGATGAGGCAATTAGTTTTACATCACTTTGCTTTAACATATCAAGCCAGTCGTAATTGCTATCAAATTGTATTATTGGTAAATTAAACAAAGCACCCATTGTGGCTCTTAGAGTCTTACTATTATAGATATCCACGCAACCCTTTGTCAAAATTATTGCATCAACATTTACCGCTTTTGCAGTTCTAATGATTGTACCCATATTCCCTGGATCTTGAATACGATCTAAAACTAAAATAAATAAATTCTCTTTAGAAATTATCTCTTCTAACAAAAACTCCTCTTTCTGAACTGCAGAAATTATTCCTTGCGAATTTTCTGTTTCACTGAGCATAGTAAATATTTTTTCTGATGCTACGTATACATCATACTTGTCTTTTACCCTGCTAAATAATTTTTGCCCCCCATTAACTTCATAAAGTTTTTCGCTGTACAAAATAAATTTAATCATCGCGTTATTATTTATCGCTTCGTCTATAGTTCTAACGCCTTCAATCAAGAACTGATTAAATTTTTCTCGATTTTTTCTGCTTTTTAATGACTTTGCATGCTTAATTATTTTATTATTCTCGCTCTCTATACTACCTTTTAGCATTTTATCACCTTTAGATGTTTTCTATTCTTCTCAAATCATCATTGTGTCCTATAATCACTAGAATATCATCTCGTTTCAATACATCTGTAGCTTTAGGGGCTACGTTAATTTTGCTTCCATTTTTAACAGCCATAACACTCACATTGTAATTGACTCTCACATCAATATCAGCTAGTGTTTTATTCACCCATTTATCTGGTAGTTTAGTTTCACCTATGCTGTATTCAGGCGACAGCTCAATAAAGTCGACTATATTAGATTCCACAAGGTTACGAGCAACCCTTTTTCCCATCTCTCGCTCTGGGAAAACAACTCTATCTACACCTATTTTTGTTAGTACTTTAGCATGAAGTTCGCTTTGTGCTTTTCCAACAATATACTTCACTCCTAATTCTTTTACAATTAAAGCTGCCATAATTGATGATTGAATATTTCCAGCAATAGAAATAATCGCTACGTCAAAGTTTCCTATCCCTAACGATTTTAATGCATATTCATCAGTGGCTTCTGCCTGCACGGCATGAGTAACATTTGGTGCCATATTTTGAATTATTTCCTCGCTGCTGTCTATCGCCAAAACTTCATTCCCCATTGAATATAGTGATTCAGCCACACTAGTACCAAATCTCCCACAACCAATTACCACGTATTGCTTCATACAATTTTCTCCTATCCTACTAAAATATTCTCTTCTGGGTATCGAATTTTTCCGTTATTCTTACGTAGTTTATTTGCTAACGCAAACGCTACAGTTAAAGGTCCTAGCCTTCCAATAAACATCATCATCATCACTATTACTCTTCCTGCTACAGATAATTCTGGGGTTATCCCAGTTGAAAGCCCCACTGTTGCAAATGCAGAAACTGCCTCAAACATTATATTAATGAATGGTTGATTATATTCTGTTACAGTAAGTATCATAGTCATAAACAATACAACAACTATCCCTATTACTACTACAGTTGTTGCACGATTAACTATATCTTTTGAAATCCTTCTGCCAAATATTTCAGTCTCTTTGTCCCCTTTTATTACTGCGTATACCATAAATAGTACAGCACCAACTGTTACGGTTTTAACTCCTCCTGCTGTTGATGCAGGTGAGCCTCCAATGAACATTAGAATAATTGTAAATAGCTTTGAAGCATTCGTTAAATCTCCTGTTGAAATTGTATTAAAGCCTGCTGTTCGAGTTGTAACAGATTGGAAAAAGGCTGCGGTAAGCCTACTACCATAACCTAAGTTCCCTAAAGTAGCTGGATTGCTCCATTCTAAAAGCAAAAATACAATAAATCCAACACCTAGCAGCAATGCAGATATAAATATAACAATTTTTGAATGCAAAGAAAATCTCTGGAATTTTCTGATTTTAACTATATCTAGTATCACCACAAAGCCAAGACCACCTAATATAATCAGTAGCCATATTACAATATTCACGTAAATATTGTCTACATAGCCCATTAAACTTCTGCCATTTCCAATAATATCGAATCCCGCATTGCAAAAAGCTGATATTGAATGAAAAATGGAGTGTGCAAACCCTTTTAGCCATCCGAATTCCGGAACAAACTTAAATGATAAAAGTAGCGCTCCTATGGATTGTATTGTAAAAGTACCAACAAAAATGTATTTGGTTAATTTAACCACACCCGATAATTCATTTCTATTTAAAGCTTCTTTCAACACTAAGCGGTCTTTAAGAGATATTCTCTTCCCTAATAAAATGATAATCATAGTTCCCATGGTCATAAATCCTAGTCCGCCTATTTGGATCAAAGTCAAAATTACCGTCTTTCCAAAGGTAGTCCAATGCGTTCCTGTATCGACAACAACTAATCCTGTTACGCATACTGCTGAGGTCGAAGTAAACAGAGCATCAATAAACCCGATACTGTTTCCATCAACAGACGAGATTGGTAAATTTAACAAGATAGCTCCCAAAAGTATCAATACTGCAAATCCGATAACCAACACTTGCGTAGGTGCTAGTTTTTTGCTTTTAAACTTGTTTAGCACTAATTACGTCCTCCAAATTGTTTTTTTCAACTACTATTATACAAAATTTCTAGTTCTAATGCAAAGAATATTAATAGGGGAAAACTAAAAATCTCTCTAAAGAAAACTATACAATATGTCTATTAATGGCACCAATTAACGCTTTTATGGAAGCTATACCAGTATTACAATCTCTTCCAATGCCATACTTAACTTGCTTGTTTTTGTCTCTTAGCCCAATATACGCTACAGCTTCTGCGTCTACTCCTGTGTTCATAATGTGTTCTTCATAATCAACAAGTTCAAAGGAATCAATCTCTAGCACTTCTAAACCATTGAAGAAGGCGTCAATAGGACCATTTCCATTCCCCTTAATTCTTGTATTAATTCCGCGATAAGAAACTTCTGCTACTACTGTTACTTTATTTTCATCCTTTGAAAATTTGTCTACTATTGTGCTTTCAAAAAAATTTAAAGAAAGGAGTTCGTCAATGTTGATATATGCATTTTTAAATATTTCAAAGATTTCCTTTGGTTCTAATTCTTTTCCAATTTCATCTGTTACTTTTTGAACTAGTTTCCCTATTTCAAGATGCATTTTTTTAGGTAATTTATAATTATATTCAGACTCTATAATAAAGGCTATTCCACCTTTTCCTGATTGACTGTTAATTCTAATTATAGGTTCATATTCTCTACCTATATCAGCAGGATTTACTGTAAGATATGGTACTTCCCAGTATAATGGTTTCTTCTCTTTATATTCGTCTAATCCCTTCTTAATGGCATCCTGATGAGAGCCAGAAAACGCAGTATATACCAACTCGCCTGTATATGGATGTCTTTCGTGCACCTTCATCCTTGTACACTCTTCGTATATTCTCACTATATCGCTAACTCTATCCACCTTCAATTTTGGATCTACACCCTGAGTATATAAGTTCATAGCCATGGTTAGTAAATCAACATTACCTGTTCGCTCTCCATTTCCAAATAGAATTCCTTCTACTCTATCTGCTCCAGCTAATATCGCTAATTCAGATGCTGCTACGCTTGTACCTCTATCATTATGCGTATGTACACTTAAAACAACATTTTCTCTTTTTCTCTTTGTTTAAGATTTTTGCTAACCCATTCCACTTGGTCTGCAAATATATTTGGCATTGACATCTCAACTGTGGCAGGTAGATTTATAATAATTTTATTATCTTTTGTTGGTTGCCAAGTATCAATAACCGCTTCACATATTTCTAAGGCATACTCTAATTCAGTTCCAGTAAAACTCTCTGGAGAATATTCTAGAGTGACATTTCCAATATCATGCTTACCAACTAATTCCTTCACTTTCCTAATCCCTTGAATAGCAATATCAATAATCACTTGTTTGTTTTTCTTAAACACTATTTTTCTTTGCAGTATTGATATTGAATTATATATATGAACGATGGCATTCTTACATCCTTCCAATGCTTCGAAAGTTCTTTCAATTAGATGATCTCTACATTGGGTTAAAACCTGTATACTAATATCATCTGCTATCAAATTTTCATCAATTAGCTTTCTTAAAAAATCATACTCTACCTGAGATGCAGATGGAAATCCTATTTCAATTTCCTTAAATCCCATAGAGACTAATAAATTAAATAAAACTGTCTTTTCCTCAACGCTCATAGGAATAGGCAGTGCTTAGTTACCATCTCTTAAATCAACACTGCACCAAGTTGGTGCTTTTGTTATTTGTTTGTTTGGGCATTCTCTGTTGTTTAATTGTACTCGTTGATAAGGCTTGTAATTTATAAAACCCATATTGTCTCCTCCTCTATATGAAAGGTAGTGTCAAGTCTCACACTACTTCATTTTCTTTAAAGCTTTTATTTTCAACGAGTTTCACTCATCTTCAACAATAACATAATCACTTTTTCCACTAAATATTATTAGTGCTTTTTTATATTTTTTTGCCTTCGAATTCACTACTCTTTGCATATCTTCTTAGTTGTTTTAATCCTTCTATTCTTACCTTTTCTATTTGCTTTTCATCGCTCTTTTTTAGATATTTAAGTTCTAGTAGCCATTCGTATTCTGCTTCTGGTGTCCTTACGTCTTTCTCTAGGTAAAGATCAATATATCCATTTTCTATTTCTTTTTCGCTGTTCGGTCTAAATACATTGCTCATTATTAAATAGGAAAGCATTATCGTTTTTATGTATTTTTCATTAAATTGTATTAAATCACGATTTGAGAGTTTTTTTAATACGTTCTTGCTAATAAAGTCGATAAAAGGTGCGATTTCTCCGTGAATTCCTGCTTGCCAAATAGCTTTTGCGAGTTCTTCTGTGCTATGTCCTAGTGAATGTTCTTTTCTTAATTTCTTATTAAAATACTCCCAAAAGATTTTTTTTGTCACGTAGTTTGGTGTTCTTAGTTTTGTCTCTCCATATATAATTGAGTCATTAGTTAGTAACCCCATGTAAAATAACAATGAAACAAAGTTGTCTTCGTCATTCATATTATCAAAAGAGAATCTTGTAACAATTTTCGCTACAATTCCCCCATTTTTAATAATTTCTTCAAATTTTGCTCTGTTTTTTTCATTCATCATTAGACGGTTAAGTCGTCCATAGTCTGTTTTTACGTTGTCGTCTAAAAGTTTTTTTGGATACCTGCTACTCTTTTTCCATTGGCCGAAGGGGGGGTGATTTTTTCAATATGTTCTTAACGGCATCATTTCACGACTGTAATGATAATTTTTATCCCTTTTTTGCGTGCTGCTTCTTTTGCATCAAATATGCCCCTTATTTGTTCCTTACATAGCGGTTCATCAGGAAGAACTATATTTAAAACTTTTGCATCATAATCATTTTCTGATATAGTTGTTCCTGCGTGGGTCGTCTCTTTGAACTCATCTAATTTATCAACGCTTTTTATGATATTTTTGTACAAACCGCTACCTTTATTGCTTGCCGCTCTCGTATCGTGACTTGTTATACTTGTTATTGTTCTTCCTTCAATTTTATCTACTGTAGGAAAATTAGAATGTGTATTTGAGCCTAAAAGCCTTTCTATTTCTTTTCCTCGTGCAAATGAGCCCAAATCCCAAACGC
>JAJOKP010000108.1 GCA_021129775.1 Clostridiales bacterium
GGGGTTTCTGGCGAGTTTTTTTTTATCTCTCCCTTCAAGCATTCTTTTAGCAATATTCATTCCTCTATCTTTTGTTTTTTGTTTCTCGTTAATTTTGTCAGAATACAGCTTCATTGTATAACCAATGTATGCGCGGTCTTTCTCAAATCTATAAATCAAATTTACAATCACTTCTTTAAGAGCTTTGAAACAATCATTTTCAATTATCCCTTCTCTACCTGCCTTATCTAATATACTATGATTATCCACTCTAGAAATATAGATACTCCCTTGCCCTTGTTTATTCCTTACTCTCCAACTTCCTGATGGGTGAGAAATAGATGCTGGATTCGTTGATTTTCTAGCATCTAGTCCCAACCAGTCGAATGAATCTGAATGAACATCACCATATGGTCTAACTAAAAACTTATCTCGGTATATCTTCACACCACTATTTTGATCTAGCCATTTTTTCTGTTCTTGCTTATTTTCTTATAATAAAATGTCTCGTTCGAATCATCTTGAACAGTCATTTTCATAAACATATATTCAAATCTAAACTTTCCAATCTTTTTAATAGCTTGTAAAAGCATATCATCACTCGGCAAAATTTGACTGGCAGGGATACTTTCGTAAATAGCTTTATTTTCAAAGTCTATTTTCCTATATGGCTTTTTGCTAAAGCGTTGCATGTCAAAGACTTCATCAGGTATTCTCTCTAAATCAAACTCATTGCGAGTCAGTTTAATTTGAAATAAATTCCCGTCAAATTCTGCCCTTATTTTATAATCAAAATCTTCCATTAATTCATTATCCACAATTTGCATTTTGATATCACTACTTTTTTTAAAAAAGAGCAAATAGTCATTTTGCTCGGAAGGCGGCATTAGATAGCCCATCGCATTGAGCAAGTTATCTAATGTTCTTTTTGACCATTTATCCCGCAGTTTTTCAACAATGAGCAATGTCCCTGTTTCAAAATAATTGTCTAGGAATATCTGGTTTTGATTTTTTGCGTTCCTAAATTTAAGCTTAACCAATTCAATGTCAGAAAGTATTTCGTTTGGAGTAACCTCTGAAATTTTCACATCTAAATGTTCAAAGTCTGCTTCCATTTCATCTAAGTTCTTTCCAGATTGCTTAAAACTTTCCCAATCCGTTGCCCACTTAACTAACTTATCACTATCAGCATGCTTGGTATACATTACACACTTACTACCTACCCTATCTAGAGCAAATCTACCTATTCCCTTTTCTCCTGTTTTAATTTCATCCTTATTTGATAAGTACTTTTTTCTTTTATTGTCCGTCCCTATCATCATCCAATCATTTTCAATAGTATCTTTTGTCATTCCCGTTCCATTGTCAAGTATGTACACCTTATCATTTTCAACGTCAAAATAAACAACACAAAACGATGCATCAGCATCATATGTATTCTTGATTAATTCAATAATAGCACCATCGACTTTTGACACACTTTCTCTGCCTAATAGGATAGTAGCTCTTGAAGAAATCTTGTATTTCATTTTACTCATCATGAACACCTCCTAGAGAGAATCTGTAATTGTTAATGTCCACAGCAGTTATCCTTAATGATTTTCTACTTGCATTTGTTCCGATAGATTTGACATAATCCCAAAAAGAATCTGATTCCAGTATTTTTTTTGCAATGTCTAATGAAAATTGCGACGTTGTTGTAATATAAATCCCTGAGTATGGTATTGTTTCCTTCTCTCGTATACTTTCACCTTATTTGTTACAACAGTTGATAGCAATAGCTTAGTCTGTTCTAAGTGAGCGAGCGCTTGTGTTCTTCCATACTCAAACCAAAGAACATTGCTGTCAGACGTTCTTTTCCTTAAACTATCTGCATATCCTATCAGATGCTTAGTTGCCATCGGAAACTGTTTCTCAAACCTCTCTTGACTATATCTAATAAGCTTTCCATTATCGTAATAGTAAGGAAAAATTATATGTTCAGACTTATCGCAGCTTAGGTTTCTCGGACTAGCAGCTTTTTTTACCACAGCTTTTTCAATAAGCTTAGTACCAACTTTTTAGTGTTGTTTCCTTGTACTAAAAAGAGAACTAATATACACATTCTTCATAGGTATTAATTCTCATGCTCAGATATTCAAATAGTTGCTTTGTATTTACACTTAACTGGATGTTCGTACCTATCTCACTATTTACTACCCGCTATTCTGGAATAATATAAGGCACTTTTCTTTCTCCATTAATAAGCTTTACCTTGATTCCATATACTGCCTCAATATTCTTTTCTGTAATGACTTTCTCTGGTACATCCAATGCTTCTACCTTCCCAGAGTCCAATAATAATATGTAATCACTGTATCTACTAGCAAGATTAATATCATGCATAGTTGTAATAATTGTAATTTTCCTTTCTATGTTTAATTTCTTACACAAGTTTAATATGCTTATTTGATGTTTAATATCTAAGAAT
The DNA here is from genome assembly GCA_021129775.1 of Clostridiales bacterium. GTDB lineage: Bacteria > Bacillota > Clostridia > Peptostreptococcales > NVVX01. Next base: position 2,450 of record JAJOKP010000108.1, read on the forward strand.
GCTATCGGTTCGTCTAGCAAAAGAATTTCTGGTTGTTGTGCTAATGCCCTTGCTATAATTACTCTTTGTCTTTCTCCTCCACTTATTTCAAAAATGCTCTTTTCTCTTAACTCCCATATGTCCGTATCTATCATAACCTGTCTTACAATGTCCAAGTCAGTTTTACTGTCAAAACTAAATCTTTTTTGATGTGGATACCTACCCATAAGGACTATCTCGTAAATGTTAAACTCGAAATTCGGGGTTGTGCCTTGATGTACGACTGCCATCGTTTTTGCAAGTTCTTTGTATTTAATTCTTCTAAGTTGCAATTTGTCTATATGTATAACGCCTTCATATGGTTTCAGTAAGTTGCACATGTTTTTCAATAATGTAGTCTTCCCAGATCCATTAGGTCCAAGAATACTCAAAAAACTTCCCTTTTTAATATCTAGGTTTAGTCCGTTTAATACTGTTTTATTGCTATATTTGAACTTTACTTTCTCAACCTTTATTGCTACGCTCATAAGTTTTCACCACTAAATCAATTTATTTTTTCTAGTTTTCCTTAATAAATACAGAAAGTATGGTCCGCCTACTATAGCAGTTATTATTCCCACTGGAATATCCATTCCTTCTAATGCTGACCTTGCAATCGTGTCACATATTAACAGAAAAATCGCTCCTCCCAATAATGAAACAGGAAGTAACTTTTTATGATTTGATCCCACTATAAGTCTAAATAAATGCGGAACCATCAAGCCTACAAATCCTATTATTCCACTTACTGATACTGCAATTGCAGCTAATAGTGATGCAACAACTATAATAATATTCTTAACAATCTCTACGTTTACACCAATGTTTTGTGCCGATTCTTCTCCTAGAACAATTGCATTCATTTCTCTTGAGAGTGCAACTAGTACCACCAGCCCGATTAGTAACGGTATTAATAATAAAGTCACTTGATCCCAATTAGCTGCATTAAAACTACCCATTGTCCAGCCTACTATTCTAGCCAAATCATCATGATTAAAAATCATCATCAAAGAGATTCCTGCAGCTAGTAGCGAACTCATAACTATTCCTGCTAGTAAAATAGATGTAGTGGATATTTTATTTCCCACTCTTGCTAGATTATATACAATAATAGTTGTTACCAATGCGCCGATAAATGCTAATACTGCTGTATTTCCCATAGCAAAAAAACCTACATTCAGCCCCATGATTATCCCTAATGTCGCTCCAAAAGCAGCACCAGATGATACCCCCATGATAAAAGGATCAGCCATAGGATTTTTGAATATAGCCTGATAGGAGGTGCCAACTAATGCTAGCACGGCACCAACTAAAGAGGCTAAAACAATTCTTGGTAGTCTGATTTTTTTAACTATGAATACATGTTGTTTTCTGATCTCATCAATATTAACAAGCGCACCTAACCGAGGTATTTCACTAGCTATTATCCTCACAGTGTCTTCAACTGGCACACTAACAGATCCGACGGTTGTCGCAAAAATCATTAACAGAAACAATATAATCGCAACGCCCACAATCTTAATGATAAAGCCTCTTTCTCTTTGCATAAATTACTCCTAACGCTAAAATTCTAGATTATGTTCTAATTCAGGATGAAACATCTCTAAAAGAATTTTTAATCCTTCATTTATCAGTCTTGGTGATGGTCTCTCAAAAATGTTGTTGTCTACTACCTTAAAATTATCATTCTTTATTGCAGATAAAGCGGTATATTGATCACCAGAAACCATTTTATCTTTATTAAGCTGAGAACCAAATATTATCTCTGGATTGCCATCAATTAATTTTTCCAATGTGAATCCCCAACTCACTTCTGGTTCAAATTTTGCGGCAACGTTGTCTCCACCGGCAATTGCTATAACCTCAGCTAAGAAAGTATCTTTGGTGGCTGTCCACTCGCCCCAATCGCCCGTTCCCATTACGTAATAAACCGTTGGCAGCATAGGAACGTCTCTAAGTACATATTCCACTCTTTGAACTTTTGCTCTCATACTTGATACTATAGCCCTAGCTTCAAAATTTCTGTTTATTAACATCCCAGTTTCTAATATAGCATCGTATAATTGTTCTAAAGAAGCAGGTGTTGCACTAGCAGAGGTCTTTATTCCAGCTTCGTTGAATTTTGCTAGTATTTCTTCTTTGAAATGCGTTTGAGCAATAATTATATCGGGGTAAATATTTATCATTTGCTCGATATCTGGTGTAAACATTGATCCTATGTTTTGTATATCTGCAATTCCGCTTGGATAATCACAAAACTGTGTTCTTCCAACAAGTTTTTCTCCTGCTCCTAAAGCAAATATGATTTCCGAAACACTCGGCGCCATTGAAATAACTGTATTTGGTTCTTCACTTTGTTTTACAGTCCCATCTTGCATATTAGCTACAATTCTTCTGTTTTTCCCGTCCCAACTTATTTCGTGTCCTAAAGTTTCTAAAACAAATCTTAAAGGAAGATAAGCGACATTATTTTCCATAAAAGCCATTGCATCTATAGTCATATTTGCTTCATTCACCTTTACTGCACTAGTATCACCAATAAATTCCATGGTAACATCTTCATTTGATAATACAATTTTAGTTCCTCCAGCACCAAGGCTGCGAGTGGTTAGGCTAAAACCTAATTCGTCTAAACTGTCGCCACTTACAAATGTTCTTGCGTTGTTAATTCTTAATTCTAATGCCTTTTCATTACCATCAATCTCTAGATTAACATCACTTGCAAACACCATAGTAGATAAACATAAAACGACTACTAAAGTTAAGACCATAATCTTTGAAAATCTCTTCATCTTAAATCCTCCTGAGTATTTTATTTAAACTTAAAAACCCCTAACCTATTAGGTTTGGGGTTTTGTCAATACAACAAATCCCCTTCCCACCGAAGGTATAAATATAAGTGTGGCAGGTCTCCTGACTCGTAATTCATCCTACTTGCAGCGCCTTCCCAGTATTAACCAGTGACGTTTACTGCTTTCGTCATTACTTACAGTAGCGGGGGCTGTAGTGGTTTTTCACCACTTTCCCTATTAAGCTAATGCACCTACACTCTGAGGTTTTATTTAGTTTATATATTTATAATATCAAAAAAAGCGCGTAATATCAACTTTTTTCTACTTTACTTTCTTCTCACTATCATATTGTGCTTTTGCCTTACTCCATTGTTCTCTGGTTTTTAACTGCATCCATCTTTTTGTCTTAATTTGGTTATGGTCAAGAGTTTTGTTATACCAGTGAATTGCTTTTGCATAGTTTCCTAACTGCCTATGTAATTCACCAATCAAATAAGTCATTGTTAGTTCATCTAAAGTGGATACTGGAAGCCTTTCATGTTGATAGGCTTCTTCAAAATGATTAAGTGCATGCAGTAAATAATCATATTCTTTTGTACTTTTTATATCACGATAAAGCCATGCTAATTTTAAGCAAAGTTCACCCATATATCCTTTGGGCTTATTTAACAATTGTCCTGTCAAAATTGCAAGTTTATAAGTGTTTTCAGCGTTTTTCTCTGTACGTACATTATTATAATCTTTTTTGCTCCAATTCTTCTTTACATTATCCTCAATTATAGAAATTTCTGTCTTCTTAATTTCGTAGAATTCTTTTTCAGTTGTGCTATATCCGCAACCAGGACATACCCAAATGCTATAGTGAATTGGATTTATATCTTCATAAGTTACGTATAAATCGTCATGCTTTTTTATAGTTTTAAGTCTCCTGCCTCTTATTTTGTTGATTTGGAACATTGCGTAACACACAGGGCATTTCACGTCTTTACCATATAAGTACTTATCTATACTCATCACTATACTCAACACTTTTCACTCCATTCTCACTCCATCATCATTTCTAGAAATATACTTGCAATTTTAGGGTCAAATTGACTGCCAGCAAATCTTCTTATTTCTTCTAAAGCTTCTTCCTTTGAAATAGCCTTTTTATAAACAGCCCCATTGGTCATAACATCGTAGGCGTCAATTATAGCAATTATTCGAGCAAGCCTCGGAATTCTCGTGCCTTTCAATCCTCGAGGATAACCTCGCCCGTCCCAATGCTCATGGTGAGACAAAATAAGTTCTGCGATATGCGATGAGTCAGCAGTTGACTGTACAATTCTATATCCTGCTTCCGGATGCTTTTTAATTTCTTCCCACTCATTTGCAGTTAGCTTCTCTGGTTTCAGCAGGATATTATCCGAAATCACAATTTTACCAATATCATGTAACAATGCAAGAAAGTCTAGTTTGCTATATTCCACTCTACTTAACCTTAGCCTTTTGCCTAATCGTTTGCCTAGTTCTCGCATTCTGTTCGTATGTTCTTTTGTTTCGATATTTTTTTCTATGAGAGAGTCCTGTAACAATGCAATAATTCTATCTCTTACAGCCTTACTTTCTATTAGTTTTTCCCTATACATTTTTTTCTCTGCTATTTTAATGATATTCGAAAAATCTATTTCCACATTGTTTTTTTTAGCATACCCCAAAGCAACACTGACATTAATAGGAAGTACTCCGTTCATACTGCACGCTTTCTTAATTCTATTACAAATTTTCTTAGCTATTTTCTCAGATGTCTTCGGAAGAATTATGGCAAACTCATCTCCACCCCACCTAGCTATAATATCATCTTTACGACATTGCTTTTTTAATATGTTTGCAAAAATTATCAGTAATTTATCCCCCTCGTTGTGACCAAAAACGTCATTAACTAATTTCAAACTATTAACATCGGCCATTATTACAGATAAAGGATGCATTTCAATAGTATTTAATTCTAACAGTTGTTCCTCAAAAAAAGCTCTATTACTCAATTTAGTAAGCGCATCTTGGTAACTTAAACGTCTAATATGGTTTTCAATCCTTTTTTGTTCACTAATGTCAGTATATATTGCGTGGTATCCAATAATCTCACCGTCTACAATTGTGGGTCCACCTCTAACTAATACTGGGAAAGCCACTCCATTTTTATTCGTTCTTTGTGTTTCTATATTTATATGTAAATTTTGTTCTGCATTTTTGTTTATTTGCGTTGCTAATTCTTCTTGTTCTGGTGAACAAACTATTTTATCAATAAATTTGTTCTTGCATTCTTTTTTTGAATATCCAAACAACTCAACAAACTTAGAATTAACACTAATAATATGAAATGTCTGATCTAAATAAGCAACAGCATCAGGTGAGTATTCAAAAAAAGACTCCATAGTTTTTTTTTGTATTGTTAATTCATTTTGAATCTTTTTTTGCTCCTCATAATCTATATATAAACCAATCATTCTAGTAGGATTCCCTGCATCGTCCCAACTAATAACTTTGCCTCTATTAAGCGTCCATTTATGGCCCCCAGTTTTGCATTTAATCCTATGTACAGCCTCAAATAAGGGTGTTAGTCCTGCAATATGTTGGTTAAGTTTTTTAGTTGTACGTCTAATGTCCAACGCATGCACTCGGTTTTCTCTTTTACTAAAAAACTCTTCATCTTCTCTACTAAATCCAAACATATGAAGTAACTTGTCTGAGTGGTAAACATAACCAGTTTTAATGTTCCAATCCCATATTCCTGCCTCAGCAGCTTCTAGGGCAAATTCCCAACGTTTATCGCTTTCAAATAGCTCTTTTTCTTTAATCCGCAATTCACCGTATTTTTCTCTTAATTTTTCTTCTGTAGCAAGTAATTGTCGCATTGAGGCCTGTAATTTTTCATTTGTCGCAGTTAACTCATTATTTACTTCCTGCAATTCAATTTCTTTTTTATAAAGCCTTTCTTCCGCCTTTTGCCTAAGGTAAATGGTTCCCAGTAAGTGGGCAAAGAATTCAACTAAATCCTGTTCCTCAAGTTCTTTTCCTTTTTCAGTATATATAATTAAACTTCCTAAAATTTCATTTTTTTGATAAAGTCCAATCGAATATACATATCCCACTCCGAAAGTCTTTTCTAAAATTACAATAGTCTTTTGCGAAATTTGTCCAGAAATTACTTCGCTTAAACTGTTTAGCTTATGCAATTTTCTAGTTTCAATAATTCTCTTGCTCTCATCGTCCACATTCCATTTTTTTTCTATAGGGTTAAAGCCTAAAATAGGCATGATTTTTTTGTATTGCTTCCCCAAGCCTGCTATTGCCTTGGTTTGCATGATATTTTCTTCTTTACAGTATTCATTAACAATCACATATTTCGCGCCCGATAGAAACATTAAATCATCTGCAACAGATCTATAATCAATGCGTTTAAAAGAGCATTGCAGATATTTAAGTACAATGTTATTGAAAAAATCTACGTAAGATTTTTTAGTCCAATTAATGTTATTTGTTCTGTCCATAACCTTTTTTCCCCTATAATGTGCATCCCTCTTAAAGAATTTCCAAATCCCTTCAGGTAGTTCTTCATATTACGCTTCCAAAATCTTCATTTCTACATTATATTGTTCGCCTTTTCTGCCTTAATCCCTTCATTAAAAGCCATAAAAAATATTTTTTATGGCTTTTGTTGGAGTCACTTCAGTATTAAAAGAAAATCTCCTATTCTAATCCACTAGTTTATCTGCCTTTTGCGCATATTATCAGGCATTAAGCCCGAGATATTTAAAAAGTTTGATTCTCTCGAAGTTTTTCAGGTTTTCTATCAAATTGTTAGAATTCAACCTTACTTAGAATACTCTTTTCTTCATCTACAATTTTAGTTTCAAGTTCACTTATTTTTAGTGATATTTTCTTGACAAAGTCTTCATCTTTTATCGTCGATAAATTTATTTTTACATTATAAAGAGCTGACAAAACAGCAGTTCTTGCCATCATTGTAGCTACTGCAGCATCTGTTACTGCGTTTTTATTTCCTTTTTCAGTAATGCCAGTAATCATTTCCATCATGCTAAACGCATCTTCTGCTACTTCTAAAGGTACTAAAGACGCTTTTTTCATATTCTTTTGTATTTGAATTTTTCTTAATTCACCCTGCTCTTCTGTATCTTTAGGCATTTTAAATGCATTCATTACTCCGTTAAATGCGTTTGCGTCCTTATCGATTGCAACTACAAACTTTTCCCTTAATTCCCTGGCAGTTTTTGCAATGTTTTTCATTTCTGCTTCAACTTCTATATACTTCTTTTTACCTATTGTCAAATTGGCAACCATCTCCACTAAAGCCGCTGCCGCTGCCGCAGTCATGGCTGCAACACTTCCACCACCTGGTACTGGTTTATTTGATGCTGTTTTTTCTAAAAAATCATTAAGTTTCATTTTCGCTAGCATTAAATTTTGCCTCCTCTTGTTTTGTCAAAAACCATGTTGCAAATTCGCTTGTATTTTTAATTATCATGTTTTTTTCATATCGCTACTCCATTATTCTTTTTTCTAATACCTGCTCTGTAGAAAAGTCTTCTATTCCTAGATAATATTCTGCAGTAGCAATTAAAGCATCCATTGGAACAAGTCCAATAACTTCGCTCCCTACTACGTTTACCCCATATTTTTTTGCTTCAATCTTAATTAGTTCAAAAACTCTATAAAGTGGAGTTTTTTCATAATTTGTCATATTCATTGAGACCTGAACAATCCCTCTATCTTCAAGTGCAACTCCCATCCCTTTACAAAATCTAAGTCCTCCACTTATATGTCGTACATTTCTAGCTATTTTGTTAGCAATTTCAAGATTGTTAGTATCTAAATTAACATTAAATGCAACCAATGCTGTTCTTGCTCCTATCGCAGTGACTCCAGCAGTTTTATGGATAGAGCCTGGACCATAATCTGGTTTCCAATTAGTTTCTTTGATTTTTTCTGCCATTCCTTCAAACTGCCCTTTTCTAACTTTTGCTAGATTTTCTCTTTCTTTTGTAACTGTCGCTTTCTCGTATAAATAAATAGGCAAAGCATATTTTTCTGATACCTCTTTTGCAACTGCTTTAGCAAGTTCTATTGCCTCCTCCATAGAAACATTTTTTATTGGAATAAACGGCACAACATCGGTTGCTCCCATTCTTGGATGTTGCCCTTCGTGCTTAGTCATGTCAATTTCAGCAATCGCCACTCCCATTGCTTCTACTATTGCATTTTTAAGTGGCTCGGGTTCACCTACTACAGTAACAACCATCCGATTATGGTCTTCATCGTTACTATAATCTAACAATTTAACTCCCTCTTTGCCCCTAAAGGAATTTACAATTTTTTCGATTTTTTCTTTGTCTCTGCCTTCACTAAAATTAGGCACGCATTGTATAATTTTTTTCATTTTTTTAGCTCCTCTATTATGCCACAAGGGGACGGTTCTCCTGTGTCATTCTTTCTCTTGTTTAGATGACACAAGAGAACCGTCCCCTTGTGTCAAACATCCAAAATTAAAACAGTCCTGAAATAACACCTTTTTCATTAATATCAATTTTTTCTGCTGATGGCACTTTAGGTAGCCCTGGCATGGTCATGACATTACCAGTTAAACATACGATAAAACCAGCCCCGGCTGATACTCTTATTTCTGAAACTGTAATTTCAAACCCTGTTGGTGCTCCAAACAGAGTAGGGTCATCTGAAAATGAGTATTGCGTTTTCGCCATACATATAGGCAAATTATCTAAACCAATTTCTTTTAATTTTGCTATTTGTTTTTGTGCTTTTTTAGTAAAAACTGCTCCATCTCCGCCGTATATTTCTTTAACAATAATACCTACTTTTTCTTCGATGGATTTTTCTATTTCATAAATTGGTTTAAAACTAGATTTTTCCTTCTCAATTATATTCACGACTTCTTGTGCCATTTCAATACCGCCATCGCCACCTTTTTCCCACGCTTCATTTAATGCCACATTTATGTCTTTGTCTTTACATTTATCAATTAGTAGCTTGATTTCGGCTTCAGTATCTCCAGAGAATTTGTTTACTGCTACTAAAACAGGTAAACCAAATTTTCTAATATTCTCAACTTGCTTTACTAAGTTTACAAACCCTTTATCTAAAGCATCTAAGTTTTCAGTCACTAATTCCTTTTTACCTACTCCACCATGCATTTTTAAAGCTCTTATAGTAGCAACAATAACTACAACACTCGGCTTTAATCCACCGTATCTACATTTAATATTCAAGAATTTTTCTGCGCCTAAATCTGCCCCGAAACCTGCTTCAGTTACTAGGTAATTTCCTAGTTTTAGTCCTAATTTGGTTGCGATAATGCTGTTGCAACCATGTGCTATATTAGCAAAAGGACCACCATGAATAAGAGCAGGAGTGTTTTCAAGTGTCTGCACTAAATTTGGCTTTATTGCGTCTTTTAATAGCATTGTCATTGCGCCATGAACCTTTAAATCTGAAGCTACAACAGGTTGTGCCTCTCTAGTATATGCTACTATCATTCGTCCTAGCCTAGTTTTTAAGTCCATTAAATCACTTGCTAAACATAGAACCGCCATGACTTCTGATGCAACTGAAATCATAAAGCCATCTTCTCTAACAAAACCGTTTGGTTTTCCACCCATTCCAACAACAACCTGACGAAGAGCTCTATCATTCATATCTAATACTCTCTTCCAAACGATTTGCCTTGTATCTATATTCAAACTGTTTCCTTGATGAATATGGTTATCTATTGCTGCTGATAACAGATTATTTGCAGTTGTAATAGCATGCATATCTCCAGTAAAGTGAAGATTTATATCTTCCATAGGTAATACTTGTGCATAACCACCACCTGCTGCTCCACCTTTAACACCGAATACTGGTCCTAACGATGGTTCTCTTAGAGCAATTACTGCTTTTTTGCCAATCTTATTTAATGCTTGCCCTAACCCCACTGTTGTTGTCGACTTTCCTTCACCTGCTGGTGTTGGACTAATAGCAGTTACTAGTACTAATTTTCCATCAGGTTCATTTTCTAACCTGTCAAAAATATCAAACGTTATTTTTGCCTTGTAGTGACCGTATTGTTCAAGTTCTTTTTCTTCAATTCCCCACTCTTTAGCTATTTCAGCTATTGGTTTCATTTTTGCACTTTGTGCAATTTCGATGTCGCTACGAAATTTCTTTGTCATTTTTTCAATCACTCCTCAGAATATCTAATGTACAAGAGGCTTCGCTCCATTAATAGTATTTTAACAACAATCATAGTAGTCTGCAAGTTTTTTTAACCTGTATTAGCTGTTGCATTTAATAAAATGCATATGAAACAATTGATACTTCAAATATTAAGCTTTCAAAAAAATCAAAAAAGCATAATTAAACACTTTTCTATCGTACACTTCACACGCTACTTAATTACAGTGGAAGTTAAAGATGATTTTTTAAATCTATAAGCCTGAATAACGACAACTAGCATCATAATACCAACGGTGTTTGTCAAGATAGTTGTCGTATTTTTTTT
>JAJOKP010000018.1 GCA_021129775.1 Clostridiales bacterium
GATAGGATTTCCGTCCGTAACAATAGACAAGGACTCAGGAATCCGTTTAAACTTATGTTTAAATGAGTTAAAAACAATTTATGAAAAAGAATTTGATGTGGCAAAAAACTTAAAGTTAAGAGTAAAACAAGTACTCAATATTGATTTACCTGAAACAGAGGTTGGTTTTATTACTATGTTCTTAACTTTTGACGAGCTAAAATCTGACGATAGTAGGGTGGCTGTTATTGTTGTTATGCACGGAAAGTCTGCAGCAACATCAATAGCGGAAGTGGCAAATAAACTTTTAGGGGAAGAGCTGGCTATTGCTTACAATATGCCTTTGGAACAGAAACCAGATAAAGCACTTGCCGATTTGATAGAGATTGCAAAAAGCATAAATAAAGGGAGAGGAATTGTTATGCTTGTAGATATGGGGTCGCTAGTTTTTTTTGGAGATGTAATCCATGAAAAAACAGGAATTCCAGTTAAAACAATGGAGATGGTTTCCACACCGATGGTGCTTGAAGCCGCAAGAAAAGCGATGATGAAAGCATCATTGGATGAAGTTTATAATGCAGCAATAAATGCAGGTCGCTATATTGGCAAGGTTTATGGAAGTAGCTTCGCTATTAATAGAGATAGAAAGAACGTTGTTGTGGTAGCATGTATCACTGGTAGAGGAACAGCGGTAAAACTTGAGTCTATGCTTGAGCAAAGATATAGCTTACAAAAAAATGGTATTGAGGCTGTTTTGATTGATGCTTCTAGCAAAATAGAACTCAAACAAAAGATTGATAAGATTAAACTGCATAAAAATATATTGGCTGTAATAAGCGCTTTCAGCTTTGAAGACAATTCTATTTTACATGTGTCGACTTCAGACATTTTTACTAAAGAAAAAGCTGCAGAACTAAGCAATAAAGTGGCTGCTATTAAAAACATGAATACAATTTACAACATGAGTGCGATTATAAAAAAAAATATTGACATAGATGTTTTGAAATATATGAACTCGTTTCAAAAACTCTACTTGAAGCTTTTAAGTAAAGGAATATTACTAAATGATGATACGGTATTAGGCTTAGTGCTACATCTCGCTTGTACTGTAGAAAATAGATTAAAAAACAAGAAAACAACACACATCACAATTGATACTGAGAAGATTATTAATAAAAATTTAGAGAAATTTGAATTGATTAAAGAAGCTGTCGCAGTAGTGGAAGGGGATTTTGTTTTAAAACTTTCAGACGTTGACTATGTAAATATAATGAGAATTGTCTTTCCTTGAGTTTAATTGCTAAAGGAACTTAAAATTTTAGGAATTAATACTATACTAGACACATGTGGAATGGGGTCATGGGAAATTCTTGAAACCACTAGACGTCAATGAAGTTCATCTTTTGACCTTTCATCAGTATGGGAAATCAAAATATATAAATCTTGGGACGGATTATTCTCTAGAAGAACTTGAACTCCCCAGTGATGAAGATATAAAGGATATTCAATTGAAATTTATAAGTAGCGGTTTTGATGTTATTATTGGAGGGGAATGAAGCTATAGGCATTTCTCTTTTTTAGTCTGCATTTATTTTCTTTAAAAACCAACCTCATGTGCTATAATATACTCAAGAAAACTTTCATACACAGGAGAGAAATACATGATCGAAAAAGAGGGAGTATTATCTGAGGTTATATTCAAGAATGATTCTAACGGCTACACTGTAGCAATACTAGAGTGTGATGAAGAAATGGTAACTATAGTTGGATGCTTACCAACAGTAAGAGAAGGCGAAAAAGTTGCCGTGAAAGGAAAATGGAAAACTCACTCAAATTATGGAGAACAACTAGAAGTAGCAGAATACAAAAATGTTCAGCCAACAACGGAGGAAGGGATGGTAAACTATTTGTCTTCTGGGATTATCCATGGGATTGGTAAGAAAATGGCTAAGAGAATAGTAGAGCATTTTGGGACAGAAACAATGGACATGTTGAAATACTCACCTCAGCGACTACAGGAAGTATCTGGCATAGGGAAAAGCAAAGGCATAAAAATAATTGAAGCTTTTCAAGAACAAAGAGAACTTAGCGAGATTGTACTTTTTCTTTCAAAGTATGGAATTACGTTAAATTTTGCTGTTAAAATATACAAAGAATATGGTGCAGAAGCTATTTCTCTTATTCAGGAGAATCCATACAGGTTGGCAGATGACATAATTCGGATTGGATTTAAAATTGCTGATAGAATTGCAATGTCAATTGGAATAGCAGAACATTCGAAGTACCGTATAAGAGCGGCGATTAAATTTGTGCTTAATTCTTTCCATGGAGAAGGTCATACATATGTGTTAAAGGACATGTTGGTGGGCAAAACATATGAAATGCTAAACAGGGTAATTGATGACCTTGACATCAATGAAGCCGTACATGATTTGGCTTTAGAGCAAAAAGTACATATTGAGGTATTTCAAGAAGAGCAAGTAGTTTATTCGATGCCATATTACTACGCTGAAACAAACACATGTAATAAGCTTATCGAATTAGCGCAAGTTAAATTTGAATCAAAAGATATTAACACGGACGACTCAATTGAAAATTTAGATAATGACATACAATTGGCATCAAAGCAGGAGGAGGCTATAATTGAAGCAATACAAAATGGACTCCTTGTGATTACAGGTGGACCAGGCACAGGGAAAACCACTATTATCAATTCGCTTATACAGGTGTTTGATAAAGAGGGTAAAAAAATAATTCTTGCAGCACCTACTGGAAGAGCGGCAAAAAGAATGCCTGAAGCTACAGGAAGAGAAGCAAAAACGATACATAGATTACTAGAGCTAGGTTATACGGATGATATTGAAGGAATGATGTTTCAAGTTAATGAAGAAAATCCACTAAAAGCAGATGTAGTTATTATAGATGAAGTATCAATGGTAGACATCTTGCTTATGAATGCCTTGCTAAAAGCCATACAGCTAGGGACAAGATTAATTTTGGTAGGAGACGTAGATCAACTACCATCAGTCGGTGCAGGGAATGTGCTCAAAGATGTTATAGAAAGCAATGTAGTGAAAGTTGTGAGGTTGACTGAAATTTTCAGACAGGCTAGGGAGAGTATGATAGTAGTAAATGCTCATAGTATTAATAAAGGAAAATACCCAGTATTTAATGAGACTGGAACCGATTTTTTCTTTATGAAAAGAAATAGTCAAGAAGATATACTGAGCACACTAATAGAAATCGTAAAAACTCGTTTGCCTAAACGCTTTGGAAGTGATGCAGTGCGTGACATTCAAGTATTATCGCCAATGAAAAAAGGTATAGTTGGAACAATAAACTTAAATAAACAACTTCAAAATAGCTTGAACCCACCTGAAAAGGGAAAAGATGAGAGGGTACTAAAAGATAAGATTTATAGGGTTGGAGATAAAGTGATGCAGACCAAAAACAACTACGCAATAAAGTGGGAAAGCGATCAAGAAGAAGACGGAACAGGGCTTTTTAATGGAGACATAGGATATATTAAGTCGATAAATAAAAATTCTCAAAAAATGGAAGTATTGTTTGATGAGCATAGGTTAGTTAATTACGAGCTTTCAAAATTGGATGATTTAGAGCTAGCTTATTGTGTAACCGTGCATAAGAGTCAAGGAAGTGAATTCCCAATAGTGATTATCCCAGTTACTGGGGGTCCACCTATGTTGCTTTCAAGAAATTTAATATATACAGCGGTAACGCGTGCAAAGAAATTAGTAGTTATGGTTGGCAAGGAGAAATATCTAAAACAGATGATAGATAACAACAAACAGACCGAACGTTACTCTGGGCTAGGATTTAGACTCAAGAGATTCTTTGATTTTCAGCATAGCAAAAAGTGACAAGGGGACTGGGATTTGTCTGTTACACAGAGCAACCCAAAACAGACAAGTCCCTGTCCCCATGTCTGACGTGACGTCCCTATGTCTTCCGCATTCAAGGGACTGGACCAAGGGCAAATCGTTTTCTTTCCAATCACTATATTAATTATTATATATATATATATTTTACTACTAGCAGGATATTTTTAAAATTTGTAGAATAGTATTCTTTTAAATAGTAATTAATGATAAACAAAATTTAGGGAGGAAAGAACATGAAAAAATTTACCGCATTATTGTTAGTCGTTTTGTTGATAGGTGTAATCGCTTTAACTGGATGCGCCCCGAAAGAGGAGACAGATGTTGCAGGCGACCAAAAAGAAGAGGCAGATGTTGCAGTTGATGATGTAATTAAAATTGGTGTGTTTCAGCCTCTATCAGGTGCAAATGCCGCTGGTGGCGAGCTTGAAATGAAAGGACTATATTTAGCGCAGGAACTATTTCCAGAAGTATTAGGAAAAAAAGTTGAGTTAATTGTATATGACAATAGGTCTGATGCAATTGAGACTGCAAATGTAGTTACAAGATTAGTAGATCACCATAGAGTTCCATTAATTATAGGTTGCTGGGGAAGCACGTTCGCTATAGCAGCAGGTCCAATAATTGAAGCGGCAGGTGTTCCGACAATAGGAACATCTTGCACAAATCCTTTAGTTACACTTGGCAAAGATTATTATTTTAGAGTAACATTTATAGACTCTTTCCAAGGAGTTGTAATGGCGAAATACACGTATGAAGAAGTAGGAGCAAAAAAAGTAGCAGTAATACAAGAAATAGGAAATGATTATTCTGTTGCGCTTGCAAAATTCTATAAAGATGCTTTTGTAGAATTAACAGGTGACGACGAAGCAATAGTAATGGTGATGAATTACCAAACAGGCGATCAAGATTTTTCAGCGCAATTGACTGCAATCAAAGATTCAGATGCAGAAGCTATATTTGCACCTGGTAACTTCACTGAGTCAGCTCTCATTATGAAACAAGCAAGAGAGCTAGGGATCGACTTGCCTTTTGTTGGTGCTGACACTTGGGAGACTCCAGAATTAATTGAAATAGGTGGAGATGCAGTTGAAGGAGCAGTGTTTTCAACCTTTTTTGCATCAGAAGTACCTATGACACATAATTCAGAAGTGTTTTTAAATGCGTACAGAGAAAAATACGGTGAAGAACCCGCAGCAGTTGCAGCTTTAGCATTTGATGCTTACTTAGTTGCATTAGATGCAATCACAAGAGCTGGAACTACGACTGATAGCGCTGCAATTAGAGACGCACTAGCAGCTACGGATGCCTTCCCAGGCGCTGCTGGAACAATTTCATTTGACGAAAATGGTGATGCAGTTAAAAGTGCGGTTATAAAAGAGATTAGAGATGGGGAATTTACTTTCCTTACAATAGTTGATCCGTTTTAACAGAAAATTATAAAAGAATCTTCGATTCTAGACCACGTGGATAGACCCCGAGGTATTTTAAAGGATGATTCTCATGAACTTTGTCAGGCATTCAGCCTGCACCACGAGAGTGCAGGTTTTCTGCCCAAGTCGTTATAAAAAAATGCAAGAAAGCCTAACAGTGTTAGGACGCGCTGAGTTATACTCTAGCTTCCTAACACTGAAATTTGCAAATAAGTGGGTGTCAATATGTCTTTTACTACATTTATGCAACATCTAGTAAACAGTATTTCTCTTGGAAGCTTATATGCACTGATTGCAGTAGGGTATACAATGGTGTATGGGATTTTGCGGCTTATAAATTTTGCCCATGGAGAGGTTTTTATGTTTGGTGCCTATATGGCATTTTTTGCAATGACTTCTTTTGGGATGCCGTGGTACGTCGCTTTTATTATAGCGATTTTGCTGACATGCATATTTGGAATGCTGCTTGAAAAAGCCGCATATAGACCCCTGCGTGACGCTCCAAGAATTTCTATAATGATTTCTGCAATTGCAGCATCTTTTTTAATAGCTAATCTAGGGATTGTTGTTTTTGGCGGGATACCAGTGACTTTTCCAAGACCAGATATTTTTAATATTAGAATAGTTATTGGCGGGGTTTCAATTATCAGCAAAGCTCTATTTATCCCTGTTATTACAGCAGTTGTACTGATGATTTTATTATATATTGTAAATCATACAAAAACTGGCACTGCTATGAGGGCAGTCTCAAAAGACTACGAAGTAGCAAGACTTATGGGGATTGACGTAAACAGAATTATAACTTTTACTTTCGCTATAGGGTCATCACTTGCGGCAGTAGGAGGAATAATGTGGGCTTTAAGATTCCCGGCCTTGATACCTTTTATGGGTATAATGCCAGGGCTTAAATGTTTTATAGCAGCTGTTATAGGTGGAATAGGAAATATAAAAGGAGCAGTTCTTGGCGGTTTGCTATTAGGCTTTGGTGAAATAATGATTGTTGCATTCTTGCCTGAATTATCAGGCTATAGGGATGCTTTTGCTTTTATATTTTTAATAGTTATACTATTGTTTAAGCCAGCAGGACTGCTAGGTAAAAACATTGCAGAGAAGGTGTAAAAAATGAAGAGAAATAACTTGTTAAATATAATAGCGATTATAGTGTTTATAGCCATATTATTTATATTAAACATGACTCTAGACGCCTATAAACTAAGGATATTTAATCTTGCAGGGATATATGTAATTTTAGGACTAGGTCTAAATTTGGTCAATGGATTTACTGGATTGTTTTCGCTAGGACACGCTGGGTTTATGGCAATAGGTGCATATACTGGGGCGCTGCTAACAATGTCGCCAGAAATGAAGGAGATGACTTTCTTTTTAGAACCGATTACCCCCATTTTAGCTAATATACAAGTCCCATTTCCTGTTGCCTTAATAGCCGCAGGAGTTATTGCGGGAGCTTTTGGGGCCTTAATTGGTGCGCCAGTATTAAGACTTAAGGATGATTATCTTGCAATAGCAACTTTAGGATTTAGTGAAATAATAAGAATTATATTAACAAATACCCAGAATATAACTAATGGGGCGTTAGGGATAAAAGGAATACCAGGTTACACCAATATATGGTGGGTATGGGGGATAGCCCTTATCACAGTAATATTTATGGTTCTATTAATAAAAAGCAGTTATGGTAAAGTATTTAAAGCAATTAGAGAAGATGAAATAGCAGCTGAGGCAATGGGAGTTAATTTATTTAAACATAAAATGATGTCTTTTGTAATTGGTTGCGCTTTAGCAGGTATTGGTGGCGCTTTGTTAGGAAGTTTAATTGGGGCAATAAACCCGCTATTGTTTCGTTTCCTATTTACTTTTAACGTGCTATTAATTGTTGTGTTAGGCGGGATGGGAAGTATAACTGGCACTGTTTTATCTGCGGTTGTTGTAACAGTAATGATTGAGTATTTAAGAGTATTAGATATTGACATGAATCTAGGATTCATTAGAATACCAGGAATTCCTGGGTTAAGAATGGTTGTGTTTTCGTTAATATTGCTGATGGTTATTCTTTTTTATCAAAGGGGAATTATGGGTACTAATGAAATCACATGGGAAAAAATATTTGGACTTAAAAACAGAATTTCAAATTTGATAACTCGACGTAAAGCTAGTTAAAGGATGTGGAAAAATGACTATATTTAGAACTGAAAATATCACTAAAAAATTTGGTGGATTAGTAGCGGTATCAAATTTAAATATAAATATAGAAAAAGGGCAAATTATTGGATTAATTGGACCAAATGGTGCGGGTAAAACTACAGCATTTAATATGATTACTGGGGTATACAAACCGACTGAAGGCAATGTATTCTTTGGCGATGAAAAAATAACAGGATTGAAACCTCATAAAATTACGAAAGTTGGAATTGCAAGAACATTTCAAAACATTAGACTTTTTAACGAGTTATCAGTATTAGATAATGTGTTAATTGCAAATCATATGAGATTGAAGTCAAATGTATTTTCATCAGTATTGAGAACACCCGATTATGTAAAAAAAGAGAAAGTGATTAAAGAAAAATCAATAAATTTGCTAAAAGAATTAGGACTAGAGGATGTTAAAGAAGAAAAATCGTTTTCTTTGCCATATGGAAAACAACGGCGCCTTGAAATAGCAAGAGCACTAGCCACTGACCCTCAACTACTATTACTCGACGAACCTGCAGCGGGAATGAATCCACAAGAATCTCACGAGCTAATGGTGTTTATTCAT
The DNA here is from genome assembly GCA_021129775.1 of Clostridiales bacterium. Taxonomy (GTDB): domain Bacteria; phylum Bacillota; class Clostridia; order Peptostreptococcales; family NVVX01. The sequence goes on from JAJOKP010000018.1 coordinate 8,088, forward strand.
GATATTAGAGATAAATTTGATTTAACAATATTACTAATAGAGCATCATATGAAGGTAATAATGGGTGTATGCGAAAGTATTTACGTTTTAGATTACGGAGTAACTATAGCAAAGGGAACGCCAAATGAAATGCAGAACAATTCTAAAGTTATAGAAGCTTATTTAGGAGTTGAATAGCATGCTTAAAATAGAAAACTTATGTGTGAATTATGGTGGGATTAAGGCGCTAAGAGGAATAAATATGGAGATTCCAAAGAACAAAATCGTATCATTAGTCGGTGCAAATGGGGCAGGGAAAAGCACTACCCTAAGAACTATTATGGGGCTTGTAAAAATCACAAGTGGCAAAATAACATATGAAGGTCAAGATATTACAACTATGAGAACTAAAGACATTGTTAAAAAAGGGCTTGTGCTTGTGCCAGAAGGAAGAAGAGTTTTTGCGGATTTGACGGTTGACGAAAACCTTATGCTAGGAGCCTATGCGAGAAACGATAAGGACGAAATAAAAAAAGACATAGCTAGGATGAAAGAGTTTTTTCCTATATTAGGACAAAGAAACTGGCAACTAGCAGGAACCTTATCAGGAGGAGAACAGCAAATGCTTGCTGTAAGCAGAGCGTTAATGAGCAAGCCTAAATTATTGATGATGGACGAACCTTCACTAGGACTAGCACCCTTGATTGTAAAGAATATTTTTGAAATTATTAAAGAGATACATAAACAAAGGGTAACAGTATTATTGGTAGAACAAAATGCCAATGCGGCACTACGGATAGCTGATAATGCTTATGTACTAGAAATAGGGGAAATAACTCTTGAAGGACCAGGTAAAGAATTACTACTCAACGACGATGTTAAGAAAGCATATCTTGGAGCGTAGGTCAGACATGAGGACAGGGATTTGTCTGCTACGTGGGAGTCAGACACGGGGACAGGGACTTGTCTGCTACGCATAGCAACCCAAAGCAGACAAGTCCCTGTCCCCGTGTCTGACGCACTGTACTTGCCTGATGTGGGGTGTAAACATGAAACTAATTACTGAATCAGCGGCATATTTAGATGAGTTTCTAGAGTTAGTTTATCCATCTAACATTAAATGCATTTGTTGCGATGGTGAATTAGAAAACAAAGCAGATTCTAGCATATGTGAATATTGTAAAAGCAAAATAAAATTTGAACCTAGTTGGAGCAATTTACACGTAGAAAGCGAATATTTTCGTGGGCTAGTCAAAATACTTACGGTAGCCGAATACAGTAGCACTATAAGGAAGTTGATTTACAAATTCAAATACAACTCCCAGACGTATATTGCAAGAGAGCTCGCAAATATTATGGCAGCATTTTTAGAAGTAGAAAAATTATCTTTCGATATGGTTATTCCTGTACCGTTATTTGTAGCGAAAAAAAGAAAAAGAGGGTTTAATCAAGCAGAACTACTAGCGAAATATTTAAGTAAACAAATTAAAACACAGTGCGCTAATGATGTTGTTGCTAGAACAAAAGATACTGCAACCATGCATAGATTAACTAAGCAACAACGCAGAGAAAATGTGAGAGGAGTATTTGACGTTACTGATCCTACTCCAATATTGTTTAAAAATATCTTGCTAGTTGACGATATATATACAACAGGCGCTACTATCAAAGAATGCAGTGAAATGCTTTTGAATGCAGGAGCTGAAAAAGTAACCGCAATAGCTTTTGCAAGAAGCGTTTTGGAGTAGCGTAGTGGTTTTGCTGTCACCCTGAGCGAACCCATTCGATTCCGCTATGCTACACTCAGGGTAAACTCTGTGAGTCGAATGGGTCTCATGTACGAAGAAACTTAATTTGCAAAAACAAACTACAGTGATGTATAATTAAACAAAAAATTCTTGTAGGGGGCTTGCCATATGGAATTAAAAAACTGCAAAAAATGCGGAAGAGCTTTCGCATACAAAGGAATACCAGTTTGCGGAAGATGCAAAAGCGATGACGAAGACGACTTTACAAAGGTTAAAGATTATTTGTACGATTACCCAGGTGCAACTATTAGAGAGGTATCCGATGAGACAGGTGTAAATGAGAAACAAATATTAAGATATTTAAAAGATAGTAGAATTGAAATTATTGAAGAAGGCAATTTTATTTTGGATTGTGAAAGGTGTGAAAAGTCAATTAGATCTGGAAGGTTTTGCGACGTATGCCTTTCAGAGATGAAAAAAGAATTTAGGTCTGTTATTAAGCCTAGAACAGAACAGGCAAAAGGAAAAGAGAAGATGTACATAACGGATAAACTAAAAAGGAAGGAAAAAAGATAAAATAAAGATTTTAAATATACATCATTAACAAACATGGGGACAGGGATTTGTCTGTTACACAGAGAAACCTAAAACAGACAAGTCCCTGTCTCGTGTCTGGTCTCTAGTGAACTGTTATTGTCTGTGTTAAAAAAATAAATATAATGCTAAAAAATCACCTCATAGATGCCGATAATATAACAAGTAAGTATTCGGAAGAAAGAGGTGTTTTATTTATGAAAATAACTAACAATTTAAACATTACCAATGCTATGAAAGTATATAAAAAAACTATAAAAAACGAGGTTGGTAAAGTAGGCAGCACGAACCAACCATTAGATCAACTGCAACTCTCAACCAGAGCAAAAGAGTTTCAAGTCGCAATTAGCGCTTTTAAGAACTTGCCAGATGTGAGAGAAGCAAAAGTGAATGAAATTAAAGCAAAACTAGAACAAAGTAGCTATAATGTATCGGGTCAAGAAATTGCCGAGAGTATAATAAAAGGTATCTTTGTGAACAAAGAAGTTTAATTTGTCACCCTAAGCGAAACGAAGACAATAGGGATGCAGTCAGACATGGGGACAAGTCTCATAAGAGGTGAAAAATGGTGAAATCGATTAAACAATTAGAAGAAACGTTACTACAAGAAGAGAAAATGTATTCTGAAATACTTGATTTGGGTAGAAAAAAAGTTGATGTAATTAAAGGTGCAAAGTTGAAAGAGTTAGAAAAAATGACAGACCAAGAGCAAGAGTATATTTTTAAAATAACCACGTTTGAAAAAATACGTGGCTCTGTAATTGCGAATATTTGCGAAGAATTGGGGCAGAGTCAAGTTGCAACTATAACCGACTGTTTACCACTAATAAAAAAGGAAAAAGAAAGGGAAACGATCAATAAGCTGAGAAATCAGATTCTTAGCATAATTGAGGAGATTAAAGAAACTAATAAAACTAACGAAATCCTCATGCAAGAGAGATTAGACTTTATCCAGTTTAGCATAGAATTATTAACAACTGACCCAAGTGATGGAAACAACTATAATCAATCTGCTGCTGGGCAAGACAAACAAAAAACGAACTTGTTTGATGTAAGTATTTAGGATGGAAGACATGGGGACAGTCAGCCTCGGGGACTGGGATTTGTCTGTTACACAGGTCAGACTCGGGGACTGGGATTTGTCTGTTACACAGACCAGCCCAAAACAGACAAGTCCCTGTCCTCGTGTCTGACGCAATTTTATAAAGGAGAACAAAACATGAGATCAACATTCTTAGGCTTTAACACAGTGAAATCAGGGCTTTTTGCCGCACAAAGAGCATTAGATATCACAGGGCATAATATATCTAATGTCAATACAAAAGGATTTACTAGACAACGCTTACACCAAGCATCAAGCACGCCTTTAGCAGTATTCGGTGGTAGAGGAATGCTAGGTACTGGTGTTGATTCAATTGAAATAAATCAATTTAGAAACGAATTCTTAGATTTTAAGTATAGAGGAGAAGTAAATGCAGAAGGTTTTTGGGAATCCAAGCAGCAAAACCTCGAATTTATAGAAGCAATTTTTAATGAACCATCAGAAACTGGAATAAGCACAGTGATAGATGAACTTTTTTCATCATTTCAAGAACTGAGTAAAAATCCAGAAAGTTTAACAACAAGAGCATTAGTGAGGCAAAGAGGTATAGCCTTTGCAAACTCACTTAATCATACGTACGAACAACTCGAAAAAATGGCAAGAGATTTGAATTTTGACGTTGGCATTACGGTTAACTCAATCAACGCATACGCTGATCAAATATCAATACTAAATGATCAAATTTTTAGAGCAGAAATTGATGGAAGTAATGCAAATGATTTAAGAGATCAAAGAAACTTGTTAATAGATAAATTATCAAGAATTGTAGATGTAGAAATTGTCGAAAGGGTAGACATTAACGACCATGTAACAAGAGGGCAGGAAAATGACGGAGCAAATAGAAAACTTGTAATACAGATAAATGGGCAACCTCTAGTATCACATGATAGATCATTTCATTTAAGTACTGAATCAACAAAACCAAGTACATTCGACAGCCAAATTGAAATGTACGACATTAAATGGGCTAACGGTTCATTATTTGACACTGACGGAATATCAGGTGAATTAAAAGCTTTAATAGATATGCGTGACGGAAATACAG
>JAJOKP010000119.1 GCA_021129775.1 Clostridiales bacterium
TTACGTCGTCACAATAAGTTTCACCTTCAATCATTTTTTTTATTCCTCTTATTTGTCCCTCTATTCTGCTCAGTCTATCTATTATAGATTTTTGAATTTTTATTGATTTTTCTGTCGGTTTTTTTGCTTGCACTTATTTCACATCCTCTCATTTATATGATACCATACCCGTCTAGGGTATGTAAAGGTATTTCTCTTTTAAAGCAAAGTCGCGCTCACATGCACGTTCGACAAGAAACCCCGCCCACAATGATACAAGGGGAGGGGTTTGATTTAAAAAAAGAAGTAGTATTCACCTATAAATAAAGACTTAACCTTTATTTACTTAGCATATTAAACAAATTATATAACAGTACAGCGACCTCAGCTCTTTTAGTATAGCTTTTTGGTTTGATGTTTTTGCCATCACCGTTGATTATTCCTTTTTAGATTAGGAATTCTACACTTTCTCTTGCATAACTTGCTACTTCGCCTTTGTCATTAAAATCACTTAATTTTTTCCCACTACTATATGTCAATTTGCTGTTTTGACCTGTGATTTTTAATGCTCTAGTGATTATTACCATCATATCTTGTCTTGATATAGGTTGTAGCGGTTTAAACTCGTTATTTCCCATTCCTGTTACAATTTCCATATTCTTTGCTATGCCTACTGCATTGTAGTAATATGCACCTTCTTTAACGTCAGAGAAGTTTTCTGCAAATTCCTCATCTAACTCTAAGAACCTTGATATTAATACTACGAAGTCTGCTCTTGTTATGTCTTTTTGTGGAGCAAATTCTTTTTCACTTACACCGTTAATTACTCCTCTTGCTGCTAGGGTTGCAATTGCACCTTTCGCCCATGTGTATTTGCCTAAGTCTACAAAATCTTTATCTACATATTGCACTCCATAGTGACTAAAGTGGTTTACTCTTAGTATAACTGCACCTCTTTCAGGGTCGTAGCTACTAAAGGTAAGTGGAATAATGTTGCCGTCATCATCAATATATACTGCAATGATTTTATTTAAAGCATTTGGATTTTTAAGTTCTTCATCTGTTGGAGTGTATGGTATTGTTACTTCTACTTCGACATTGTCATTTGACCATTTTACTTTTTCACCATCTACTAAGATATTAACGCTTATAACAGGCTTATCACCAATTTGCTCTCGTGTTTTTTCTGGTAATTCGTCTTTAGGAAGGTCACAAATGGATATTTCTATTTTCCCTGTTGGAACTTCTGCAAACATTATGTTAGGGAGAGTTACAGTTGCTACTGGGGTTTTTATTTTAATCAACTTTCTTTCCTCTTTGAAGTAGTCTGCAGGGATATCCTGTAGGTATTCTCCTCCGGAGTTTGGTTCTGTTATTTCTACAGTGCCAATTAGCTGACCTTCTTCGTGTACTTCGCCTTGTTCAAGAGCTAAATATACAATGTGTTTAGTCGGTTTCTCTGGTAGATCTTCTGATTGATCTTTATCTGAAGGGGATACTCCTGAAGTTCCGCCTCCTGCTGGTGTTCCACCCGAAGGTCTGCTATTTGTTGTAACATCTAGTTTAGAGCTTACTGAGGATACCTTATAAGTAGCTGTTTCTTTTACTCGTTGGTAAAAGTCGTAAGGAGTATTTGCATTTAAACCTGTAAACTTATTGCTATCTTGCCATGTGCCTGTTGTTACATTGGTGTTATCAGTTACAACAGTATATTCGTACCCAACTACGGTTGTTAATGTAACGCTGTTATGAGTTTTATTTGATAATATAGGTGTTATAGCTGTTGTTGGTACAGAGTTTGCTTTCTCTACTGGTGAAGTAGGAGTACTCGTTATAGTGCCAGTTTCAACAGTACTTGATATCTTAACTGCAAGTAGTGCGCCTATATCATCTTGAATAAGGGTGTAAGTCGAGCTAGTTGCCCCTGAAATGTCAGTGCCACCACGTGTCCATTGATAGAGTACAGTTCCAGTATTATTGTCACCTGTTAACGAAGCTGTTAGAGTTTCTCCAAATATAGCATTTCCAGTCAAGCTTGCTGTTCCCATTAATGGGAGTGGTGCTTTAATTGTTCCGAAATGAATAGAAGAACTTGTTACTGAAGCCTTATGAATCGCAGTTTCTTTTACTCTCTGTGTAAAAGGATGAAGAGTTTCTGGAGTTAAGCCAGTAAAAACATTACTGTCTTGCCATGGATTATTGTCAAGTCTGTACTCATAACCTAACTGGGTGGTTAAGGTTATACTATTATGAGTATTTTCTAATAGCAATGGCTCAAGAACCGTTGTAATTAGAGAGTCTAGTTTTTCTACTGATGAAGTAAGATTACTTGTTATGGTGCCAACTGGGTCGCTACTTGATATTATTACTGCAATTTGTTTTCCTATATCATTTTGAACTAATGCATAGGTTTCATTGTTTGCATTCACTGTGATATTTGCGCTGTCTTTTGTCCATTGATATAATAATGTTCTAGTATTATTTCCGCCATCTAATAAAGCAGTTAAAGTTTCGCCAAATATAACGTTTCCTGTTATGTTTGCTGTTCCTGTTAAGGGATTTACTGTTGTAAAATTCCAACTGGTTGTATCCCCTATTCCTGCAAAGCTATTTCCCTCGACATCGTCAAAAACAGTTGTATCAATTTGCACATAGTAAGTCGTTGTATTTGCGAATGTTACACTTGGGTCTATTGTTACTGCACTTCCAGATGCGGTCACAGCACCTCCTGCTACGTTTATTGTTTCTACTACAGAATTATCGCTTGCTTTTTTGATTATTATATTTCCTATGCCGACTACTACATCTTCATTAAAAGTGATTACTAGGTTATCATTGATTCCTACTGTTGTTTCCCCATCTGCGGGTATTAACATGCTTATAGTTGGAGGTGTTATAGTAACTTTTCGAATCGTATGATTTGAGCTGTCTGCTATAAGAATATTGCCAACATTGTCTAATGCTACTCCAAAAGGAGCGTTTAAATGGGCAGCTGTAGCTGCGCCGCCGTTCCCAGAAAAACCGCTCGCACCTGTTCCTGCCATTGTGCGAATTATGTTAGTAGCGCCGTCAACCTTGCGTATGCGATGATTGCCACTATCGGCAATATATATGTTCCCGACATTGTCTACTGCAACTCCATATGGTTGATTTAAAACAGTAGTGAAAGCACACTCGTTATCTCCAGAAAAGCCTGCTGTGCCAGTTCCTGCCACTGTGCTTATCTTTTTAGTAACTGAGTCTACCTTCCGTATTCTATGGTTATCAGTATCTGCAATATAGATGTTGCCAGCACTGTATACCGTTACGTCTTGAGGAGCTAACCGAGCATATATTGCCAAACCGCCATCCTCCAAATAGCCTTCAACTCCTGTTCCAACTACCGTACTGATAGTACCACTGCTAGCGCAAATCTTTCGTACTCGAAAATTTAGAGGATCCGCTATGAATATATTTCCGAAATCGTCTACGGTTATACGTGTAGGGTTATTTAAAAGAGCAACAGTAGCCGTACCGCCATCACCTATATAAGTAGCTATTCCTGTAACAGTATTGATAATACCTGCGGAATTAATTTTTCGTATAACATGATTCCAATATCGGCAATAAATATATTGCCGATATTGTCTACTGCTAGGGCGATAGGCAGATTTAATTGTGCACCTGTAGCCGCTCCGCCATCGCCAGAATAACCATAGTTTCCTGTACCTGCCACTGTTGTGATGTTCCCGCTAGTGTCAACTTTTCGTATACGATGGTTAAAGAAGTCCGCGATATATATATTTCCCGTACTGTCTACTGCCACTCCGAATGGCCTATTTAATTGTGCACCCGTAGCCGATCCGTTATCACCAGAATAACCTTCAGTCCCTTTTCCTGCCACTGTAGTGATTATTCCACTGACATTGCCAACCTTCCTCACTTTTCCCATTAATATTTGGTAATTCTCCCACGGTTGCAATGCAATAAACTAAATCTTCGGGTCCGTTGCTTGTAAGATTAGGCAAATTAAATTGCAACTCGCTTTCTCTACCAAATTTTGCGCCAAGTAGCATGTAAAGCTTAGGATATTCATTTATACTTAAAGATTGACCGCGACACCTAAGCCAACCACTTGGAATATCAGTATAAGAAATTAGTCGTATTTCTCCTATAGTTTGAGTCATTTTGTTTTTCTCCTTTCTCCCATGGTTTTTTAGTCTATTTCTCATGCTACTATTATATGAATTTAAAATATTTTTAAATGTGCCGAAAGTTACATCTTTCGAAAAATAAAAACTTGACCAAATTATTCGCTTGTTGCCTGTAAAGTTCCATCATCATAATATTCAAACAAATTGTAGCTAATGTTAAAAAGGAAATATAGTAGGGAAAAGAAAACGGTTGACAAAACCCCAACAGTGGAGTAATATAACTCTATAGTAACTTACGCTAAAGTTATTTATCGGAGGAGATTCTATGTTTATAGGAAGGAAGTATGAACTAAAAAAGCTTGAGGAGTATTATGCTAGCGGTAAATTTGAGTTTATTGTTATGTACGGGAGAAGGCGTGTAGGAAAGACTACATTGATTAATCAATTTGCTAAAGGCAAAAAGAAAATGTATGTAGTAGGTGAAGAGTTTAATGAAAAAATTATACTAGAAAACTTTACAAAGGCAGTTGTAGAGTGCTTTGAGTTGCCTAAAAGTATGCCGAATTTCAGCAACTACAAAGATTTGTTTGATTTTATTATAAATCAAGCGGGGGACGAAAGGCTTGTAATAGTACTAGATGAATTTCAGTATATAGCAACGGCAAGCAAGGGATTTCTGTCATTTTTACAGAATATGATTGATCAAAAACTACTTAACACCAATATATTCTTAATTGTTTGTGGATCTTCTGTTAGCTTTATGGAAAATGAGGTATTAGCATACAAGAGTCCTCTATTTGGAAGAAGAACAGCTCAATTTGAAATAATTCCTTTTGGGTTTTATGAAGCTAATATGTTTTTTGATAACTATAGTGCGGAGGAAAAAGTAAAGTTGTACTCAATATTGGGAGGAACACCACAGTATTTAATTAAATTTGATAAGATGTTGAGTATCGAACAGAATTTGAAAAAGAATTTTTTCGACAAGACATCATATTTATTTGACGAGGCAAAAAATATACTTAAACAGGAATTAAGAGAGGTAGGGATATACAACTCTATAATTCAAGCAATTGCAAATGGGTATACAAAAATAAATGAGATAGCAACAAAAATAGGAGAAGAGAGAGACAAAGTATCAAAATATATTAAAGTACTTAAAGAAATAAAAATTGTAAAGAGGGAGATTCCTTTAGGAGAAAAAATTAATACGAAAAAGAGCTACTATAAAATAAGCGACAATTATTTTTCTTTTTATTATAGATTCGTTTATAGAAATTTAAACCTAATAGAGCAAAGCAAAATTGACTATTTGTATGAGAATGAAGTGAGCCCTTTTATTAATGATTATGTGGGGCTTGTATTCGAAGAAATATGCAAAGAGTACTTAATAAAAGAGAACAATAAAACTGAAGAGCCTTTTGTTATAGTCAATGTTGGGAAATGGTGGGGAAACAATAAAAAAGAAAAACGACAAGAGGAAATTGATATTGTGGCAAACAATAAGGGGAAGTATATTCTAGCTGAATGCAAGTGGAGAAACGAGAAAATGGAATTAATTGTATACAAAGACCTTGTGAGAAAAAGTGAATTTGCTACAACTGGCGCTGAAGATGTACATTATTATTTGTTTTCCAAGTCGGGATTTGAAGAATCACTAATTAGCGAAAGTGAAAAGATTTCGAAAATAAAATTGATATCCTTGGAGGATATGGTTTAAATTGAGAAGAGAGTATTACGAAAATTTGAAGAGGTTCAGACAGGGGACGGTTCTGTTACAATTTCCATCTCTTTTGCTACGCCTACTGCATTGTAGTAATATGCTCCTTCTTTAACGTCAGAATAGTTTCCTATGAATTCCTCATCTAACGCTAAGAACCTTGCTATTAATACAACAAAGTCTGCTCTTGTTATGTTTTCTTGTGGAGCAAATTCTTTTTTACTTACACCGTTAATTACTCCTCTTGCTGCTAGGGTTGTAATTGCATCTTCTGCCCATGTGTATTTACCTAAGTCTACAAAATCTTTATCTACATATTGCACTCCATAGTAACTAAAGTGGTTTACTCTTAGAACTACAGCACTTCTTTCAGGGTCGTAGCTACTAAAGGCAAGTGGAATAATGTTGCCGTCATCATCAATATATACTGCAATGATTTTATTTAAAGCATTTGGATCTTTAAGTTCTTCATCTGTTGGAGTATAGGGTATTTCAATTTCGACGTAGGCATTATCGTTAGCCCACTTCGTTTTTTCCCCGTCCACTAAGATGTTTACAGATATTACAGGCTTATCACCAATTTGCGCTCTTACTTCTTCTGGCAATTCATCTGTAGGAGATTCTGTAATAGATAGTTTTATTTTCCCCTTTGGCACATCTGTAAACATGTTGTCTGGAAGGCTTACAGTTGCTATTGGGGTTTTTATCACTATCAATTTTTTTTTCTTCTTTGTAGTAGTCTGTAGGGAAATCTTGTAGGTATTCTCTTTTCGAGTTTGGTTCTGTTATTTCTATAATGCCCACTAACTGACCTTCTTTGTTTACTTCGCCTTGCTCAAGAGCTAAATATACAATGTGTTTAGTTGCTTCTTTTTCTGGATGTCCTCCATAAGAAGGTGTTCCTTCTGAAGGGTTTCCTCTTTTTGTTATTGTTAATGTAAACTCTTTTGTCTCTACCAAACTTTCTTTTGTTAGTGTTGCAGTAAGTTTCGTGGTTTTATTTCCCTCGCTATAGCTTGGTCTTGTTACCACACCCGAATTACTTACCAAATTATCTGCATCAGAATTCCAAGTTATCATTGTTCCATATAGCCCTTCTGTTTTTAGTGTCACGTCATTTGTTACACGCCCTACTGAGTCACCAGGAGAATATATTATTTCTAAATCCTCTATTGCCAAATTTATCTGATCTACATCGTCAAACATGTCTAAGGTTATAAGTTTTTCTTCAGACCAAAGAAATCCATCAAATGCTTGCCACTTAAAGTTAGTATCGTTTTCTGTATCTAACACTGGGGTAAAAACTATTTTGTCAAGATTACCGCCCATCTCGTCACCTACTTTTACATCACTACCGTTAAATACAAGTTTTCCTACTGTTGTAGCTGGAAGAGATACTATTCTTATTCTTGAAAGTATATCCTCATCTGCATCATAGTAGTTTGATAAAAAATCTTTTTGATATATTACTATATCATCATTTGGTAGAGAGCCTTTTGTAAAGGCAGTAATTACTGGTCTATCATTTGCGGCAACTATCGTTATGTCAACTAGTTTCGCATTTGAATAATAATACCCGTCATATGCTGGCCAAGCGAATGAGTCCTTCCCGCAAAAGTCCAAATTTGGAATGTATTTTAATTTATCGGAATCAATTAAATTCATTTCTTTTGAAGAGCTTAATTGAACTCCATCAAATTCTAGTACTGCATTTGTAGGCAAAGTAATAATTTTTATTTTTTCGAACAGATTATTGTTTAGGTCTGTGTACACGTTTGCAAAGTCAGATACCTTAAATACATGTTCTTGATCTTCAGGCATAGTTACTTGAAAGGTCGATATTTCAGGCAAATTGTTTACGTAAACTCTAATTGCGCCTTCTGACGAATAATCTGTCCCATCAAACACTTTGTATCTAAGAACTTCCGCATTAAGCATGGTACCTTCTTTTTCATACTCTAAAACAAAATCACCCGTAACATTTGATTGATCGTTATTTGATATTATATAATTCGCTATTTTATATTTGCCTTTACTTGGAACCGAGAGTACATGAATTTTACTGAAAGGCTTTCCATCAACGTCGGTCAAGTTATCCGCAATATTTTTTCTTGTTATGGAGACTTTATTTCCGTCAAGAAAGACTTTTGAGAAATTATTTAGTGTGGCTACGTCATTTACAGAATTCACTCTTATTTCAACCTCAGATTCATTAGACCAAAAATTACCGTCACTTAATCTAAGCAAAAACCTTGTTAGTCCATAAAAGTTCTGAGCAGGTTCAAATTTTAGATTCGCTAAGTCACTGTATAATGCTTCGCTGTCAATGTTAATCGAAAGTCCGCCTAATGTAACTTCGCCATTCACGAGTAAAGCAGTAATTATCACTTTGTTTAGCGGGTCGGCATCACTATCAGAATATATCTTATCAAAATCAGTTTGACTAAATGAAATATCCACATCTTCATCTGTTACAAAGATTGCATTTGAAGCCTCTGGGACTGCATTTACATAAAATTCCAAAGTAGCTTGAGGCGAATATGCATTTCCGTCAGATGCACTCCATATAACAGCTGTGTTTCCCATCGCTACATTGCTTGGGATATATTTCAATTTTTCAATGTTTTCTATAGATACTTCTTTTCCCGCTAATATAGGGACGCCTCCATATTCTAAAACTCCCTTTGAAGGCAAAGAAATTATCTTAAATTTTCTTAATTCATCTCCATCAGCATCACTATATAGATCCGTAATATCTTTTAAGTTAAATGTATAGCCGGCTTTTCGGTCTACTACTATTAATGAATCACCTAGCTTTGGAGCATCTGCTATGCTATTAATAGTTATACTTACTCCTGCTACATTTTCCGAGTAATGGTGCCCGTCGGATCCTTTCCATTCAAAATCTGTTACACCATATTTTTCCCTTGCAACTTCAAATATTAAATTACTTAAATCATTTTTTGTTATTTCATCATAGAGCGCTACTTCGACACCATTTAAAACTAATTTCCCAAATTGTGAGCTTGGTAGTAATGTTATTTTTATTTTTTCTAACGATTGATTCTCATGGTCTATATATTTGCCATCAAAATCACTTTGGGTAAAGGCTATATCTACATCTTCATCTGTTGTAAAAACACTATCTTACACAACTGGTCTAGTATTTGATACAAGTGTTACTGTAGCAATTTCCGACGCTAGTGATTGATAGGGATCATCGTCGTAAGCAACACAAGTAAAGCTTGTAACTCCAGTCCAATCTGTATCAAAGGAGAATGAAAGCGTATCTAAATCTGCAACATCTATTGTCGCATTTGGATCTGTTATTACAGTGCCGTTTAATTTTAAATCTCCATTACTAGGTAAAGACCTTAATGCTATGCTTTTTAGATTATTATTATTTTTATCGCTAAAATTATCTAAAAAATCTGCTTTAGTAAATTGAATCTCTCCTCCTACGATTCCGCTAGCTAAATATTTTTTAGTAATATTCTTTAATTCTGGAATTGAAGATACTTCTACCCTAAGTGGAGGATCAATTAATTTACCTCTTTGCATATCGGCATTATTCCCTATTATATCTTTTATATATGAGGCGACGTTAATATCAAAAATCTCAAGTCTTTCTGTGTCAGCACTATACTTTCCACTCTCAATAGTATAACTAAAAGTAATTGTATCGGATCCACTCCCGCTAACATATTGTGCATACAACATATTTTCAGTTTGATTTAATTGATGCAAAATGCTTCCATTTATCTCATCGGCTACTGCAATCTGTGTGCTTGTTTTATTGTTTAAATGAATCTTTTTTTCTTTTGAGAGTAATCTAATATCACTAACTAGGTTAAATTCCTTTTCAACCGAACTTACCACATACATGGCACCCCATTTTTTGTATAAGAGTATGGCTTCATTAGCATAAAACCCAGAAAGCTTTTTATTGTTTTTACAATTTCTTGCAAGTAATAAATTGCCTAATGCCTCTAACTATACTTGATCTTGTTTATGTGCAAAATCAACCGCCTCACTGTATAATTTTTCAGGCTGAGATTCTTTTTGAAAAACTCTTTCATGTTCAGCTTTGGCAAGCAAATATCTTGCATAGTGATTCTCTTTATACAAGTTGGTCCAATATTTTAGAATGCTCAAGTATTTTTTAATGGCTTTCTTATTTTCTTTCTCTTGTGTTTTTTGCAAGCTGTTATGCTTTGCAAGTCTTGAAAGAATGCAGTAAAAGAGTAAATCCAGATACATTATATGGACTTCTAGTAAACTGAGGCTTGGCGCAATGTTTTTAGCTAGTTCATAGGCTCTCTCTTTTTCATCTACAAAATATAACCTTTGAAGCTTGAAAGCGTTATATGCTAAATTTCTAGTGACATCAAGTGGGGTTCTATCTTCGCTTAATCTGTTGTCAATTTGCGGATATAATCCTATTTCGAGGTAATGAATATGGTGATTGAGAAGATGGCTTACGATTTTGGGAATCTCATATCCTCTCCGTTGCAATCTTTCAACTTGATAATCGCTATAGTCGGTTATTTCCTTTAGAGGTGTTCCCATGACGTATTTCGCATGAATCACGGAAATAATGGCGCAACCGCTGTATAGAAACTCGCCTACTTTTATGCCCTCTTCAATAGAATTTTCAAGTTGTTTAATGGTTTCTTTTAAACTAAAAGACCAATGACTTACAAAAGTTCCCACGAAAGAATAAACGACTGCCTTTATAGTAGGATTGTCTATTTTTGACAATGATTCTAATGTAATGTCTGTAAGCTCTTTTCCTAGTTCATGATTTTTCCATAACTTATTAAGAATAAAGCTATATGCACCATATCCTATTGTTGAGTAAGGAGAGTCCCCATATTTCGCAGAAAGCATAGCTATTTTTATAAGAATTAGCTGAAACAGTTTGTCATCAATACAACTAGCAGCAGGAATCATTGTAGCTAAGATTTCTAATATTTGCGTTATTCGTTTGTCCTTGATAGGAGTCGCATTTTTAAGTTCTGCTATTTTTCCCTTTGTAAATAGAAGCTTGCCTTTTAAAATATCTATTTTAAGGTGATTTGTACTAAGTTTGAAATCTAAGTGATGTAACACTTCAATACCTAATTCTACAGCTTTTTTCGAATCCCCACTATAAGCACAAAGGTTCATATACTTTCTTTTTATGCTTATCAAATCTTCTACTGCATTGTATTTTTCAATAAGTTTTACAAACCTTTTTGCTGATTCTTCATATTTTTCGCTAATAAATTCGCATTCGCCTAATTCTAGTTGAGTTTTCATCTCTAAGCTGCACTTTGCATTAAAGTTAGATGCGGAAAGTAATTTTTCGCAGCGCTCAAATATTTTTTGCGCTTGCTCTATTGTTGCCGTTTGCCTTACCTCAACACCGGCATTAAAAAGTTCGTGAATCCAGTTTTCTGTATTTTCTTCTAGCATCATGCGATAGTCTGAGCGTAGTAAATGAGATGCCATAAAGAGTCTATTCTTTTTAATGAAAGATTCATCCGTATGAGTTATGAAGTGCTTTGTTATTCTATAGTGAATTTTTGCTTTTTTTTCAGGTTTTATTTTGTTATAGACAGTTTCAAGTATGATATCATGTACAAAACGGTATTTTAGAGACTCATTCTCTTGCCAATTTTCTGCTGTTTGTATAAGAAAACCTTGTTTGCACAAATTTTGAAGCTGATTATCTAACTGGGTTTCTTCTGTGCCAATTACTTCTCTTAATATGCTATACTCTGCATTACCATCAAAACATGCTATTAAGTCAATAAGTAGTTGCTCGTTTTCAGTCAAATTATGAATCTTACCTATTAGAAGTTGCTCTATACTAGCTGGAAGGGCTAGCTTATTAATAGAGTCAATTTTTACTTCCCATTGTTTTAGGTCTTGAGAGTAAATTAACACCTTTTCTTGTACGAAAGTATTAATAATTTCTTTAATATAAAAGGGGTTTCCAACAGTTAAACTATGTATGATTCTTACCACATAATCGAGGCGACTGATACTTGAACCGAAAACTAGTTGTATGTATTCTTGTATATCTACATCGGTAAGTTCCTGTAAGTGTAAGACAATATGCGTACTTTCGCTTTGTGTTATTTTAAAGAGAGAGTTTGCTTCTTAGTTAGCTTTCTTTACGCCATCTCTACATGCTATAATGAGTAGCAGATTAAGTGTTTTATTATCTCTACAAAGAAGCTCGATTGTTTCTAAAGATAGAGTATCTGCCCATTG
>JAJOKP010000033.1 GCA_021129775.1 Clostridiales bacterium
TTATGAAATAACGGTTTCATTTTATCAAATGTGTTAATATGACTAAAACCTACCCTTTTTAACAATTTTAGCACATTAGGAAAGTCATATCCAATATCTCTCTCGTTATGAGCATCAGAACCAATTGTTACTATTTCGCCACCTAGCTCATAATATGTCTCAAGAATTTCTGCGTTCGGATGGTTCTCTCCTTTTTTATATCTAACTCCGGACGTATTAACTTCTATCCCTTTACCATTCTTTATTATATTCTTCAATACCAATTCAACTGAATCTCTGTATTCTTTGTATTTAGGAGGCACGGCATTTCTATCGTAACGCCTTACAAGATCAAGATGCCCCGCGATGTTATATACACCGAAATTTATCAACGCATTGTTTAGTTCCAAAAAATAGTCGTTATACGCTTCTTTTTGTGTTCTTAACTTATAATACTCACCTTCATATAAATCCATTTTGCTTACCGCATGCAGTGAAGCAATAACAAAATCAAAATCATAACTATCTTTATCTTTTTTACACTTTTCAATTATATGGGGTTGTAAACCAAATTCCACACCAGTTTTTATTGATATGGTTTCTTTATACTTATTCCTTAGAAAATCAATTTCATTAAAATACTCAACAAAATCAAAAACACTATCAGAACCTGCACAATCAAAATCATAATCTATATGATCTGTAAAACATATCTCTTTTATACCCTTTTTTATAGCAGATGCTATATTTTCTTCTAACTCAGTAGTTGAATCAAAAGAAAATCTACTGTGAATATGATAGTCAAACATTTCATCTCCCCCTTTAGTTATTAGAATAAAACAAAGTTTATCTCTTTTTGTAATACATCAACTTTGCTAACTACAATTTGCATAGCATCTCCCATTTTGTATGTTTTTCTTGAATTTTCGCCTACTAAAATTCGTTTCTCATGGTTGTAAATATAGTAGTCATCTATTAACGAACTCAGTCTTATCAAACCTTCGATGGTATTTTCTAATTCCACAAAAATACCGAACGAAGTAATCCCAGAAATAATTCCTTCAAAAGTTTCGCCTAGTTTTGATTGCATATATTCAGCTTTTTTCAAGTCCGTGGTTTCCCGTTCAGCCTCAACGGCTTCACGTTCTTTTGTGGAAGATTGTTCAGCGACATTCATTACCTTATTACTCATCTTATCTATCCATTTCGGCGTTGCTTCATTATTGATATACGCTTTAATTATGCGATGTATCGCTAGGTCTGGATATCTCCTGATTGGCGAAGTAAAATGTGTATAATAATTAGTAGCTAAACCAAAATGACCTGTGCTTTTCACAGCATACTTAGCTTTTTTTAACGATCTAAGCATTAACATATTTATTACAGCTTCCTCTTTCTTGCCAGAAATTTTCTTTAGTAAATTTTGCAAGACTTTTGGATGAATTCCATTAGATATCCCTTTTAAAGTATATCCTAAGTTACTAATGAATTTATTAAATTCTTCTATCTTTTCCATACTTGGCTCCTCATGAATACGATACACAAAAGGCGCATCCATCCAACAAAACTGTTCTGCAACCGTTTCATTGCACAGTAGCATGAATTCTTCTATTATACGATTCGCAATTCTTCTCTCGTATTTTTTAACCTCAATAGGCTTTCCTTCGTTGTCGAGAATAACTTTAGACTCTGGAAAATCAAAATCTATAGCACCTCTATTTTCTCTTCGTTTTCTAAGAACTAAGCTCAATTTTTCCATCAGTTTAAAATCGCTAACTAAATCTTTATACTTTTCTTCTAAGCCTTCGTCATTATTCTCAAGTATATTTGATACATCTTCATAAATCATTCGCTTATCAATATTTATTACACTTTCAACAATTTCATGGCTCTTAACTTCTCCTTTTTCATTTATTATCATAATTACTGATAATGTGAGCCTATCAATGTTTGAATTAAGGCTACATACCCCGTTTGATAGTTTTGAAGGTAGCATTGGAATTACCCTATCCACCAAATAAACACTTGTCCCTCTATCTAGCGCTTCTTTGTCAAGTTCTGTGCCTTTTTTTACATAATGTGTTACATCGGCAATATGTACCCCTAATTTGTAATCTCCGTTTTTCATTTTTTCTATTGAAATAGCATCGTCTAGGTCTTTTGCATCTGCACCATCAATTGTTACCATTTTCACTTCTCTCAAGTCTCTACGTCTTAATATTTCTTTTTCTTCTATTTTTTCTGATATCTCTTTTATTTCTTCTTCCACTTGAGCAGGAAAGTCTACTTTTAAATTGAATTTGCGTATTATTGAGAGTATAGACGTTTTCCCATCATCTACATGCCCAATAATCTCGCTAATGACTCCTTCAGGATTTCTTCTCCCTTCAGGCCAACGCGTTATTTTGCAAACTACTTTATAGCCGTCTTTAATCTTTAGACTGTCTTTTTTTGAAATGTATATATCCATATTTATCCTTGCATCGTCAGGCATCACGAACCCAAAGTTTCTTTGTCTTTCAAAAGTTCCTACAATTTCTTCGTTTGCCCTCTCTAGTATTCTAATAATTTCGCCTTCTGATTTACTAGTTTGTGTATTAACAGAGTTAATTCTCGCTATTACTCTATCGTTATGCATAGCTCCATTCATAAAGTCAGCAGGAATAAATACATCTTCTATTTCGTTTTTGTCAGGTATTATAAAACCAAACCCTCTTGAATTCCCTTGAAGCCTGCCAACAACAAGCCCCATTTTTTCAGAAAGTGCATACCTTTTTTTTTTCGTCTTAATTACGTATCCTTCAGTTATCATATCGTTTAGTACTTTTAGTATCTCTTTTTTCTCATTTTTGCTTAGTTCTAACATTAGTACTAAATCATCAGCCAACAAAGGCTGATAAGCTGTTTCACTCATGATTTGTATTGTTTTCTCTTTTATTCCCAAAATTACCACCTCTTTCTACGTATTCATTTCTTTTTCTATTTGCTTATGTTCTCCTAACAAAGTGCACGCCGCCCGGTCATTTCTTGCTTCTTTTCCACCTTTAACATGCCGATAAATATATCATATTTTTTTGAAGATCGCTTTCTCAGCTGCTAATTATTTTGTGCAACATTCGACAAGAGTATTCAATTAGAAAAAAAGCCTCCAATCTATTGATTAAAGGCTCTCTAGTCTATTAAGTTGATTTATTCAAAAAATTTAACTAGCAACCCACCAAATTGTGCAAACAGTGGTGCAAAAACAACTGATACTATAGTCATTAACTTAATTAATATGTTAATAGATGGTCCTGAAGTATCCTTAAACGGATCACCTACTGTGTCTCCAACAACAGCAGCTTTATGTGACTCACTACCCTTACCACCATGATGTCCTTCTTCGATGTACTTCTTAGCATTATCCCACGCTCCACCAGCATTAGCCATCATAATCGCAAGTAATACTCCTGAAACTAATGCTCCTGCTAAAAGACCACCTACGGCCTCTGGTCCTAATACTACACCTATAGCTATTGGAGCTGAAACGGCCAAAACTCCTGGGAGAATCATTTCTCTTAACGCAGCAGCCGTACTAATATCTACGCATTTTGCGTATTCTGGCTTTCCCGTTCCTTCCATTATTCCTGGTATTTCTCTAAATTGTCTTCTAACTTCTTCTATCATTTCAAATGCAGCTTTCCCTACTGCCTGCATCGTAAGTGCCGAAAATAGAAAAGACAGCATCCCACCCAGTAGCATCCCTGCAATTACTGCTGGTCTAGTAATATCTATGGCATTTAGTCCTACTGCAGCTGTATAAGTTGCAAATAATGCCAAAGCCGTTAATGCAGCTGAGCCTATTGCAAATCCTTTACCCATAGCAGCAGTAGTGTTTCCAACTGCATCTAATTTGTCAGTTATTTCTCTTACTTCTTTAGGCATATCGCACATTTCTGCTATTCCGCCTGCATTGTCAGCTATAGGTCCATACGCATCTACCGCAATAGTCATTCCAGTTGTTGCAAGCATTCCTACTGCTGCAAGCGCTATTCCATATAATCCTGCTGTTACAAAAGATACTAAAATCCCTACTACTATTAGAATAATTGGTATTGCTGTTGAAAACATACCCACGGCTAGTCCACTAATTATAGTTGTTGCTGGACCAGTCTCGCATTGTTTTGCAATTTCTTTAACCGAGCTATAACTACCTGAAGTATAAACTTCTGTAATTTGCCCAATAAGCAAGCCTACAACTAACCCGGTTACAACAGCAAAAAACCCTTGGAGGTTTCCAAGTAATGATGTACTTAAAAAATATGCTGCAATAACAGTTATGATTCCGCTTACATAAGTACCCGCTTTCAACGATTTTTGTGGATCTTTATTCTCATCACCTTTAACAAAGAATGTCCCAATAATTGATGCTATTACCCCAACTGAAGCTAATAGTATTGGAAAAACAACTCCATTTGCCCCATATGCAATTAAACCTAAAGCTATAGCTGACACTATAGACCCGACGTACGATTCAAACAAATCAGCGCCCATCCCAGCAACGTCTCCAACATTATCACCAACATTATCAGCAATAACTGCAGGGTTTCTCGGATCGTCTTCCGGTATTCCTTCTTCAACTTTACCTACGAGATCCGCTCCAACGTCTGCCGCTTTTGTATATATTCCACCACCAACACGTCCAAATAATGCTATAGAAGATGCTCCAAGCGCAAATCCTGTAATTGTACTAGCCGCTTCGGCTTCAGCCAGACCAAGTAAGTTTGTAAATATTAAATATAGTCCACCTAGTCCAATCAAACCCAAACCTACTACTGACATACCCATTACCGCTCCACCAGAGAAGGCAACTCCTAACGCTTTGTTCATTCCGCCCATTTTAGCAGCGTTAGCTGTCCTTACATTGGCTTTAGTAGCAACGTTCATTCCAAAGTACCCAGCTAACGCAGAAAAGAGTGCGCCTACCATAAATGATGCAGCTGTTCCCCAGTTAATAAAAAGACCTAAAATAAAAAACACTACAACAGCAAAACCTGCTAAATATTTATACTCTCTTGACAAGAAAGCTATTGATCCTTCTTGTATATAAGACGCAATTTCTTTCATTCTAGCTGTTCCTGCATCAACCTTGTTTATTTTCATAGCTAGAAAATAAGCAAAAAACAAAGCAATTACACCTACAATAGGTGCTATTACTATTATGTTCATTAATACTTCCTCCTCTAATTATTACGCCTAATTTCCCAAGTATTACATGGTGCTATTGAATAGCAACTAACGCTAGTGCTATAATAATAAACAATGCCGCACCTACTGCAGTTACTTTACCTAACACAGCTTCATATCCTCTGGCTTGTTTGCCGAAGAGTTGTTCTGCGCCTCCAGAAATCGCTCCTGACAACCCAGCACTTTTGCCTGATTGTAAAAGAACACTTACTATAAGAACTATGCTTGCAACTAACTGTAATACCATCAAAATTGTCCTTGTCATTAGTACACCTCCTGTAAAGATAATTAACAATAACATTCTAACATAGGCTAGAGATAAAATCAATGAAACTTCTCATTTGTTTTTATTCTTTTCTTTTGAATTCTTTAGGTTAGCTTTTTTTAAAATTGTAATTGTGCTTTTATCAAAATCAATTAGCCCTTCTTTCTTCATTTTTCCCAATTCCCTTGAAAGTGATGTTCTTTGCACTCCAAATTTTTCTGATAACTCTGTCTTGCTCGTATTTAGTACTATCTGGTTCTTTTGTTGTTTAGATTGTTCTATTTTCAAATAGTTTAGTATGCTCTCTCTAATTGAAGTTTTAATGTAATGCTTAATTTTGTTACCAAGAATTGACGTTCTGTCTGAAACAAACTCTAAATATGCTCTTAAAAATTTTTTGTTTGAATTCATGAGATTAAATAGCAAGTCTGTTGTTATTTCCAATATTGCTGCTTCGGTGGCGGCCGTCACTGTCATTAAATAATAAGGACTACTGGAAAACATTAAATTTCCACCTAATATATCGCCGTTTTTAAAATCTGAGATAGTAAGCAAATTGCCATGCTCGTCGATTCTGTCAACTAAAACTTTACCAGAGAGTATTATTTCTAATTTATCGCAAAAATCTCCGTCGAAATGTATTACAGCATTCTTCTTGTATACAGCAATTCTAAACTGATTTGTAGTAAAAAAATGCTCAATCTCTTCTTTGGAAAATGACCCCATTATTGGCGAGTCCGTGATTTGGGTATAATATTTCTTGAAAATTAAAACCCCTCCTTTTTTCCACTAAGTGTTACATAAGTAACACCTTTTTTCTAATTTTACTATTATAATATAAATAAATCAAGTGAAAGGAGAATTATAAATGGATATATTTACTTTAGGATTTTGGTTTATTTCAATTACTTTAATGATTTTTTCTTTAGTTAAGAGCAAGAAAAAAACTTTTGCAGCTATGAAAAAATCAAAAGGAATGATGGGTAGTATGCTTGCGGAGATTGTGGCAATAATTTTTCTAATAGGATTGATTTTAACCTTTATCCCACCTGAATCAATCGAGCGTGTATTGGGTTCATCTAACATCTTTTTTTCAACTGTTTCGGCCGCTTTAGTAGGTAGCATAATGTTAATCCCCGCATTTGTTGCATTCCCTTTAGTTGGATCTTTTGTAGGCGTTGGAGCTAGTGTTGTACCTGCTGTGGCCTTTTTAACAACGCTAACAATGGTAGGAGTTGTTACATTTCCGCTTGAAAAAAGGAGTTCGGTTTGAAGTTCACAATTACGAGAAATGCACTAAGCTTTATTTTCACAATAATAATTGCTTTAGGAATGGGGCTGATACTATGATTATTTTTGAAAAGTTTTAAAAAAACAAACTTGCATTTCTAGTTGCTTTAATTTATTTAGTACTACTCATATTCTTCCCAAAACATGGAGTTGAAGCATTGGGTAGAACAAAGCATTTCTTATTAGAGATGTTCAAAATATTACCAGTAATTTTCATGCTTACAGTTGTTATCGAAGCTTGGATACCTAAAGAAGTTATAGTGAAAAAATTTGGTGAGAATTCAGGATTTTCTGGAAACACTCTTTCATTAGTACTAAGTAGCATCTCAGCAGGGCCAATCTATGCTGCATTTCCGATAGCTAAAATGCTTCTGAAAAAAGGTGCTAGCGTTACAAATATTGTAATTATACTGAATTCATGGGCCGTAATAAAAGTCCCGATGTTGGCTAACGAAGCCAAATTTCTCGGAGTAGAATTTATGGCGGTAAGATGGGTATTAACTGTAATTTCTATTGTGATAATGGGATATTTTATTTCATTAATTATTAAAAAAGAGGATTTACCTGGACTGGAAGCTCTGGACCAGACAAAAATCCATTTCGAAATTAACGAAGACTATTGCATTGGCTGTTCTATCTGTGCAAAATTTGCCCCTCAAGTATTTGAGATGGTAGACGATAAAGCTAAAATCAACTATGTACCTACTAATCAATCAAAAATTGAGCTAGTTCTATCTTCAGTAGATAAGTGTCCAACTAAAGCAATTATGTTTGAAAACTACGAAGTAGGGAGTGAATAATATGAGATTTTTCGGCAGACAATTAGAGTTTCTTTTTTATAACGACTTGGGCAGAATGAATACCAAGTCGCTATAAAAAACTAAATAATTTTTTATGCTTCTTCTATGATATAATCTTTGTATGGAAAGGAGTGTTGTATTCAATGAAAGAAAAACTACTTGCTTTTGGAGCTGCAATTTCTTCACTATTAGCAATGCTTTGCTGAGTTGGACCCATAATATTTTTGTCCCTAGGTTTAGGTGGCATTGGACTCGCTTCACTTGATTTTTTAGCACCATATCGCCCGCTATTTGTTATTCTCGTGGCAGGTTCCTTATATTTTGCACATAAATACATGGAAAAAGGAAACTCAAGCAAACTAACTAAGATAACAGTATGGGTATCTACTATATTTGTTTTCATATTTATGATTATGCCTATGTTGATTGGATTCTTTCTGTAGCATATTTAAAAGCAATCCATCTATAAATAGTACTAGCTAGATTGTTTTTATGTAGATGATGATTGTTTTTTTCCTTTTTATAAGAAATCTATCACATGTTACATCATTTAATGGATTGTCTCCATATAAGTGTTCATAATTTTTACGTTCATTTTTGTCTATTTCAGCAGACAAAACATTATCAAAAGCTTTTGCTGATTTGATGATGTTTTTTCAACAGCAATAACAGTATCACCTGATTGATTAACATGATTTAATGAGTCATTAACATCATTCATGTTATTTATCTCCAGTCTTGTCATCAATAATGTCAACATTGTTGTTATTTAACAATGAAACGTTTTCTTGCTTTTGTCAATACAAATGAAATAATTAGAAAATTACAGTAAAAAAGAAAAGTTAAATACTTTAATTGCTCAGTGAATAAAACATTTGAGTATAATAAATTCTAAATTGTCCCCCAACATACACTCCTACTCCAAGATAATCTAAGTTGCTCAGCACAGCTTCTCTATGCCCTTTAGAATTCATCCAAGCTTCATGTGCGTATATTGCACTTGTCTGCCCCGCTGCAATGTTTTCTGCACTTGCGATTATGTTTCTTCCTTGTTCAATTAATCTTTCGTGCGGACTTTCTCCATCTAAATTTTTGTGTGAGAAAAAATTACTTATAGCCATATCTTTGCTATGTAGTTTTGCCACTTCTGCACCTTCATCAGTCCGTTTCAGTATTGGCTTACCAAATCTATATCTACTTGAATTTGTCAAATCAAAAATTTGCTTTTCAAAACTCTTTTCTACAGTTCTTCCCATGTTTCCATAAAACCCTACTAGGTTCTGTTCTAGTTCCTCGTCAACGATTTTCACTGCAGTCACAGTGCTGTTGTTATACACATCGTAAAATATAGTTATATGTTTTTTTTCATATAAAAACATCCCAAATTCGCCACGATGATCTATTCTATATCTTGTATTTCCTCTTTGTATATATGATAAAGGCTTTCCATACACTGATTCCACTACGTCTTTAGCAGTTCCTATTTTAATATCATTTAAAAACTCCCAATTGTCTGCATTGGTGTAAAGTGCCACTACCTTCTTATTTTCTATCCCTACCTGCAAATAATTCGCATAGTTTTGATTATAAATATACCATTTAAACCCATATTTGCTTTCATCAATTCTTACTGGTTCCCCTAGTTTACTCACTACTTCTGTTTCTAAGTCTCCTGTAGTGATCCCTCTAATGACATGTTTTACCGCATTTGCTGAGTTGATTTCTTTCTCTGAATTGCTTATCACATCTGTTGTCGTATCTTGTGCAATGCTTAGAACAGTTTTATAAGCAAGTTCTGCCATCTCACCACGAGTTACAAATTCAATGTCTCTATTTATTGAAATATTTTTG
Organism: Clostridiales bacterium; assembly: GCA_021129775.1. GTDB lineage: Bacteria > Bacillota > Clostridia > Peptostreptococcales > NVVX01. The sequence goes on from JAJOKP010000033.1 coordinate 9,412, forward strand.
AGCAGATTTAGCTGATTTGCTTTATTAATGTAGGCAGTTGGCCAATCATTTTTCATTTCATCGTTTTCATATCCTAAAATACGTATTACTATTGTTAACCACTAATTTAAGCTAAGCGCATCTCCGGGATTATAGTTGCCTGTTCCATCACCCACAATTATGCCTTCATTGGCTATCAGATTAATCCACCCTACAGCCCAGTTATGTCTTGATATTTCCACCGACACATCTGCAAAAATAGCTTTATTTCTAGCTTTATTCGCATCTTCTTCTGTAAAACCCAGTAACGTCCCCGCAACTTTAGCAGCTTCTGCACGTATTAAAAAGTCATCTGGAGCAAAAGTATTTTCGCATCTTCCCTCTAGGATTTCTAGACTAACAAGCGTACGTATTGATTCTTCATAGCGGTGTCCAATGATATCTGGCATAGCAAAAATGCTAAATGTATGCGACAATATACACAATGTCAATATGACTATACTGATTTTCTTTTTATAATCCATAAAAAAACATTCCTTTCTTGCCTTTTCAACTTGTGTTTGGCTATGATATATCATACATAATATAGCTTTCTTTTGCAAGGGCAATTTTTAGTAGCAAATAATAACTAGGAGTCTGCCCGAAAAGCTGTGTATGCAGGACTTTCTGAGCAGGCTCATAGTAAGTAGCACGTTCTCGTTACTGCAATTGCTCAAACAACTGCATCTGCTTCAATGTATAAATATATATGGTTAATTACTTCACTTCTCAAGAAAAATCATGGGGACAGGAACCTTGATTTTCCATCGCTAATGTTACAAAAGGTTTTTAAGGTAGTTGCCAGTTGACTTTTCTCTTTACTTTTACTAGCTAGTCTCGGTCCTCCTAATTTTTAATATTAACTATTATCCTATTTACAATTTTTTCGCCATCTGTATCAACTGCCTCATAGTAAAAAACCATATTCCCTTTCACATTTTCCTTGGGTTTGAATTTAAGAGCTTGCATTCGATAATCTTCTCCTTCTCTTAATCGTAAAATAATAGGTTGCCTTGGCTTAATCATAGAACTTTCAATAAATTCAACACCTTGATCTGTATTATCAATATATTGCCACTCTGTTTTATGGTAGTATGCATACGGCAAATATATTGAAAACTCATCTGTGTCTATATAAACATCAATTGCATCATCATACTTAACAAAATATTTGTTTTTCAAAAAATCACCATTTTCAATGTATACATATATATGGTCAATTACTTTACTTCTCATAAATTCAGGCACAAATAGTACGTACATTAAACTAGCACCTAGTCCTAAAACAAGTAACACAGAAACTATTCTTTTAATGTCTACAGTTTTCATTTTAAAATCCTAACCTAGATAATGCCAAAAAAACAGTTTGCCATTCAATATATAATATGTGTTCTGGTGATCATCTCTCATATCCATAGATACAATATGGTTTTTATTAGGGTCTATTAAAACGGGAAAATAAAATGTTCTATAATTGATACTATCTTCATAAAAATACAGACTAAATGGCTCACCTAACACAAATTGCCTAATATCCTTATCTTTAAATCCAAAGCTTTCAGCATCTCTACTAGCTGCAAGTAAGTGCTTACTAGATCTACTATCAGCATATTCTCTTACTTCAACACTTACCGTTTCAGTAATAATACTGCTTTCACTTGTAATGTCTGTGTTGGCAATTGAAAATCCCATTGTTCCTATTGATAATAAAAATGTTAACAAAAATATTAATAATCTTACCTGAAATTTTTTCATTTAAAAGCCTCCTCATGTTTGTGGCGTAGTGTCAAAAGTTTTAACGTACTTTTGCACTCAATGCGTTTATTTTACTGGTTTATACCAGCTAAAACCTTCCACCCCCCTATTTTGCTCTCAAAAATCTTTAAAATAAATTATTTTAGCAGTAGAAGTAGTGGTTGTGGAGCTTGTGGTAAAGTGTGTTTTTAGTTAGTGTTACTTGGTGAAGGCTGTGGTCAAAATTGTGGGTAAAGTGTGGGAAACTGCTCTTTAGTTTTCCATGCTTTATCCATGATTTTG
>JAJOKP010000022.1 GCA_021129775.1 Clostridiales bacterium
TTATATCTTAATTTTCTTGTGAGGATTTTATATTTTCACTATACTACAGGAAGCTCGTATACCTAATTCTTTCACAAGATTAAACTTAGCGTGAAAAGCTTAATCAGTTAATATAATGGTAGCTAGTTCATTACTAAATGTGCCCTTTTATATCTTTTAATAGTACATTCAATAAATGCCCAATTGGTGATAAGGATAGTTTATTCTATTTTTCTATTGACAAACCTAATTCAACTGTGTTATGATTTTAAAAAATTAAGGTAAAGGTGATTATTATGTTATCAACAGTTAAAATTAATTCAGCAATACTACTTCATCATCATCATTCTTAGAGAGTATGTGTCATTTATTCTAGATGCAGGCTCGAATTTGGTTTACAAATTGAGTTTGCCTCTAAGAATACATGGTTAAATATAGATTCATATCCCTGTAGAGGCAAGCTTGAAGCTTACTTTTACAGGGATTTTTAATTTTACGAGAAGCAATAGCAGATTACCTATCAAAAACACTTTTTATAAATACTAAAAGAAAAATCGAACTAATATCAATTCATTGGAGGCGAACGTATGAAGATAAGCAAAATTAACAACATAAACGATCCACTATTAAAAGCAGTTGAATATGAAAATTTAGAGCAAAATGCTACAGTGGAAGCATCCGTAAGGAGTATTATAGCGGAGGTAATTGCATCAGGAGATTCAGCACTTATTAAATACACAAACGAGTTTGATCAAGTCCTATTGGATGATATTTGGGTTTCAATCGAGGAGTTTGAAGAGGCAGTATCAACAATACCAGAAAAGTTTAAAAACGTCATTGCAGAAGCAAAAGCAAATATTGAAGAATTTCATAAAAAACAATTGCCCTCGGACTGGAAGATTACAAAAGGAAGCGTTGTCCTCGGTCAATTAGTCCGACCGATAGAAAAGGTTGCCGTTTACGTGCCTGGAGGAAAAGCTGCCTATCCCTCAAGCGTACTTATGAATATAATTCCAGCTCAAATAGCAGGTGTCAAGGAAATCACAATAGTTACGCCCCCTGATAAAAATGGCAAAGTTAATGCGAATGTTCTCTACACTGCAAAGGAGCTCGGCATAAATAAAGTTATAAAAGTTGGAGGCGCTCAAGGTATCGCTGCAGTAGCATATGGCACGGAGACCGTCGATAGAGTCGATAAGATAGTCGGTCCTGGTAATGTATATGTGGCAACCGCAAAGAAGCTGGTTTTTGGACAAGTAGGTATTGATATGATCGCCGGACCAAGCGAAATATGTATATTGGCTGACGAGACAGCCTCTCCTGCTTTTGTAGCAGCAGATTTACTATCACAGGCAGAACATGATGAAATGGCTAGAATCTTTCTTGTCACAACATCAGAAGAATTGGCCTTACAAGCAGTTAATCAATTAGAAATTCAAACCTCTAAACTGCCAAGAAAAGATATTATAACAAGCGCTTTGCAAAACAACGCTTATTGTTTTATAGTTCCCGATATAAATATAGGCATATCGGTTTGTAACAAGATTGCACCTGAACATTTAGAGCTGATGGTAGCTAGACCACAAGAGCAATTAAGTAAAATCGTTAATGCAGGATCAATCTTCCTCGGTGCGTATTCACCCGAACCTTTAGGTGACTATTATGCTGGTGCCAACCATACTTTGCCAACCTCAGGCACCGCTAGATACGCTTCACCTCTAGGTGTATATGATTTTATTAAACGTCCTAGTTTCATTTATTATTCAAAAGAAGATTTAGATAAAGTGCAGAATTCGATTGCATACTTTGCGGAAGTTGAAGGTTTATACGCTCATGCAAATGCTATAAAAATCAGATTTGAAGAAGAGGTGAAATCATGAAATATTTCAAAGAAAATATTAGAGAAATAGAACCTTATAAACCTGTAGCTCTTTCTTCACTTATCAGGTTAGATGCAAATGAAAGTCCATACAATATTGCTGATCAATTTACAAAAGATGATATTCGCTCCCTATTGTCAATAAATTTTAATCATTATCCAGATGGAAGTTCAAACGAGCTAAAAACCGCACTCAGTAAGTATTCCGACGTTCCTGAAGAATGCATCCTTTGCGGTAATGGTTCTGACGAATTAATCAAAATAATTTTCGACTCAACGGTCGCTCCTGATGATAAAATTTTAATCCATACACCTACATTTTCACAATATGCCTTAAATGCACAAATTAACAATGCCCGCGTAATCGAGGTCGCATCCAGAAATGATATGTCAGTAGATGTTGATAAAATTATTGAAACTGCTTGTGCTGAAAAACCAAAGCTGATTTTTCTTTGCACACCTAACAATCCAACAGGAGCATTAATCTCCTTATCTGATATTGAAAGAACACTTGAAAACACCGATGCATTTGTTATAGTTGATGAGGCTTATTTCGAATTCTGCGGTCTTTCAATCGCAGATAAGATTTGGAAATACCCAAACCTAATCGTATTACGTACTCTGTCCAAAGCCTTCGGACTGGCTGGACTAAGAATTGGATACCTTATCAGTTCAACAACTAATATAGACTTTTTAAATCGCGCACGTATGCCTTATAATCTTAATAGCTTTTCTAGTAAGTTAGGAGTTCTTGCTCTTTCGAAAGGAGCTTCTATCAATCAAATAGTCCAAGAAATTATCAAAGAAAGAAACAAAATGGAAACAGCTTTAAATAGCTTAAATGGGATTAAGCTCTATAAGAGCAACGGAAATTTCTTGTTTTTTTATTCGGATTATGCAGATGAGATACAAAATAAGCTTGTACAAAATAACATTAGCATCAGAAAATTTTCATCCGAAGCTCTAAGAAACACTTTGAGAATAACAATCGGTAAAAGTAAAATTAATGAAATTGTGGTAAATACCATCAAGGAGGTTCTATCAAATGCCTAGACAAGCTGAAATTTCACGAGAAACAAATGAAACCAATATCTGCCTATCGGTGAATTTGGATGGCCAAGGCAACTATGATATAAAAACCGGAATCAGCTTTTTTGATCATATGTTAGAGCAAGTTACTAAACATAGTGGTGTGGATTTGCGTATCAGCGCCCAAGGTGATATTGAAATTGATAACCACCACACAGTTGAAGATGTAGGGATTTGCCTTGGACTAGCATTTCGAGAAGCAATCGGTGAATGTCGTGGCATTCGTCGCTTCGCCAATACTTTTATGCCTATGGATGAAGCTTTGACCATGATTGCATTAGATATTAACGGTCGACCAAATGCCGTTTTAAACATGACTTTGCCTTCTGAGAGGGTTGGAGCATTTGAAACAGAATGCCTAAGAGAATTTCTAGTTGCCTTTACGAACAATGCAAAAATAACTCTACATGTCGACGTCAGATACGGTATCAACACGCATCATATTATTGAGAGCATTTTTAAAGGTATAGGTTTATGTATTAAAGATGGTATTAAAATTGTTGACTCCAAAGTACCATCTACAAAAGGACAGATATAAGGAGGTTTTTTATGATAGTAATTATAGATTATGGAGTTGGTAACATTCTTAATGTAAAAAATGGGTTTGAAAGAATTGGCCTTAAACCTATTTTAACAGATGTCCCAACAGTGATTCTTCAGGCAGACTTAGCTATTTTACCTGGTGTTGGTGCCTTTAATGCCGCCATGCATCAACTAAAGTCCCGAGGTCTTGATAAAGTGATAATACAACGCGCAAACAGCTCTAAACCAATTGTTGGCATATGTCTGGGTATGCAATTATTATTCGAATCCAGCCTTGAACATGGCAAAACAAAAGGTCTCGATTTATTAAAAGGGACTATCGTACCGTTTAAAACTCATCTCAAAGTACCTCATATGGGTTGGAATAATCTATTTCATCAGAAAAGCGACTTGGTTAATCAAGGACTACCAAAAGATGCCTTTGTATATTTCGTTCACTCGTATTATCTTGAGGGCTTTGATGAAGCTGATCTGGTAAGTTATACAGAATATGATGTGAAAGTCCCTGCAATCGTCAGAAAGCGTAATGTTGTGGGAATGCAGTTCCACCCAGAAAAGTCAGGTGAAGTCGGACAACAATTACTTAAAAACTTAAAGGAGTTAGTACAATGAAAATCTTTCCAGCAATAGATATTAAAGATAAGCAATGTGTAAGATTGCTTTACGGGAAAAAAGAAAATGTTACAATTTACTCCGATAATCCGGTGAAAGTAGCTGAAATGTGGGAGAAAAAAGGTGCTAAATATCTACACATAGTTGATTTGGACGGCGCTTTTTCAGGAAGCTTCAAAAACTATGATATCATAAAAGAAATTATAGAAAAAATTGATATCCCAATTCAAGTTGGCGGTGGCATTCGCAATTTTGAATCTGCCAAAACACTTCTCTCGTTAGGAGTCGATCGTATAATTCTTGGTACATCTGCTTTAGAAAATTTCGCTCTCCTAGAAACGCTAACTACGCAATTTGGCGACCGTATAGCTGTATCTTTAGATGCACAAGGAGCTATGCTCTGTTCAAACGCATGGGAAACATCAACTAACAAATCAATCTTTGATATCATTTCAGGCTTAGAGAATATCAATATTAAAACAGTAATCTATACCGATATATCCAAGGATGGTGCATTAGCAGGTGCTAATATTGAGCTGACAAATAAACTCAACGCTGTTACAAACATCAACATCATCGCCTCCGGTGGTGTAAGTTCATTAGATGATTTAGATGCCCTCAGTGCAAATAATGTTTATGGTGCTATCATTGGCAAAGCACTATACGAAGGATTAATCGATTTGGAAGATTGTGGGAGGTATGCAGAATGCTAACAATAAGAATTATACCCTGCCTAGATGTTAAGAATAATATGGTCGTTAAGGGAAAAAAATTCAAAAATATCAAAACTTTAGCTGATCCAGTAGAATTGGCCAAGAAATATCGAGATTCGGGCGCTGACGAATTGGTGTTCTATGACATATCAGCTACTCATGAGGGCAGAGATATTTTTCTGGATACAGTTAGGAACATAGCAAAGAATATAGATATTCCTTTTACTGTAGGCGGTGGCATCCGTACAATAAACGACTTCACAAACGCATTATTCGCTGGTGCTGATAAAATTTCTGTAAATTCTGCAGCTGTTAAAAATCCTGAACTAATCAATGAAGCAGCAAATAAATTCGGTAACCAGTGTGTCGTCCTATCATTGGATGTAAAAACTGTAGGTAATCAGTGGAAAATATATGTTAATGGTGGCAGGAAAAATACTGGCTTAGATGCAATTCAATGGGCTATTGAGGGTGTACAACGGGGTGCTGGTGAACTTGTTATCAACGCAATTGATGAGGATGGCATCCAGTCAGGTTACGCTATTGACTTAATGCAAGCAATAGCCAATGTTGTCAATGTCCCAATTATTGCATCTGGCGGCGCTGGAAAACTCGAGCATTTCAAAGATATCCTTACTGGTGATTATGTTGACGGTGCCCTAGCTGCATCCGTATTTCACTATAACATGATTGAAATCCCTACCCTTAAAGCGTATCTTGCAAAAAATAACATTAATGTGAGGAGAATTTAAATGTTTAAAGAAAACACTTTAATACCTGCTATTATACAAGATTTTTACACAAAGGAAGTCTTAATGCTAGCATACATGAACGAAGAGTCCCTAAGGTTAACAAAAGAAACAAAAACCACATGGTTCTACAGTAGATCTAGAAAAGAATTGTGGAACAAAGGTGCTACGTCAGGTAATTATCAAACCGTAGTAAATATTAAATACGATTGCGATGAAGATACTTTTTTAGTCTCAGTAATTCCTAAAGGACCAAGTTGCCATACAAATAACTACTCCTGCTTCTACAGAACCTTACTCGAAGGTTCAGAAGAAGGTTCTTTTAAAGCTCTTATTGATTTGGAAAATACTATACGCGAGCGAAAATGTAATCCTAAGGAGGGTTCTTATACCAATTATCTCTTTAGTGAAGGCGTAGATAAAATCCTAAAAAAAATCGGTGAGGAATCAGCCGAAATAATCATTGCCGCTAAGAACAATTCAAAAACAGAAGTCATCTATGAAACCTCCGATTTCATCTATCACATGATGGTCATGCTCAAAGAAATGGACATTCCTTTTTCTGATATATTAAATAACCTGAGTGAAAGAGCTGAATAGAGACAGTTAAATACGATGCCATTATTCATTTTGTATTTAGATGCATTTAGAACCGCTTTGTCTTCTCGACATTTCTAATTAATTATTACGACATTCTTACCATCAATTTCATTTAATTTAACTTTAATAATTTCTGTTTTTGATGTAGGTACATTTTTGCCCACGTAATCTGCTTTAATTGGCAACTCTCTATGTCCCCTGTCAATTAAAACTGCAAACTGGATTGCTTTTGGTCTTCCAATGTCCATAAGAGCATCCATTGCAGCTCTTACAGTTCTTCCTGTATAAAGAACGTCATCAACTAAAACAACTACTTTATTATCAATTCTAACTGGTAAATTTGTACTATGGACGATAGGAGCAATGCTGTCTTTAACTAGATCGTCTCTATATAGAGTAATATCTAAAATTCCCACAGGGGTTTTAGCATTCTCTATTTGATTTATTTTTTCCGCAATTCTGTGAGCAAGTGGAACTCCTCTAGTTTTAATTCCCACTAAAACAATGTCTGCAGAGCCTTTATTTTTTTCAATTATTTCGTAGGATATTCTAGTTAAGGCTCTACTTATTCCACTTTCATCTAATATTTGTACTTTTTTAGCCATTGTATCTACCTCATCTCAAAATATTCATAAGCATCGACAAGATCCAAGTATACACCATCAAATCCTAAATTAATTATTTTGCTTAAATATGAACTATCACTTCCGATAATTAAATTTTGCCATTCTTTGTTCCAATACTCTACTTTATTACATACGCTATATAAAATATGTGCGGTTCATTTTGAAACTATGTTTTTTCTTAAGCTTTTAATTCATAAACCGAACTAAATTTTTCTTTTCCTAACCGTTCTTAAAACTTTCTTAAAAGACTCTGGCAACTCTGAATCAAATTCAATATACTCATTAGCTAGGGGATGAACAAACCCTAAAGTCTTTGCATGTAAGACTTGTCCTTTTAAATTGAATTTAATGCTTTTAGAGCCATAAACGGTGTCGCCCACTAATGGATGGTTGATAAAACTCAAGTGTACACGAATTTGATGTGTTCTTCCAGTTTCAAGTTTTGCTTCAATATGCGAATGTTCCGAAAATTTTTCAATGATTCTAATGTGTGTTACAGCATTTCTACCATCTTTTGAAGTAGCCATTTTAAGTCGATTGGTTGGATGTCTCTTAATTGGTGCATCTATTGTAGCCTTGTCTTCTTTAAATCTTCCTTTTACTATTGCTTCGTACTTTCTTACTACTGTATGTTCTTTAAATTGCTCCGCAAGTGAGCGGTGAGCAATATCATTTTTGGCGACAACTAGTAATCCTGAAGTATTTTTATCAATTCTGTGAACTATCCCTGGTCTTATTACACCGTTAATTGAGGATAATTTGCCCTTACAATGATACATAATAGCATTCACTAGAGTATTATCATAATTGCCTGGTGCAGGATGAACAACCATCCCCTGTTGTTTATTTACCACTAATATGTCTTTGTCCTCATGCACTATTTCTATTGGAATATCTTGAGCTTCAACTGTTAATTCCTTTGCCTTGGGTATATTAACAACAATTTCATCGCCAACCTGTACCAAGTATTTGTTTTTTTCAATTCCCCCGTTAGCAGATATTTGTTTTTCTTTTATTAGTTTCTGTATATAACTTCGACTCAAGTCGCTATACAATTCAGACACAAATATATCTAAGCGAATATTTTCATTTTCTTCAGATACCAAATATTTTTCAGTACTCAATACCTACATCTCCTTAGGTTCAAAATGGTCATGTTTTAGCACAATATATGACACTAAAATTGCACCAATGACTACAGCTGAATCTGCTATGTTAAACACTGGCCATATTCTAAAATCAAAAAAATCAACTACGAATCCAAATCTAACTCTATCAATCAAATTACCAATTGCTCCTGCTACAATAAAGTTTAACCCAATTTTCATAGGTTTGTACATCTTCTTATACTTGTACATAAAAAATACAATCGAAGCCACCACAATAGTGGTTGCAATAAGAAAAAAGGTTCTTTGCCCTTGTAGTATTCCAAACGCTGCACCTCTGTTTTCAAGATACGTTAAGTGGAAAATCCCTTCAACTATTGGCAAAGTTCTTATAGGCTGTAAATATTCTATTGCGAATAGTTTTGTTGCTTTATCGAGCACTAAAATTACGATTACTAATATAAAATTCATATTACCCTCCTAAATAGTCTAATTCTTGTATGTTGCCCCATAGCTACTTGTGCATTTCACTTTAGACTTGATATATTGTCAAAATCTAAAGCAGTTCTGTGTGCATTTTCTATTTCTTGTATCAAACGAGACCCGTTCGACTACACTTCGCGGAGTTTACCTGTTTTTTTCTACAATTTCTAGTAAATCCGCAATCCATTTGCCAATAAAAGGCAAATCCACCCAGCTTTGTAATATATATAGAAAAAGGCCTAGAATTATTGTTAATCCTATCCCCATTCCTAATCCCCTTGCTAGCCCTAGTACAAAATTCATCCAAATCAATTTTGCAGGATTAGACATAATCTCAACATACTCAGCGACTCGCATGTTATCCATTTTTTTAGATAGATTTTCTACTGTATTTACTTGTAAGCTCTCTTTTCCTGTGGTTGAATTTTTTTCTGTTTAGTCTAAACATAGCTCAAAAACCTCCTAAATGATGCAATACCAAACGCTTATCAAACATGTAGCCACAACAACATCATATTGCTATTTCGCCTTGACCCCCGATACCCATTTGACTCCACTTCGTGGTGTTTACCCTGAGTGAGCTTTCGAGTCGAACGAGCTCCAGGTGACTATGCAAAAAATGAAAAAAGAGTACCAAACACTAACATAAAAAACTCGCCACCAAAATAGAGTCGAGTCCTTGTACAAATACAGTTTTACTCAATATCATTATTTAATACTAACTCTAATTGCGCTTCTAATAAAGTTTTAAATCTTGTCTTAAATATTTGCATTTGCTTTCTTATTTCTTCATACTCTATTTGCGACTTATTAATTTCTTTATTTGCAGCAACATTCATATCTCTTATTTTTTGTTTCGCTTCTTGAATAATCATTTCTGCTTCTTTCATTGAATTAGATCTAAGTTCTTCAGCAGCATTTTGTGCAACTATTAAAGTTTTTGTCAATGTTTCTTCAATATTTTTATATTTCCCAATATTATTGTTCATTTGCTCTAATTTATCTTTTAATTCTGCATTCTCATTGAACAATCTCTCGTAATCAACCATGATTTTGTCTAAAAATTCGTCTACCTCGTCTTCTTTGTAACCCCTCATGCTTTTTCTAAATTTTTTGTTTTGTATTTCTAAAGGCGTAATCATCAATAAATCCCTCCATAAATCATGATTTCAAAATTATATTTGCATCAATTTTCTTCAAGATGAGTTCATTACAAAATAAAAGCTAAAGCTGAAACAACTATTGAATATACAAAATTAACTAAAAAAATTGCTACCATCGGCGAAAAATCAATCATTCCACTATATCCAAATTTGTTATAAATTATATTTCTTACTGGCCCTAGTATTGGTTCCGTTACTTCATGAATTAATTTTACTATAGGGTTATGAGGGTTAGGGTTTACCCAAGTCAAAAGCACCCTTATCAAAATAAGGAAGTTAATAAGTCTTACAAAATAAGCTAAAGCTGCATAAATATTATATGTTGAAAACAATAAAATCACTCTCCTAAATTATTTAACTATTTTTGCCATGGAAATATTCCTTTATTTTTTAATTCTTCTTTAATATTTCCTTCAATATCTATATTATTTGGTGCTAAAATAAAAATACCGCTGGATACTTTTTGAATATTTCCATCTAAAGCATAAATGGCTCCATTTAAAAAATCAAAGAATTTTTTAGCTAATTCCATATCCGCGTTAAGCAAATTAATCACTACCGGTCTTCTAGCCTTCAAATCATCAACTATGCTTGGTATTTCTTCATAAAGAGTAGGCTCGTAAATAACCACTCTCATTTGAGATTTTGTATGAATGTTTACGACTCTATTTTTCTTGTTTTTAAACACTGAAGCAATGTCGTCATTATATACGTCTGTATCCTCTTCATGCTCAACATCTTCAAAAACATCAAATCCCATAAAATACTTAACCTTGTCCAAAAATTTCTCTGGCACAATATCTCCTCCCTAAAATTACTAGTGAAAATTGCATAGTGAATATATTATGATCCGACCACAGAAAGCCTATTTGTCTGATTTCAAGGCAATTACATACCACATATAGTGGTTTAAAGAGATGTAAAAGAGCATATATAGTATGATGGCAAAAATTACAAGCTTTCTATGGGCGAATCATATTATTAAATAGTACTATACATCATTTTTAAATAATGCTCTTCCTATTCTAATCATGTTAGCACCCTCTTGGAGTGCGACTTCAAAATCGTTTGACATCCCCATAGATAAATATTTCATGCTTATATTTTCTATAGACTTGTCCTTGATTTCGCTTGCCAAAGCTTTTAACTCCTTAAAGAATCTTCTTGAGTTCTCAGAATCATCTGAGTAAGGCGCCATTGTCATTAACCCAACAATGTTAACATGGCTTAGCTTGTTTACTTTTCGTAAAAATCTTTCTAATTCTGATGGTTCCAAACCGTGTTTTGATTCTTCACCAGATATATTCACTTCTACTAAGCAATTAATCACCCTATCTATTTTACTCGCTCTTTTTTCAATCTCTAAAGCTAAAGATTCAGAGTCTAGTGAATGAATAAAGGATACTTTATCAACAATGTATTTAACCTTGTTCTTCTGCAAATGTCCTATCATATGCCAATTAGCCTTATCACCAAGAACTTCATATTTTCTAAGTAATTCTTGAACTCTACTCTCACCAATATGTAAAATTCCGCACTCAATCAGCTTTTCAACAGTCTCTATAGTTTCTGTCTTGGTCACAGCTACAAATATTATATCACTAAAGTCATAATTTGAACATATTAAAGATGTTTTTATTTTTTCTGAAATTTTCTTAACGTTTTTTTCTAAGTTCAAAAATATGCTCCTTTCTGATGTGCTTAAAAATCTTTTTTCTACTCTATTTGTATTCTCTATTATACGTTAAATACCTTTATATTAACAAGACCCCATTCAACTTCAGTTTGTGGGGTTTGTCTTAAGCGAGTTCGCGAGCCGAACGGACTCAGGGTGACAAACCAGACAGGGGACGGTTCTCTCGCGAGTTTGAAAACAAAATTCAGAAATTAAAATACTGAAGTTATCTAGTCCCA
>JAJOKP010000059.1 GCA_021129775.1 Clostridiales bacterium
ATACCTCACTACATTAATAAAAACATCAAGTTGTTTAAAATCCATCTTCTGAGTCACTCCTTCTTATTTTCTAGCTACTCTACCTGCGAAACAAGGCTTAAAATACACAAAGATAGTATCCTTTCGTGGTTCATCCTCGCAACAGGAATGCAAAAAATACTTCTAATACTTTACTTAAATCACCATCACCCTAAATGGCAGACTCTAAACTCTCAAACATATTTACATTATAGCATAGATCTATATGAGATATACGTTCTATCTATATTTCCAATTATACTTACTTCTTTTTCACTGTATAATTTATCTATGTGGATTAATGCAACAAAAATAATTATATGCCACAATTAAATTATAGTTTGAAAGGGGAATTCTATTGAAACATAAGTCAATAATTATTACAGGAGGCATCATTGGTATTTTATCAGTTTTATTAGTCAAACTAGGAAACCCAAGCAATATGGGAATTTGTGTAGCTTGTTTCATTAGAGATATCGCAGGCGCATTAGGGTTACATAGAGCTGGCGTAGTGCAGTATATAAGACCTGAAATCATTGGTTTTATTATTGGGGCTATGATTATTTCTCTCGTAAACAAGGAGTTTAGAGCACGTGGTGGTTCATCGCCATTTATTAGGTTTGTACTAGGATTTTTTGTAATGATCGGCGCATTAGTCTTTTTAGGATGTCCTCTACGATTAATTCTTAGATTAGCTTCTGGAGATTTAAATGCAATTCTTGGTCTTGCTGGTTTCACCGTAGGAATCTTGATTGGGACACATTTTTTAAGAAAAGGATTTACTCTTGGAAGAAATTATAGTCAATCGAAAGCTAACGGTTTCGTTTTGCCAGTTATTTCTCTCGGACTATTGATTCTCTTACTTGCTAAGCCCGCCTTTATTTTCTTTAGTGAAAAAGGTCCTGGTGCATCATATGCGCCGCTTCTAATTGCTTTAGGAGCAGGCTTATTAGTAGGTGCTTTAGCTCAAAGGTCTAGAATGTGTCTCGCTGGCGGAATAAGAGATATTTTCCTTATAAAGGATGCTCATTTATTAGTTGGATTTATTTCTATATTTGTGGTAGCATTAGTTGCAAATAGTTTTTTCGGATTCTTTAGTTTAAGTTTTGCAAATCAGCCTATTGCTCACACTGACCCTCTTTGGAACTTCCTCGGCATGCTACTTGCAGGATTTGCTGCTGTTTTGCTTGGTGGTTGCCCACTAAGGCAAACTATTATGGCAGGTGAGGGCGACACAGATGCTGCTATTACATTTATGGGACTATTAGTAGGTGCCGCTTTTGCTCATAATTTTTCACTCGCTGCAACTCCAGCTGGAGTTGGCTTCAATGGGAAATTAGCTGTTATCATTGGTATTGTAGTCGTCTTGGTGATTGCAATTTCTAATATTAAATCGATTAAAAAACTAAACTAAACTAAAGGAGTTTTTATACATGAAAACTATAATAATAGACGCGCGTGGTCGTTCTTGTCCTGAACCTGTCATTATGACAAAACAAGCAATCAATACTTTGGATGAATCGAATAATTTACATGTTCTAGTTGACACGACAGTTGCTAAGGAAAATGTTAAGCGCCTTCTAACAAAAGAAAAGTTTAATATTGATATTAAACCTCAAGAGGATGACTTTTTAATCGTTGCACAAAAGGAGTAGTTTCAATGAAAGATAATTTTTATGCTCTAACTTTTCATTCAGTTTCATTAGCTCTACAATTTGAAAAACTTGCAAATGATATTGGAATAGATGTAGAATTAATCCCTGTGCCTAGAGAAATAAGCTCTAGTTGCGGGTTAGCTGCTAAGTTTTTAGAAGATGGACTAGACGCTATCTCCACTTTAATTAAAAGAGCAGATTATGAATATGATTCACTTTATTTTGTTGATAAAAAAACAGGTAAAAAGCCACTAAGAGTTAATTTTTAGTGGCTTTTTTGCTAAGAAACCTAATACTAATATGTTAAACTCATCTGACTTTTCATAGAAAGAAGCGTGTCCGCATTTTAGAATAGTCATTAATATTGATTCTTTAATTTGTTCATGGATTAGAACTTGTTCGCAATTTGGTGTTACTATGTCTTCTTCACTACTAATAATTAAAGTTGGCATCTCGATTTTTACTATCTCGTTTAACAAATTGTATTCTTTAAAAGCTGCCGATAGTCTTAAATACCTTTCAACCCATGCTTCATCTAACAATGCTCCAAGTGTTTCTTCTCGGTCTTTCAACCATGTATAATTTGTTTCATAAAATGTTTTTGAATATATGTACGGCATAGCTAGTTTAAAGAAACTAATCCCATTTTTAGTTTTAGCAGCTTCTTCCCACGCTGTCCCTATACCCATTAAGTGTTTGCTTACTCTCGCTGTTGCATTTGCTAAAATCAGTTTAGCTATGTCTTCAGGGTAACTTAAAGCTACTTGCATAGCTACTTGCGCCCCATAGGATATTCCTAAAAGATATACCTTGTCTAGTCCTAAGTGCTTTAACAATGAATGCACATCATCTGCATGTTGCTGCATTGTATATATTTCTATAACCGAATCGGATAGTCCTTGATCTCTAAAATCTAATCTCAGAACTTTGTACCCTTGATCTATATATGTTCTTGCTACTTGCTCCCAACTTGCTGCACTCATCATTATTCCATTTAATAATACTATCGTTTGACCCGTTCCTTCTAATAGATAATTCATTTCTATACCGTTTATTCGAACTTTTGGCATATACCCTCCTCTATCTTCAAGCTTCTACACTACAATACTATTTTCTATTGCATAGTCCTTAAAATCAAGTAATCACCAAATCAATAATCTTTCTGCTTCATTTTTAAGGTGATCTCTAAATTTTGGGTGCGCAATATTTATTAGTCTCTCTACTCGCTCTCTAATACTTGCACCTCTTAAAGCTGCTACACCATATTCTGTCACTACGTAATCCACATCATTTCTCGACAAAGTAACCGCCGCACCACTACGAAGCGCGTTTACTATTTTTGAGACTTCTTTTCTTTCTCCACTAGAATTATTTTTGACCATCGCTGTTGACGTAAGTGCAATAATAGATTTCCCTCCAATTGACCTTTGCGCTCCCACCGCTGTGTCAGATTGTCCGCCAGTTCCACTAAACTGTCTGTGACCAATTGACTCAGAACAGCATTGCCCAGTTAAATCAATTTCAATCGTTGTATTTATTGATACCATTTTATAGTTTTTTCCTATAACACATGGGTCATTAACCCAGCTACCATTAAGAAAAACTATTCCCGGATTGTCGTCTATGAAATCATATAGTTTCTTGCTTCCTAGCGCAAAAGTTGCAACCATTTTATCAGGCATCAGGGTTTTTTTTCTGTTTGTAATTGCGCCTGCTCTATACATGTCTACCATGCCATCAGTAAACATTTCAGTATGAATCCCTATATCCTTCTTATTCTTTAAACTAGCTGCAACAGCATTAGGTATGCCACCAATGCCCAATTGCAATGTCGAACCATCCTCAACTAATTCTGCAATATGTCTGCCTATTTTGATTTCTTTTTCTGTTGGCTCTACTACAGGCAATTCAGAAGGTTGGTAATCAACTTCAATCATATAGTCAATTTCACTTATATGAATTGTCGTATCTCCAAATGTCCGTGGCATATTTGGATTTATCTCTAAAATGCTTGTTTTAGCTCTTTTTATCGTTTCTCTTTCATAGGTAGTACCTAAAGAGAGTGATAAGTAGCCATGTTGATCCATTGGTGATGCAACTCCAATATAAATGTCTGGTTTATTGTAGTCACTCCTTTTTTTCGCTGCGCTATGTAAATGTGTTGGTATAAGGGATACAGTTCTTTCTTTATGTGCCTTTCTCATAGTAGCTGTATAAAACCAGCCTGCCATTTTAAAGCTTTCCCTATACTCTTTGTCTACAAAATATGCGTAATCTTTCATTGGTAAACAAGTAACCACTGTTACATCTTTAACTTTTTCGTGTATTTCGTGTAACCTACTAAGCATTGCTCTTGCTTCTGAAACCGCTAAACCAGTCACAATTTCGTCACCAGACTTAATCAAATCCAAAGCTTCGTTTACTGTTATTGTTTTATTATTATACAGATTTTTCATATTCATTAGAATTCGCTCCTATTGTCCCCATCTTATTGTACATGCATCCCACGCATATCCAATGCCAGCGCTCACCCATACTACTATACTTCCTTCTTTAATTTTTCCTTGTTCTAACGCTATTATTGTCGATAGTATCTGGTCAATTTGCCCTATATGCCCGTAATCATTTAGGTAAGTTGTTTTACTCTCATCAATCCCTAATTCTTCCAAAACAAAATCATGTGCAGATTTTTTCATATGCAAAATAGCTAAGTAATCAATGTCTTTCGTTTGTAAATTACTCTTTTTAAGGCTCTTTTTGATTACTTTTATAAAGTTCTCCATACTCTTTTCTCCAAGTCCTTTTTTCATTCTTTCAGGACTAGTAACATCTAAGGATTTCGTAGCAATTTCAGCATTTTTGCTGTTTATTGGATTCTTAGTCCCGCCATATCTTACTACAACATCTTCTGAAAATGCCCCATCTGTAATAATTTCAGTCTCCAATAGAATATTCTTATTGTAATCTTTTTTAAGTAAAATTGCACCTGCACCTGCCGCTAGATTATACATAAATGATACTCTAGGATTCTTATAATCAATCAAATCGCCGTTTCTACATCCACCAACTATTAAAATAGTATTTACATTGCCATCTTCAAGCATTAGTGCTTTTGCAAGTTTCATCGCTGCTACTGCTGTTCCACATCTTAGTGCAATGTCAAATGCCCAAGCATTATATGCACCTATTTTTTCTTGGATATAAATGCCTGATGTAACTAGGGGATATTCTTTGTATTCTTCACCAATACAAATGATTACATCGATGTTTTCTGCTTTTTCTTCCGTTCTTCTAAGGCAGTCCTTCGCAGCTTTTACTCCCATCTCCATTGTTCCATCGTCAGGTCCTGGAATTGTTTTTTTATTAATTCCAAATTTATTTATAATAATATCTAGTGGCACATTGGATTTTTCGGCTATGTTCTGAGCTGTTTCATATGTTTCTGGCAAATATATTCCAAACCCAACTATTCCGATATTATTCATTGCATTCCATCTCCTTATCGTCGTTTATCAGTTTTTTTCAAACTCAGTTATTTCCTTTAATAAATCATCAGTTCTATCTGTAATTGGTGAATGCCCACAATTCTTGTAAACTATTAATTTGATATTATTTTCTAATGCTTTTAATGTCTCATCTATCATCGCCCGATTAATTACCAAATCATTTTCTCCCCATATTAACAACGTAGAAGTCTTAATTCTTCAAGTCTTAGAGTTACCATCTGTTTGCCCATTACTTACGTCGCTAATATTGAATCTAGTTAATCCCCATAACAAGTCAAGTAGATTTCTTTGCGTAAAAGTAGCATCAATATATTCTGCATACTCCTTTTCAATTGGTTTTTTAATATTGTAAATTAGCATATCCCATATTTGCTTCATCGCTTTCACATCTTTATTAGTAATTACATCTTGGGTATATATTATTTGTGATAGGTCCATTGCCAAATCTGATTTAGAATCATAGTATTTACCTATTATAGGCATGTTTTGTGCATCTTTTTTGTATATTGGATACCCTTTTACAGAAGCAGGTGAAACAAGCACTAGTTTTTCTACTATCTCTGGATAATCAGCTGCTAACTCCATTGCAACTGCACCACCTGTAGACCAACCAATAAGGGTCACTCTCTTCATGTTTAACTTACTTATAAAATCTCTAACATCGTCTACAAGTTCTTTTATAGAATCAAAACGATTATTGTAGCTAGACTCACCCATGCCTCTTAAGTCAAGTGCATATGCCTTGTATTTTTTTGGAATTCTCTTTATGATTTGTTCCCAATGTTTCGAGGAAGACAAGTTTCCATGAATAAATAATAATATATTA
Organism: Clostridiales bacterium; assembly: GCA_021129775.1. GTDB lineage: Bacteria > Bacillota > Clostridia > Peptostreptococcales > NVVX01. Next base: position 6,006 of record JAJOKP010000059.1, read on the forward strand.
TCTCCTTCCCCTACTTCTCTATAAAAGTACGTCTCACCATTACACAAATCTATAGTGCCAAATTTTATTTCATTCATCGCTATATCAACTCCCATCTTATTTTTTGCGCTGAACTAATCTTACCTGCAATTTTGCCATTTTGCTATTATATAATCCTACAAACCCAGAAGGCATAAATAAAACTACTAATACATAAATCGAGCCGAAAAATAGTAACCATCTATCAAATATAGGATGCACTGCTCTTAGGTCAAGCAGAGTATCTTGGGTAAGAGATATAAAAGCACTACCTACAATTGCACCGTAAAGTGTTCCTGTTCCTCCGACTAATGTCATTAAAAGTGCGTTTAATGTTTGTTGCACAGTGAGAAGATCTGTGTTTGCAAATCTGTTTAGCAGAGCAAACATTGCTCCAGCAAGTCCTGCTGATAATCCTGCTACTTGAAGTGCAATCATTTTATATTTTTTAGTATCAAATCCAAGAAATATTGCTCTTTGTTCGTTCTCTCTTATTGCTAGTAATACACGCCCTGTAGGTGAAAGTATAAATTGTCTTAATGCAAGAGTCATAATGATTAGAAATAAAAATGCATAGTAATATATCATAATTCTATCTCTAAACATGTCAGGAACTCTAAATGGAAGTCCATCTGCCCCCATTGTAACCTCTCTCCATCTTTCTGCTACGTTTCTTACTATTTCTCCTAATGCCATTGTTACCATTGCTGCTGCTATTACTCCTCCCCCTTTAAATACAATTTTCCCCATTATAAGGGCTGCTAATGAGGAGTAAATAAGCACCGTTAATATAGCTAGTGCTAGTACTGTCAAATTGTTTCCAAAGTGGGTCAAAAAAATTCCTACTATGTATGCTCCACTACCGAAGAATATGGCATGTCCTAGGTTTATAAATCCCGTATAGCCTCTTAATATGTCGTAACTCATTCCATATACTGCTAGTATAAATATTCTGCTATATAGAACTTTAGTGCTAAATCCACTGACATGTGGTAAAATTGTTACAAAAAGTAGTAGTGTTGTAAAAAATATTAACCCCCCTATGGAAATACTAAGGTTTTTGTATACTTTTCTTCTCTTTATAATCATTTCTATTAAGTTATAAAATAATCCTGTCATTTTTTCACCGCCAATCCGAATAATCCGCTTGGCTTAAATGTAAGTACTATTGCCATCAGTGTTACATTTGCAACTATTGCAAGTTGTGGAACATACCATGCAATTAATGCTCCCATTAATCCAAGGAATACGCTTCCTATTGCTGATCCTATAAAGCTCCCCATTCCTCCTATTACTACTACGATAAATGCTAGAACTTGGTTGCTCATTCCTGCCCCTGATGAGATTCCACCCACTAGTGGTGCGAACAAAGCTCCACCTAATCCTGCTAAAGCAGCTCCTCCTGTAAATACTAGGGTAAAGTATATTTTGATATTTATTCCAAGTGCTTCAACCATATCTGATCTTTGTACTCCTGCTCTTATAATCATCCCTATTTTCGTTTTTGTAAGCAATAGTTGTATTCCTATTGCTACAGTTATTCCAACTGCAATTAGAAATATTCTATAGTGAACTATTACTGCTCCTCCAAATCTCCACGCACCAGCCAAAAAATCTGGTCTAGCAACTACTAATGGAGTCGCTCCCCAAATTAGTCTTACTAAATCTGTAAACACTATCATAAGCCCTAGTGTGATTAGAATTTGTGCGGTTACTTTGCCATAGGTTTTTCTAACAAACAAAACCTCTAATAATGCTCCTAAAATAAATGTTCCAATTACCGCGCTTGCTATTCCCAGTATGAAACTATTGCTGTTAGTGTAAGCCCATACAAATAGGTATCCCCCCCACAAGAATAAAGTTCCGTGTGAAAAGTTAACCACTCCCATAAGTCCTAGTATTATTGACAGTCCTGACGCCATTAGGAAGATTAAAGCTCCTTCTGCTAGTCCGTTTATTAGTAACATTAAAAATATGTCCAATCTCTCCACCTCGCTCTTTTAGGTTATCTTTTTAGGTGACTCCCAAGTACTTTTTCTGCAGATTAGAGTCTTTAACCAAATCCTGAACTTTTCCATTTTTAACTGTTCTTCCTTCGTCTATTATGTAGTACCTGCTCCCTACTGCACATGCGAGTGCAAAGTTTTGTTCTACTAGTAGTACTGTTGTTGTTTTGCTTATTTCTCTTAGCGCTCTAGCTAGTCTCTCAACTATTATTGGTGCTAACCCTTTACTTGGTTCGTCTACTAGCATTAACTTGTTTTCGTTAACTAGTACTTTTGATATTGATAGCATTTGACGTTGTCCACCACTTAGTGTGCTGGCTGATCGTTTGTATGCAATTTTAAGGTCTGGGAATAAGTCAAATATATATGCTATTTTATCTTCTATACTGGTAGTTTTTTTTGATATAGCAATTTTTATGTTCTCTTCTACTGATAATAGGTCAAATACTCCATAATCTTCTGGTACGTATCCAATCCCTTTTCTTGCAATTTCATATGTGGGTCTCTCTATAATGTTTTTATTTTCAAATTCTAATGTCCCGCTTTTAGATTTTACTAGTCCCATTATTGCTTTTAATAGTGTTGTTTTTCCTACTCCGTTTCTTCCGAGTATTACTACTGCTTCCCCTTTGTTTATTTCAATATTTACGTCATGTAGTATCGTAAATAGTCCTATATGTGATACTAACTTTTCTATTTTAAGAAGGGGTTCCATCTGTCATTCCACCTCCTAGGTAAGCTTTCATTACTTCTGGGTTATTCGCTACCTCTTCCCTGTCACCTTGTGCTAGTAGTTTCCCGTTTACTATAACTATAAGTTTGTCTGATAGTTGTTTTACCATGTCCATTTTATGTTCTATTAGTAGTATAGTTGTTCCTTTTTCTTTTGTATTTTTTAGTATGTCTAGCATTGTTGGAACTTCTTCTATTGCCATACCTGCCGTTGGTTCGTCTAGTAGTAATATTTCAGGCTCTAGCGCTAGTACCATTCCTAGTTCTAGTTTCCTTTGTTCTCCATGACTTAGTGTTGCTACTATAAAGTCTTTTTTGTCGTATAACAATACTTCTTCTAATATTTTCTTGCTTTTGTCGTTGATTTTTATATATCTATTAAAGTTCATAAATAGTTTGCATCCAATTTTAGAGTGTGCTTGTACTGCTAATCGAATGTTTTCATAAGCGGTTAGTGTTGGAAACACATTTGTCAGTTGAAATGATCTCGCTAGTCCTAGGTTTATTCTTTCTATTGGAGATAGTTTTGTTATATCTTCTCCTCTAAATAATACTTTGCCCCTTGTTGGTTTATATAGACCGCTAATCAGATTGAAAATTGTTGTTTTACCTGCACCGTTTGGTCCTAAGACTGTGGTAAACAATCCTTTTTCTATGTTAATACTTACTCCGTCAACTGCTTTATGTGCTCCAAAGTGGATGCTTAAATCTTTTGTATTCATCAATATTTCTGCCATTATTTACATCCTCTCAGTAGATGTTGCTTCTTTTTTTATTACAGTTGGGGAAAGTTGCAATATCAATTGTGACAAATTTGCTCCGTCCCCAACTGTTACTTTCATTTGTTATCTTTGTGCATCTTCTGGCACTGCGATTGGTGGTGCTACTTCTTCTGCTGGTATTACTCTAATTAATTTTGGTACTGGGTGGTCTATTCCGTCTACTTCTGTTAATTCTATTTCAAATAATGGTTGCATCGCTTGATGATCTTCTGTTCTAAACCAACGCTCTCCTGTTGGCGTGTCAAACTTCATTCCTCTTAGTGTCTCTATTAGTTCTTCTGTATCGGTACTCCCATTTGTTTTTTCTAATGCTGTGACAACTGCCATTGCCGCTGCCATTCCTCCTGATGTAAATATGTCTGGCGGTGAGTCGTATTTTGCTTTATGCGCTTCTACTAACCAGTCATTCATTTTAGTGTCTGGTATCATATGATGATATACTGTAAATCCTCTCATCCCTATTATTGGTTCCATTGCTCTTAGTGCTGCAATCTCAGGCGCACCAGTTGTTATCTTAATTCCGTGTGCTTCTAAGTCCAGCTCCATAAGCTGACCCCAAGGGTTATTTGCACCTGCCCAAATTACAAATAGGTAATCAGGTTTTTCTTCTCTAATTCTTAGAATAAATGGTGTAAAGTCTGTGGTGTCAGTAGGTGGAAACTCTTGAATTATAACTGTCCCGCCTTTTCTTTCTAGTGCTGGTACAAATGGTGCTACACTTGCGTGTCCAAATGCGCTATCTGGTGCTAAAGTTGCAACTCTAGCTCCTGCTGTGCTCTCTGTTATTACTGATGCCATAGCTTCTGCATCTTGTGCAGAGTTTCTTCCTGTTCTAAATATATATCTATTCCAATGAGATCCTGTCAAAAAGTCTGCTGCGGCTGGTTCTAATATGAAAACTGTATTAAATTCTTCTGCCAGATCCAATATAGCAAAAGCATCTCCAGATGAAGTCGGTCCTACGATAATGTCGACTTTATCTTCATCTAAAAGCTTTATTGCTCTTTCTCTTGCTATTTCTGGTACTGTTGTTGTGTCTTCCCAAATTACTTCTAATTTTCTCCCTGCAACTTCCATTGTTCCATCTGTTGCATATTCAAGTCCTAACATAAAACCTTTTTGCATTTGTTGTCCATAGTATTGCAAAACTCCACTAAGTGATGTTAATCCGCCTATAACAATTGGGTCTAACTCTTTAGCCGGCTCTGTTTTTTCTTCTTGGTCGTTTCCATCTGGTGCTTTTGTTACTGGCTCTTCTTTAGCACAACCCACTAAGAACAAACTCGTAATCATGATAAGTACTAAAACTAATAACGTTAATCTTCTAAACATTCTACTTCCTCCTTATTTTTTCAAACTAACTTGCGAACGTTTTCAATTCACCAATCGCCATCTGGAAATATGCATAAAGATACTTATGTACTTTCTTACTACATATACATGTACTATAATCTACTGCAAGTTACATGCCAATTTGCCCTGTTATTAAACAGGCTACTGCTCGAAAAATCTTGCACTCACCTTTTAGTCCCTTTCTTCTGCTCAAAATTACCCAAAGAAGCGTTAGATATCCAGATGTTCTCTATTTTATCCTGAATTTCGAGCAAAAAATGAGCTTAAAATCTTTATGCATAACATTTCGGGCAGACTCCTAGTGAAACTCCAGCAAACCCCACTTTTTTCTTTTATTTGCAATCATATTTAAAAAACACTGTACAAAAATCATACAGTGTTTTTTAGAGTCAGTCATATAAATGCAGTATTATCATACACTTTTCTATGCATCATCATAACTCGTGGTGAATACTATATTTCAATATCTTTTCATACAAACTTGAACGAGAAATATCTAAG
>JAJOKP010000081.1 GCA_021129775.1 Clostridiales bacterium
CTAAATCCCCTTTTGTTTCTTTGTATTGCAAGGAAACATGATCTTCATCTGCATCTATGTGCAGTACTTTTACTTTCTTTTTCTCTTTTATTTTGCTAGTAATTTTAGGGATTTCAATTTCATGTACTGCTTTCATGACTGTTTGTTTGCTTATTACAGCTTCAGTATTTACTGCTTTTTCTCCACTTAGTCTATAACTTCCATCTACTGCACTATCTATGACTTTTACTACTACGTCACTACTCATTTTTGTATGTGGTCTTATACCAACTACTTCATCTACTAAATACTTTCTTTCTCCTGTTTTCTTTGATTTATAGTAAGTTCTTCTGTACTTAATTTCACCACATGTTGCAAGAAAACTATTTTCGTCTCCATTTCTTACTACATGATAATTTTTCTTTCTCCCAGCACTATTTTTAATTTGTTTATCTAGGTCTTCTAATACTTCTACTATTATATTTCGCTGTAGTTCCTGCGTTGATTTACCAACATCTAATGCTAGATCGCCTATGTCAAGATTTTCTCCCTCAAAAAAACTTCTTACTACTTTTTCAATTATTTTTGTCCCAAATTCACTAAAATATTGTATACTGTTATACAGTAGTTCCTCCTTGTTTTGTTATTTGGTGTTTATCTACTCTAATAATAACACAAGTTGGTTCTATTCTTATTCTTTTTCCTTTTTCTGACTTTCCTACAGTAACTTTACGCTAACAACATGTGCGTAAGCACATGCACATGTTTCCAACTTTCCAGCTTTCAACCCTCAACCCTACTCTTTCTCTTCTTGAGCAGCTGCCACTATTTTCTCACTTAGTATATGTGGAACTTCTTCATATTTTGTAAACTCCATTTCAAACGACCCACGTGCTTGTGTCATTGATCTTAAGTCATTAGCGTATTTGAACATTTCAGCTTGTGGCACTTCTGCCATAACAAGTTGCTTCCCATTAGTTTGAGGTTCCATCCCAATAATTCTGCCCCTTCTTTTATTTAAGTCGCCCATTATATCGCCCATATAATCGTCTGGTATTAGCACTTTCACTTCTACAATTGGTTCCAATAATACTGGTTTTGCTTCTTTTATTCCCTTTTTAAAAGCAACAGAAGCTGCAATTTTAAATGCTAACTCTGATGAATCTACATCATGATATGAACCATCATACAATGTAGCCTTAATATTCACAACAGGATAACCAGCCAAAACTCCTTTTTCCAAAGACTCAATAATTCCTTTTTCAACTGCTGGGATATATGCTTTTGGTACCGAGCCTCCAACCACTTTAACTGCAAACTCAAACCCTTTAGGCGAAGGTTCGAATATCATTTTTACATCCCCATACTGCCCAGCTCCACCAGATTGCTTTTTATGCTTTCCTTGCACATCAGCTTTGCCCCTAATAGTCTCTCTATATGGCACCATTGCATCACTTAGCTCTACCTCAGTACCATATTTGTTTTTCAGTTTGCTGACAATTACTTTAATATGCAGTTCGCCCTGCCCTTTTATTATTGTCTGTTTAGTTTCTGCATTTCTTTCATAAGCAAATGAAGGATCTTCTTCTGCAAGTCTATTAAGCCCAGATCCTATTTTTTCTTCGTCTCCTTTAGATTTTGGATCGACTGCTAAATATAGTTGTGGTTTAATGAAACTAATTTTACTATATACTATAGGGCTACTCGGGCTACATAACGTATCTCCGGTGTTTGCACTTTGCATCTTTGCAACCGCAGCTATATCTCCTGCTAAAACTTCTTTTACTTCAATTTGTTTCTTGCCCCTTAACAAGAATGGAGTTGAAATTTTTTCTTTCTTCCCCTTTGTAGAGTTTAAGACTTCCATATCAGCAACCATCTTGCCCGAAATAACTTTAATAATCGAAATTTTCCCTACATAAGGGTCGGCAATAGTTTTAAATATTTGCGCCGAGAAAGGTTGATTGTCCTCCAATGTTCTTTCTTCTTCCTCTTCTGTATCTGGGTTTACTCCAGTTTTAGGCGGCATATCTTTTGGTGACGGAGAATAATCATTAATCATGTTAAGTAATGTATGAATCCCAATATTATTTGCTCCAGAGCCACAAATAACAGGGACTATGTCTCCACTTATAACACCTTTTCTTAAACCTTCTATTGTTTCTTCTTGTGTAAATTCTATACCATCAAAATATTTTTCCATTAGCTCTTCGTCACTCTCAGCAACAGACTCTATCAACAACTCTCTGATTGCTAGCGCTTGCTCTTTTAAGTTTTCGGGTATCGGCACATCTACGCAATCCGTATCTTTATATTCTCTTGCTACCATTCTAACTATGTTAACGTTTCCAATGAAATCTTCTTTCTCACCCATCGGTATTTGAAAAGGTGCGATTTTTTTACCGAATTTATCTCTTAACTCAGTTAACACCTTATCAAAATTAGAGTTTTCTCTATCCATTTTATTAATGAAAATAATAGTCGGTTTCTTTTTCTCCATAGCAAATTCCCATGCTTTTTCAGTTCCTACTTCAATTCCGCTTGTAGCTCCAACTACAATAACCAACCCTCCTGCTACTTTTACAGAGCTTTGTACTTCACCAATAAAGTCGAAGTATCCTGGCGTATCTATAAAATTAATTTTATGATCCTTCCATTCAACAGGAATTATTGATGTTCCAATAGAAATGCTTCTCGCTATCTCTTCTTTGTCAAAATCAGCTACGGTATTCCCGTCTTCTGTTCTTCCCATTCTTGTTATTTCGCCAACAGTATATAGGGCTGCTTCTGCTATACTTGTCTTCCCACTACCACCATGTCCTAGCAATGCTATATTTCTTATTTTTTCAGATTCATAAACTTTCATTGACTTTCCTCCTAATCGTATGCACGAATTTTTTGATTACATACACTATTCTATTTTTTTTTACTAATTCCTTTATTTAAACGAAAGATTTTTCACTCTTCTTCAATATTTATATGATATACTAAATCAAAAAATTACTTAGAGGTGAAAAGTCATGAGTGTTCAATATCGTCCGCAAATTAAAGATTTAGTGCCATATAAACCTGGCAAACCCATTGAAGATGTAAAAAGAAAGTATGAATTAACTGAAGTTATCAAATTAGCATCAAATGAAAATCCACTTGGTGCTTCTCCAAAAGCACAAAAAGCTATTATGTCAATTTTAAACAACCTTAACTTGTATCCAGATGGCAACTGTACCGATTTAAGAGCTGTCATCGCAAAAAAATTAAGCCTATCCATTAATCAAATTCTTCCAAGCAGTGGTTCTGACGAAATGATAGACCAAATCGCTAAAACTTTCTTGAATGATGGAGATGAAGTGATTTTAGCAGATGTAACTTTCCCGAGATACTTAACGACCACTAAAATGATGGGAGCTGTACCAGTAATTGTCCCGTTAAATAATTTTACTTATGATTTAGTTGCTATGAAAAAAGCAATTACCACCAAAACTCGATTGATTTGGCTATGTAACCCAAATAACCCGACTGGCACTATGTTTACTGAAAAGATGCTTATTGATTTTCTGGATTTTGTTCCTAAAAACGTAGTGGTTGTTTACGATGAAGCTTACAATGAATATGTTACTAGAGACGACTTCCCTAAAGATAGCATCAAATTGCTTGACACATATCCTAATATACTCATTTTGCGCACCTTCTCAAAAATATATGGATTAGCAGCGCTTAGAGTCGGTTATACTCTTGCATCTGAGGGTATCCTCGCAAATATTAATAGAATTAGAGGTCCTTTCAATGTTAATACTGCCGCACAAGTTGCTGCAATAGCGGCACTTTCAGATGATGATTTCTTAAAGAAAAGTTTTGATGTAAATCTTGAAGGAAAAGAATATTTATATTCTGCTTTTAAAAAACTAGGCATTTGGTATGCGCCTTCAGAAACTAATCATATTTTCATTGACGTTAAAAAAGACTGCCAAAAAGTTTTTGAATCACTTCAGCGAAAAGGCATGATAATTAGACCAATGTACAAAACTTATATTAGAGTTTCTATAGGAACTATGGAGCAAAATAGATTGTTTATAACGACTTTGTCAGAAATTCTCCATCCTTGTGGAAAAGAGTGAACTCGTCCAGCTACGCTGAACATCGGGGAACGAGGATTCTACCCCGTTGGAAATTTCCGCTTGAAGAAGTGGGAGTCTTGACTCTAAAACATAATAGATAAACTCCAGACAAGTTCATCTGAATCTCCTGGTAAGTAAAAACTCCTTTTACAAAGGAGTTTATTTTACCATTCAAATTCCACACAATCTTCTAATTTAGCATTACGTCCTGCTTCCAAACGCTCTTTCATGCTGGAATGTAAGAAAGATAAATACGTGTTGAAGTCATAGCATCAACAGTATCACAAATTGCAATAATGCGGGAGCCAAGAGAGATAAGTTCTCCCTCCGTTCCTGCTAGGTAACCTTTGCCATCCCAACGCTCGTGATGATAAAGCACAATAAGAGCCATTTCTTTTGACAACTTCCTAAATATTAAATTCCTTTATCAATCTCAGTATATCCTCTGCAGATTCCGATAAACTCTCACTTATAGATGCTATTTCCTCCATAGATGCCGACTGCTCTTCAACAGCTGCAGAAATAGACCGAACCTCTTCTGTTGTTTTTTTATTCGAATCGCTTATGTCATTAAATGTTTGAACCATTTGATGACTAGCGCTTGATACTTCTTGTGTTGAAGCTGAAATATCTTGTATTTGCAACGCTGTTTGATTTGCTAATTTCCCTATTTCTTCAAATTTACTATTAACGTCATTAATTCTTTTTATTCCTTCCTCAGCAACAATAATAACAAGATTAGTTGATTGATTTGCGTTATCAATTATTGCTTGATTATCATCTATTAACTTAGAAATCTGCTCTGTTGATTCCACAGACTGTTCTGCTAGCATACGTATTTCATCTGCTACAACAGCAAATCCTCTTCCAGCATCGCCAGCTCTTGCAGCTTCAATTGCTGCATTTAATGAAAGTAAATTAGTACGATCAGAAATCTCATTTATTACATTTAAAATTCCGTTCATCTTTTTAGAACTATTATCCACCTGCTGCATTGCCATTTCAACTTTTTTAGTTTCTTCATTAATGTTTTGAATATTATTCATTGCATTTACCACAACTTCTTTTCCTACAATAACTGTCTGAGATACTTTTTCACCCATCTCAGCCATATCGTTTGAATTCGCAGCAACATTTTGCATTGTAGCCGATACCTGTTCAACAGCTACCACTGTTTCCCCAACTGCAGCTAATTGCTTGTCAGCATTTGCTGCAACTTCTTGTGCAGAATTTGCTGTATGATCAGATGCTTTTGCCATTTCTTCGGTAATCGCTGATAATTCCTTCGATGAATCCACTACATTTTTAGTGTTTTCATCAGCTGTTTTTATAAAGACCCTGAGATTATTAGCCATTTTTTCAAATGAGCGCGCTAAATTTCCAATTTCGTCTTTTCGTTTTAATAGTAGTACATCAATTTTTTGTGTCAAATCATTATCTGCTATTTTCAAAGCAATATCTCTCGTTTTTTTAATTGGTTTAGTAATATTAGAAGCTAAAAAATATCCAATTACTCCAACTACAATAACAGTTATTAACATCATCAATAATGTATTTCTTAGTAATATTTCAAGTCCAGCTAATGCTTCACTTTCGTCGATTTCAACTATCATTCCTACTGGAGTATCTCCTAACATAACAACCTCTAAAGAATCAAATACACGGATACCCCTATAATCTACATAATCATATATGACTTCATGAAAGTCTAAATTTACGTTTTCAATATGCTCTCGCAAAACATCAGTAGCTTTAGTATTAATTGTCGCATTTAGTGCTGCATCCTCTGTATGATCTCCTAATAATGTGTTCGTAAATAGAAGACCATCAGCGTTTACTAAGTATGCATCAGCTGATTCTCCAAGTTCTTCAAGTCCTGAATGTACAAGAGCATCAAACACCTTATGTGAAATTACGATATTAAGAGTCCCCATGACCTTACCAGATTTACCATGCTCTCTTATTGGAGCTGATACAACCTTAATATTATCTTCTACAAATTCAGAATAAAATAAGTCTGAAAAATTTGTTTCTCCTCCTAACGATGTTTGGAAATATTCACGTATGCTGAGATCTAGACCCACACCAACAAGATTATCATCAGTACTAAAGATAACTTCTCCTTCTCTTGTAGTGATAAATAGCACGCTATAAGCAAAATATTCTCTTCTCAACTCCGCTGAATACTTTATCATCTTTGCTCTCTCGCACCAGGAAAAACTATCGATGTTCCAATTATTTGCTCTTAAAATTTGTAAACTTTTATACATTTCCTGGCTAGCAGCAAAATTTTCCGCATTTCCTTTCATTTCCGTGAAGAATCTATTCTGCTCACTCTCTTTTAAACTAGAATACACCTCAAGCGTTGTAAATACCTGTTCCTTTATAGCTTATGAAGCAGAGTAATATGATAAAGCACCTACTACTAAAACAGGAATAATACTGATTGCAATAACAATAATAATTAGCTTAGTTTTTAAACTCATACTTAAAGCCCCCCTTAATTTTTTATTTAGCTTGATTTGCCTGGAACTGACCCGATTCGTGTCATCAGGTAGACAAGCACTCTTTGTTGCCTTGTTTTAAAGTCTTGAATTCTTAACGAAAGAAAAAAATTACAAAAATATAAACGAAACAAGAAACGTGCCTGTTTTCATAGTTTCTTCCTCCATTTTTTTGTAATCTTTGTGCAATGTAAAAATTTCAATATCAAATTCCATAACAAGTGATAATGTATTCGACGCATTTCTAAAATACCCTTTAATTAAATTAATTCTTTTTGTTTTCATAGCATCCAACTCCTTCTACCTTTCGAGTAGTGTCAATCCAGTTTTCACCACTTTCTACTTTCTCCTTTTACGAGATCCATTCGACTCACAGGTTCGCTCAGGGTGACAAAAGCAGCTTTTGATAGAACTTTGACATTTAACCCAATATTAACATTCCCTTAACCTTGATTTATTTCAGTATGATAGCATTATGTTCCAGATGAAATATTTGTAATTTATTTGAAAGGACTGATAGTGTGAAAAATTCAATATTGTCAGTATCAAGATACCCCACCGAAAACTTAGATAGCTCCTGTTTAAGTCTTCAATCAAGCAATCTTAACAATCCGGAGTTAATTGAACTAAAAAGAATTATTGCTCACGAACTAATTGAAACCGTATTTCAACCAGTTGTTTGTTTGAATACTGGAAAAGTTATTGCTTACGAAGCCCTCAGTCGGGGACCAAAAGGTAGCTTGTTTGAGTTTCCAAAAAAAATGTTTGAAGCAGCAAAAAAATACAACCTTTTAAACGAGTTAGAATACTTATGTAGAACGGCATCTATAAAAAATAGCCGCGGTATCACAAAAACGCATTTGTTATTTTTAAACGTAGATCCGTCGACCCTACAACACTCTATTTCCCCAAAAGGAGTAACCAAATCTTTTCTTAAGAGCGAAAATATCCCTCTCAAAAAAATCGTCTTAGAAATTACAGAAAAATCTGCTATCGCTGATTACAACAGTTTTCGAAAAATAGTTGATTATTATAGAAAACAAGGTTATAACATTGCAGTAGATGATGCTGGTGCTGGCTATTCTGGATTGCAGATGATGGTAGAAATCCGTCCTCAATGGATAAAATTAGACATGTCATTAATAAGAAATATAGATAAAAACCAATATAAAAAACTGTTCGTCAAACATTTCTATCAATTTGCTCTAACAGCAAATATCGCAGTAGTTGCAGAGGGCGTTGAGTCATTAGATGAACTTAACGAACTAATTGATATTGGAATTCCTTATGCACAGGGCTATTATCTCAGTAAACCAGCCTCTGCGTTTACCGAAATATGCCCTGAATTATCCTCTTTGCTTAATAAAAAAAATAAGGAAAACAGTTACTATTTTAAGAATTCTCCCTCCGTGGCCACAGTAGGTGAAATTGTAAGATTCGACAAATCAATTAAAAAAAGCACTTTAGGTGCTTCTGTATATAAGCACTTTCACGATGAGCCTCTAATTCAAGGAATAGTAATCACTGAAAATAACAGCCCCATAGGTTTAATAACAAGAGTCAATTTCAACAAGTTCTTGTCTTCTCAATTCGGTTTTTCAATTTATTCTAAAACACCTATTGAGGAGATAATGAACGGCAACCCATTGATTATTAAACATGACATATCGATTGTCGAAGCCTCACGCATGGCTAATAGCAGGGAAGATACAGAATTGTATGATTATGTTATTGTTGTTAAAGACGGAATGTACTACGGAGTAGTCAGCGTAAAATTATTGCTAGATAAAGTAATTGACATGGAAATTGATAGCGCCAGAAATTGTAACCCCCTAACTAAATTGCCAGGTAACCATGATATTACTTCTCACTTAAGTGAATTTACTAAAGACAAAATCCCTTTTTCAGCTTTTTATTTAGATATGGATAATTTCAAATACTATAACGATACATATGGATTCATCAAAGGAGACAGAATTCTTGTTTTTTTTGCAGAACTACTCAGAAAAATATTAAATGATTTTTCTGCGGAATCGTTTCTCGGACACATAGGCGGAGATGACTTCTTTATAATAACTCTTGGTGGCGATAACACAAAGCTTTGTAATAGCATAATCCAAGAGTTTGATGAGAAAATAAAGCAATTTTATTCAAAAAAGGACAGATTAGCTAACTATTCCACCAATATTAAACGTAAATCACCTTTTGTATCAATTTCTATTGCTGTTTTAGATAATACCGATTTGGCGTTTAACTCCACAGAGTCGGTCAATAACACATTATCAATACTGAAAGCTAAATGCAAGAAAAATCCATCAAGCTGTTTTTGCATCAGCCACTCTTATTAAAGGTCGTTTTCAAACGTAATGTGTCAAGGGAACGTTTTGAATGTCCCCTTGCCACACATTTTTTATCTTACCTCACAATTAACCAAACTCCTACAGCAATAGCAATAATTGCCCAAACACTAAAAAATATAACCGTTCCTTTTTCGCCTAGCATTTTTACAAATGCTTGTATCTTTTGCATCTCCCATATTATTTTCGGTTTCTTTACAGATATAAAGATTACAAACGCTCCATATAGGATTGCCACAAGCCCTAAAATTTGCAGTCCAGTCAAAATATCACCTCCCTTTTTAATGCTAGTAGTATTTGCGTTTCCTCATTTGTTTTTCTATATGCGTACTTTTTTCCTAAAAGCATTAAGTACAATTATTAGTAACAATAGTCCCGATATAAACGTCATGGTACCTGAAAACCAGAAATCAAATTTTTGCTCACCTGCCATATAAACATTTCTTATCATCATAGTCTGCCAATAGGTTGGCAAAGGATATAGCACAACCTGCCATCTCTCTCCTACAAAGAAGGATAGTATTGGAACTATCATATACATCCAACCTGTAACTTTTTGCAATACTAACGATCCCATTTGGTTTTCTGCATAAGTTCCTATGAAAACCCCCATTGCTACGACCATAGTGCTTGAAAAAAACATAATTAGCATTACCTCTACATAATCAACCGAGCCACCCATCAAAATCACAGTAGCACCTAATGTGCCGAATAGTCCAACAAAAAGAGCGCTAGCATATTTGCTTATTATATATTGGTATACACTCAAAGGTGATACAACTATTGCTCTAGTAGTCTTCGTTTCTCTATCATCTACAATAGTAAAACCTGCAATAAGTCCGCCCATGTAGGTAGCTATTGCTACTAATACCACTGTAAGAAGATCCATAAGTATAGAGCCTTTTTCATCAGTTGCTCTATAATCAATAGAAATCGGAATCGGAATTGTCGGTAAAGTTATTTCATTAATTATAATTTTATTTGTCTCAATGAACCCCTCTGGCTCATTGCCTTCAAACACTAATTGTAACTTTCCGCCATCCATCACAACTCCTGCGACTGAGTCAACTCTTTGCACTCTTTCTGAAACGTCTTCTACGTCCTCAAATACAGTAACTTCCCCAAATTCTTCAATTTGCATTATAACTTCTTCACCAACATCTTCATGTATGGCAAATTTTACCTGCGTTCCTTCTACCGTAGGTACAAACATTCTAATTACAAATGCAAGTATTATTGAGTAGAAAAAAACTATTGACATCATGCGGTCTCTCGAAGCTACAGTAAAATCTTTCTTAATCATGTTTGTAATTTTACCCATTATGCTCCCTCCTTCATAAGTTTTTTTCTTACGAGTAGGTGGCATATCAAGTATGCGATTACGTTAAAACCTATTAAATTAAATATCTGTCTGCTTAAGTTAATACCAGACGGAAACAATATTTCTCTAAAGCTGTATAACACTGGAAAAGAAGGCATCCACTCGATATAAAACGGTGAAAACGTAGGGATTAAAATCGTAAAAATCGGCAGCGCGCTAATTATTATTACTACCATGCCCACTAGCATCCATTCCGATATGCTATTGTAAAATGTCGCAATACCCATACCTATAAATGTAAAGAGCGATATACCTAAAGCCATTACAGGGAGTAGCACTAAAAAGTTAACTCTAGGTCCGATTGTCAAAAGCAGTAGCAAAATTGAATACACAAAGCCTTTAGTGATAAATACTAATGTTTTCGACGCTATATAGAGTGCTGTTCCTGCTGGAGCAACTCTATAGGCTCTTGTACTGCCTTCTGCTTTTTCTTGAAAAATAAAGACTGCGCTGAGAAAAAAGCTAAAAAAGATAACTTCATATGTTAGTATAAGAGGTAATGCCATTTTGTTTTGTGGGATTGGCTTGGTTCTCTCTTCTAGAAATTTCGCGGAAAATTGCGCGTCTGCACTGACCCCTGCGATGTTAAGAAGCGTGTTTTTCAGAGCAGCACCAATTATGTTCGCATTCTCTTGCCTCATTGTTTCGCCATGTATGATAGTAAACCTAGGCTCATGCATAGTTCCCGAAAATAATATTCCCACTTGCGTTTCTTTCTCTAATATTAATTCTTCAAGCTCTCCGACGCTATTTACAAAAACTATGTTCTCAGCATTTCTTCCGGCTAAAGCAGTTTCCATTATATTTCCTGCGCTATCATCAACAAAATACATAGTCTGTTTATGCTCTATCGTATCTGCAAGCATAAAGTGGTACATCGCGAGGAAAATAAGTATTGTCCCTACCATTAGCCATGTGAATGAGTGCCTCATCAATATCTTCATATCTTGTTTATACAAGTTTAAAAGTTTACTCATTATACGAGCCCCCTTCCAGTCAACTTAATAAATGTTTGCTCTAGAGTCCCTTCTTGTGAA
>JAJOKP010000065.1 GCA_021129775.1 Clostridiales bacterium
ACAGTTGGAAAGCACCTAGCAGTGAAAAGCGATTTGTGTCATTTGACGATAAAGTGAGCAATTTTCTAAAAGAGAGTGAAGAGAAAATGCAAACATTAAAATCTAAGAATAAGAACAAAGGCAGTAGAAAAGGAAATGGGTACGTAAAAAAGAGTTTTTAGATATATATATAAAATTGTAAAAATTCTCTTCGGTAATTAAGAGAATTTTTTTTGTTTTTTAAAAAATCTGGATTTAATAAATTATCAAAAACACTTGACATTAAAAAGAAACAGGTATATAATTGCAGGTGAATTGGTATATACAACATAATAACTATACCACAGATGAGAATTCGTCTGTATATGGGAGCGGGTGATTACGATGGAATATGGTTTAAAGTATATTTCGCATGTGTGTGAGATAATTGAAAAAATCAAAAATACGCAGAGAGAAAATTTACATTTTGTAGCGAATAAATTTGCATCCACTATTGAGACAGGAAACACAATATTTGTTTTTGGAGTCGCTCACTCTGGTATCATCGCTGAAGAAATGTTTTACCGAACAGGTGGTCTGGCTATAATTAATCCTATCTTTAACCCGACGTTAATGCTAAATACTAGACCAGTGACATTAACGTCGAGAATGGAAAGAGTAGATAAATTTGGTGAAGAAATAATTAAAAGCTCTGCAATTAAGCAGGGAGATTTATTGTTGATTCATTCCGTTTCGGGGAGGAATCCAGTAATCATTGATGCCGCTCTCCAAGCAAAAAAAATGGGAGCCCAAGTGGTTGGAATAACAAACATTGAATATTCGCAGAAAGTATCTTCAAGAGATAGAAGCAAGAAAATGCTTTTTGAAGTTGTAGATTTAGCAATTGATAACTGCGGTGATTTTGAAGACGCTAGTATGGAGATTCCTGGCATAGCACAAAAAATTGGGGCAACGTCTACTGTAGCAGGAGCTATGATTGTAAATTCGATAATTGTTGAAACTTGTCATATACTTGTGCAAAAAGGCATAAAACCTCCTGTTTTTCATAGCTCTAATGTTGATGGTGGGGACGAGTTTAATAAAAAATTACTTAAAGAATACCAAAGCAGGATTCATTATCTGTAACCCTATGCTACAAATATATGGAACTAGCGGGTAAGTATTGCAATTAATACTTGCCTTAAAGAGGGAGGAATTATTTTGTTTAGATTATTTGAGAGAAATAGAAGCAGAGACATTTTTGCGCCTATGACAGGAGAGATAATAAATATTGAAAACGTACCAGACCAGATTTTCTCAGAAAAAATGGTTGGCGATGGGATAGCAATTAAACCTGTTGATGGACTTGTTCTTTCACCTTGCGACGGTAAAATAGTACAATTATTTCCAACGAACCACGCAGTAGGAATAGAAACAGAAGAGGGTTTACTAATACTTATACATTTAGGGATTGACACAGTTGAGCTCAAAGGAAAAGGGTTTAAGAGTTATGTGCAAAAAGGAGACCATGTAAAAACTGGGGACAGAATACTTGAAATGGATTTAGAGCATTGTAACAAAATGAACAAATCAGTTGTAAGCCCTATAGTAATAACTAATATGGAACTAGTCGATTGCATAGAGAAAAGAAATGGATTGGTTGATGCTAATACCAATTTGATAATGAAGGTTAGTTTAAGAATTGAGTAATAGTTAGATAAGGAAATCACAGGTAAGTGACAGAGACTTTCCTGAACGAACTCTTGGAGAATCACCAGACGAATCTCTGTCATTTTGTTTGGGTTGGAGGGATATTATTGAGAAAAATATCAAAGCAAAATCCTTTGCCTTTGTATTACCAATTAAAGGAAATAATTCAAGAAATGATAGAAAACGAGAAACTTAATCCTGGAGATCCAGTACATCCAGAAAGAGTGCTATGCGAAACATACGGTGTAAGCAGGATGACTGCTAGAAAATCAATAATGGCATTAGTGAACGAAGGGGTGTTATATAGAGAACAAGGGAGAGGGACCTTTGTTTCCAAACCAAAAACAAAGCAACAACTTATGCAATTGAAAGGTTTTACGGAAGAGATGAGTGAAAAAGGATTAAAAACGCGTACGAGAATATTATCTTTTCAAGTAAAAGAAGCCACTAAAAAAATAAAACACCACTTAAATATGGACGAAGATAATAATATGGTTATAGAGGTAAGGAGATTAAGGATAGTAGAGGACGAGCCTTTTGCGGTTGAAGTTGTATGGATACCACGCGATATGTGTTTTGATCTGCAAGAAGATAAGCTTGAGGGAAAATCGCTGTATAGAATTTTAAAAGAAAAATATGGATATGTACTTGATTATGCTAATCAAACGATAGAACCTATAATGCTTAATGAATACGAAAGCAGATTATTGAATTTAGACCCAAAATCATTAGCATTGTTGTTTAGGAGGAAAACATACCTCGATGACGGCAGAGTTATTGAATACACAAAAGCTATTTATCGAAGTGACAAGTATAAATATGAGATTTTATTAAAGCCTTAAAAAAGAGGGGGGGGGATATAGAGACAAACTGTAATGAGATTTGAGTAGAAAATACTTAAGAGGAGGCGAGAAGTTCTAAATTAAAGAGGTTGAACTAATTATATCATTATCAATAATAAAGGAGGAAGATGAGTGAAAAACACATTTGGTAAAATTCAAAGATTAGGAAAAGCTTTAATGCTGCCAGTAGCTGTTTTGCCAGTTGCTGCACTCTTACTAAGGTTAGGTGCTGGGGACATATTTAATATTCCTTTTATCATGAAATCAGGAGAGGCTATATTTGCTAATCTCCCATTGTTATTTGCTATAGGTGTTGCAGTAGGATTAGCTTTTGATAATGCAGGATCAGCTGGCTTAGCAGGCGCTGTTGGTTATCTTGTTTTAACTAATGCAGTAGTTACTATTAATCCCGACATAAATATGAGTGTACTTGCTGGGATTATTTCAGGTGTTGTAGCAGGAGTATTATATAATAAATTTCATGACATTAAACTCCCTGAATGGTTGGGTTTTTTCGGTGGGAAGAGATTTGTACCTATTGTTACGGCAGGTGCTTGCGTTGTATTAGCATTTGTCTTTGGTTATGCGTGGCCTCCTGTTCAAAATGGAATTCATGCAATAGGAGAATGGCTAATTGGAGCAGGAGCTGCAGGAGTATTTAGTTTTGGGGCGTTAAACAGACTACTAATTCCACTAGGGTTACATCATGTACTTAATAGTTTTATTTGGTTTGTATTTGGTGAATATGGAGGAGCAACTGGTGACCTAGGCAGATTTTTTGCGGGAGACCCAACAGCGGGTTCCTTTATGGCAGGTTTTTACCCGATATTTATGTTTGGTCTTGTCGCGGCTGCGTTAGCAATGATTACGACAGCTAAATCTAAAAACAGAAAAGCGATTAGTGGAGCAATGATAAGTGTGGCATTTACATCTTTTCTTACAGGTATCACTGAACCGGTAGAATTTCTGTTTATATTTTTGGCTCCAGCTTTATATGTAGCACATGCAGTACTTACTGGCTTGTCGCTAGCAGTAGTTTATATTTTAGGTATTAAGCACGGATTTGGTTTTTCAGCTGGGGCAATAGACTACTTCTTAAATATGGGATTAGCTACAAGAGGGTGGCTATTGATACCTATTGGATTGGCATTTGGTGTAATCTATTATGTAATTTTTGTTTATGCAATCAAGAAATTAGACTTGCCTACCCCAGGTAGATTAGACGAAGACGATGAAGAGAATGTAATTGCAAATAAATCAAAAAGCGATGCTCTATCAGGAGTAGCCCTAGCATACATTGAAGAACTTGGTGGAACAGATAATATTGAAGAAATAGATGCTTGCATTACAAGGCTCAGATTAACACTGAAGGATGCGTCCATAGTTGATGATCGTAAACTGAAAAAATTAGGTGCATCTGGAGTGCTTAGAGTAAGCAGCAAAAATATGCAGGTTGTTTTAGGAACGAGAGCTGAGACGGTAGCGGATGAAATGAAAAGGCTAATGGTTTCAAATAAGGTTTAACATTAAAGAATTTTAGTGACATGGTAGATAAATTGCTATCATGTCACATTTCCGCAAGAGAGGACGGCAAATATGGGGACGAACAAAACATGTGGACTCGTCAATGGTAAAATAATACAAGGAGATTCGATTGTAGAAAATAAAGTGATTATCTTTGATAAAAAGGTAATTGATATTTTAGATGAACAAGAAATAAAAAAGTATAGAGATATTGAGCTAATAGATGTAAAAGGTAAATTTATATCGCCTGGTTTTATTGATATTCACATACATGGGGCAGGCGGTAGTGACACTATGGATGCTACTATAGAATCCATAAGGAACATTGCTAATACTATAGCAAAAACAGGGGTTACAGGTTTTTTGCCAACCACAATAACTATGGACAGGCAGAGTACCGACAAAGCGCTTGAAATAGTGAGAGAAACTATGCGCTTGAATATGCAAGGAGCGAAAGTATTTGGTGCGCATATGGAAGGTCCTTTTATAAATGAGAAATATAAAGGAGCTCAAAATGCAAAATACATTATAAAACCTGATTTTAGGTTTATAGAAAATCATATGGACATTATTAAAATAATTACGCTTGCACCTGAAATGGACTTAGGATATGAATTTTTGAGCAAAGTACAAGCGTATCACAATATAACACTTTCTATAGGGCACTCTAATGCAACTTACGAAGAGGCGGTTGAAGCTATTAGAATAGGGATAAGGCATGTTACACACCTCTTTAACGCGATGACGCCTATGTTGCACAGGGCCCCTGGAGTTGTAGGGGCAGCTTTAAGGAGCAATATTACGTGTGAGTTGATTGCAGATAAAATTCACGTGCACCCAGCTATTTTTCAAATTTTAATAGATGTAATAGGGATTGAGAATTTGGTTTTAATAACTGATTCGATAAGAGCAGGATGCATGAAAGAAGGGCTGTATGAACTAGGCGGGCAAAAAGTTATAGTAAAAGATGGTTCGGCGAGACTAGAAAATAATATTCTAGCGGGGAGCGTATTGACTTTGAATGTAGCAGTAAAGAATATTTTAGAAAATACAAATATCAATATGTGTGAAGCTATTAAGCTCGTTACACAAAATCCAGCTAAAGTGATAGGTGTAAAAGAAAACAAAGGGACGCTTAGCATAGGGAAAGATGCGGATATAACAGTTTTTGATCAAAACATAAACATATTTCTAACAGTAGTAGAGGGTAAAGTGGTTTATGATGCAAGGGGGCAAAATGGTGGAAATAGTAATTGTTAAAGATTATAATGAAATGAGTAAAAAAGCGGCTAAAATAGTAACAACACAAATCAATGGCAAACCTAATAGCGTTCTTGGTTTTGCAACAGGAGACACACCAAGAGGAATGTATGAAGAATTAATAAAACTATATAATAATGGAAATGTAGATTTTGCGGATATTAAGGCATTTAATTTAGATGAATATTACGGACTGGAAAAAGAAAACCCACAGAGTTATCACTATTACATGATGGAGAATTTATTTCGTCATGTAAATATAAAAAATGAGAACATTCATATTCCAGAGGGAATGGCAGAAAGCATAGAAATAGAATGCGAAGAATATGAAAACAAGATAAAAAAAGTTGGTGGTATTGATTTGCAAGTGCTTGGTATTGGGAGAAACGGACATATAGGATTTAATGAGCCAGATTTGAAATTTGAAGCAAGAACACATTTTGTAAAGCTTGATGATGATACAATAAAAGCGAATTCTAGGTTTTTTTCTTCGATTCAAGAAATGCCAACGAAAGCAATAAGTATGGGAATAAAAACAATTATGCAAGCAAAAAAAATAATACTGCTGGCTTCTGGAAAAGAAAAAAGAGATGCTATTTTTAAAGCGGTTAGAGGTGAAACAACTCCCGAAGTTCCAGCGTCAGTATTACAGCGACACCCGAATGTAATTGTAATAGTCGATGAAGAAACAGCTGCATTATTATAGAATGGAGGAATGGATATGGATATGGTAAAAAGGATTTTAGATATAGATACTTCTGACATGCATAAAATGTCAAAAGATGCAATTATACAAAGCATAAGAGTTGCTGAGGGAAGAACTATTGTCTCAGAAGTTTTAGGCATATACCCTCCATTATATATGGATGTTAGCAATGTTGAATTAGTATGCGCCTTTGGTGCTGATATAATTCTATTGAATTATTATGACGTTAATAATCCGCATGTTTTTGGGTTGCCCACAGATAGAGGAGAAAAAGTAATAAGTGAAATAAAGAGGCTAACTGGCAGACTTGTAGGCATAAACCTAGAGCCAGTAGACTTGAATGCTGATTTAATTGAGAAGCGTGAGGAACTGACAGAGGGAAGATTAGCAACTTTAGAAAATATAAAAAAAGCTATTGCACAGGGTGTTGATATAATAGTTTTGACAGGCAACCCTAAAACAGGAGTTACGAATAGAGAAATAATAAAAGCTATTGCAGAAATAAAAAAAGCAGTAGGCAATGAGATTGTGATAATAGCTGGTAAGATGCATGCTGCTGGTAGTGTTTGCGAGTCGGGAAGAGGAATAATAAATAAAGAAACAATTGAAGAATTTATTAAGGCAGGTAGTGACATTATACTTTTACCAGCTCCTGGCACTGTGCCTGGCGTAACGGTTCAATATGTTAAAGAGCTTATTGATGTTGTTCACAAATATGGTGCGTTAGCAATGACTGCTATTGGAACTTCGCAAGAAGGCTCTGATGAAAACACAATAAAAGCAATTGCGTTAAATAGTAAAATGGCAGGCGCCGATATTCACCATATTGGAGATGCAGGGTTTACTGGGGTGGCTGTGCCCGAAAATATTATGGTCTACTCAATTGCTATACGAGGCAAAAGGCATACTTATAGAAGAATGGCAAGATCGGTAAATAGATAATAACGTGAGGAGTGATTGATATGCAAAGAGTTGTAGTGATATTGAAGAATGAAACAGGGTTGCATGCAAGACCAGCAAGCGTATTTGTAAAAGAAGCAGCAAAATACAAATCAGACATTAGCATCTTAACAAAGGGTCAAGAATATAATGCTAAAAGCATAATGAGTGTATTGAGTATGGGAGTTATAAAAGGAGAAGAATTAATGATAATTGCAGAAGGTGAAGATGAAAAAGAAGCAGTGGATGCACTAAAAGCGCTAGTAGAAAAAAACTTTAAGTGGATAGGGGTGTAGATTTGAAAGGAATAGGAGTTTCGCCTGGGGTAGCATTAGGGCGAGTATTATTGTTAAAAAAAACAGAATATAAAATTGAAAAACGACAAATTGTTGATGTGGGAAAAGAAAAAAGTAAATTTTTGCATGCGATAGAACAGTCAATACAGGAATTAGGCTTCATTAAAGGGAAAGCTATAAAAACTCTGGGTAAAGACAAAGCAGCTATATTAGATGCACAAATATTGATGTTAAAAGATCCTGAGATTGTTTTGAAAACAGTCGAAACGATTGAAAAAGAAAAAATAAATTCAGAGTACGTATTTAATAGAACAGCCTCTGAATATATTGTAGTTTTAGAAAATCTTGAAAGCGAATACATGCGAGAGCGAGCTTCTGACATAAGAGATATTATAGAGCGAGTGATTAGAAATCTTTTGGGGATTAAAAAAGTAGAGCTATCAAACTTAGAAAAAGAAACAGTTTTAGTAGCTCACGATCTAACTCCTTCTGAAACTGCAACAATGGATAAAGAAAAAGTTATTGGGTTTTTGACTAATATAGGAGGGAAAACATCACATAGTGCTATAATGGCAAAAACGTTAGGGATTCCAGCTGTTGTGGGTTTAGGTAATGTCACTCAATTATTGTCTGATGGAGACTTTGTTGTTTTGGATGGTGCAAAAGGTGAATTATTTATTGAACCTTCAGAGGAGATTATTAAAGAGTATACGAAAATAAAAAAAGAGCAAGAGAGAGTAAAAAGTGAACTTATGTTGTTTAAAGAATGCGAAGGGATAACAAGCGACGGGAAAAAAATCGAGATTTTCGGAAACATAGGAACACCAGAAGACGTCGCTTTTTTACTTCAGAATGGCGCTGAGGGAGTAGGGCTGTATAGAACGGAATTTATTTTTATGGATAGAAAGGCATTCCCAACAGAAGACGATCAGTTTTGTGCATATAAAAGTGTATTAGAAGCACTGAAACCAAAAGTGGTAACTATCAGAACATTAGACATTGGAGGAGATAAAGAGCTTCCATATCTAAACATTGGAAAAGAAATGAATCCATTTTTAGGGTATAGAGCTATAAGATTTTGTTTGAAAAATCACGAGGTATTTAAAACTCAATTAAGAGCATTGCTAAGAGCGAGTGTGTATGGAAACCTTAAAATAATGTTTCCAATGATATCGAGCCTAGAAGAATTATTAGAAGCAAAGAAGATACTAGCAGAAGAGAAGAAAAAATTAACAGAAAAAGGAATATCCATTTCGAGTGAAATCGAAGTGGGTATGATGATAGAAGTGCCTTCAGCAGCGGTAATTAGTGACCAGCTTGCAAAGCATGTTGACTTTTTTAGCATAGGCTCAAATGATTTAATACAGTATACATGTGCAGTTGATAGAATGAATGAGAAGATACAACATCTATACAACCCATTTAATCCTGCTGTATTAAGGCTTATTAAGACGGTGATAGATAATGGACATAAGGAAAATATACCTGTGGGTATGTGTGGTGAGATGGCAGGCGATAAAGAACTTATACCGTTACTAATTGGAATGGGACTTGACGAATTAAGTATGAGTGCATCATCAGTGTTAGCAGCAAAGAAATTGGTGAAATCATCAGCGTATGAAAAGTTAAAAAGAAGAGCGGATGGAATAGCCAACATGGGTAGTGTGCAAGAAATTAAAGCGTATTTAGATATCCGCGGATAATCAGATTCGCCTATGAGCGGAAGCTGAGATTGCAGGGTCGTTAGCATAAAATGTTGATTATTAAAAAAAACAGGCATAATATGTCTATTTTTTTTATGTGTTTTCGCTCAATACGACAAATATTTCATCGCACTTCTGATAAACTTTCTCTAAAACATAATAGATAGATAAAGTATTAAAAAACTGTATTCGAGTTGAACAAATTACAGAAGCTATGATGCTTAGTTGTGAATTAAGCAAAACTATGGATAGGCTATACTTAATTAGGCAAGTCCCTCGGAGACCATGGGTACGGTTTTTCACCCCGTGGTCTCCTGAGCATTGCGACTTACTCAAATATTAAAGGTTGCAAAGTGCGTGAATCACTATCAAAATCAAGCTCGCATATCTTATTAGTATTTTCGTCACGAACTTCTCCATAAATATCTACTGACCAGAGATTGTCTACGTATCTAAAAGCATTTTGCACAAATATTCTAAAACTATGTTCTCTAGTGCTTTCGACATTTTGCCAATCGGAAGCGGATGCACTAAAATCACCTGTTAGAACAATTTCAATAGTACCACCATGGCTTTCGTTTACCGTATAAGTAAATGTGAATTTATTTCCGTCTGAGAGAAAAGTTTTGTGCCTGTCGTTAAGGTAATCTTCAAGTTTTTCTAGCAAATCATAAGAACGTATACTGTTGTCAACAAAACCGAATCTAAGCTCTGTTTTGTTGCTATTAGAACAAATGATTCTACCATTTACATTAATATGCGAGTAAACTCTTTCAACTTCTGTTTTAAGTCTTTCTAAATAGCTGTTAATTCTTGAAAAAGACCAATTGTCGAAATTGCTTCTGCTAAAATAGACTAATAAATCCACGTCATTATTATTAACAAAGACTTCATAAGAAAAAGATTCATTGATAAAAAATCTCAGTTTACTATTTAATGCGCTTTCTAGCTTAATTCCATCAATTAGCTGGCTTTTTTTATGCTCAGCAATTTTAAAGTCAAAAAAGAGCATATTGCCTCTTGTGAGAAATGCAACATAATTCTCTGCTGAGGTGGTGGCGCTATCTCTAAAAAAACCTTCTAATTCTAAACCGGCGTTATATAACTGTCTAGAAACGTGAAATACATCATCAATCCAATTTTCTATCTCTCTTCTATCTAAAGACACCCACTCCTCATTATATTGTGCATTGAAAGTGACAATAAGTCTATGTCTATTACCACTTAACCTTTTAAGTTGATGAGAAACTGGAATGTCAACAATTTCTTTAAATTGTTCTTGTAAATAATCCTCTAACGCAGACAACGATTCAATATTTTGATACTCAAAGCGACCATCTGTCATAAAAGCTATTTGGTTTTCTAACTGAGAAATATGTTCTCTTAGCGATGCTAGCTCTCGTCTGCTTGCCAATGTAAAAGGAGGAATAGCAGTATCTACATTGTCTACTCTAAATCTATTAGAATCGATATGTAAAATGTTTGAATCTTTGTCAAAATCCACTTTCATAAAAAGAGCATCAGTTAAACTGGTAATAGGCATGTAAATCACATCATCATAGATGAAGGGTTCATTATCTAGTGGAAGTTCTTCGCCATCAAGCATTACCCTTATATTATCAAACCAAGCAGTAATACGTCTTCTATATGTTGTAGAATTAGCTACTGAAGAGAACATAATTATAAACATAAGTATTAAAGATAAAAAAATACGGTATTTACTTCTCACAATTATACACCCCTTTTTTTACTACCTAGCTATTTTTTTCTTCATCGACAATATTTCTAATTCGTATCTATCCCATTTTGCATTATTAGCAGAAAGCTCTTGGATAACATAATCTAATTTTTCCTCATGTGATTTATAACCATCAAGGAGAAGATCAATCTTTTTCCCATGCACAAGTTCAATTCGTAAAATCCC
>JAJOKP010000050.1 GCA_021129775.1 Clostridiales bacterium
TCAACAATTTCATGCTATCTGACAAAACCCTGCTTCACTTTCTCTAACAGCAGCTTCTTTTCTTAAACATTCTATATGATATTGCAATCAATACTATTATAAGCAAACCAAGTAAAACCTTCTCCAGCACTGGCATGCCCTCTTCAGGCATAATTTTAGCTAAAACTATTGTTCCACCTTCTGATCTTTTAGGTAATTCTAAAGAAACTTGTTGATTTTTGTCTACGACATGTTCGAGTCCGCTATATTCATCGATTAGTTTGCTTCCACTCTCAAAAGGGAGATTTATAGTTATTTCTTTTGATACATCTTCTACATTCAAAGCTACAATAATATGTTCGTCATTATACGATCTTTTAAATGCGGTATATCCAGCTTCATCTGATCCTCCGATTACTTCACGAGTTCCTCTCGCCATAAGAGTTAGATGTCTCTTTCTCGCGTTTGTTATTTTTCTGTAATGAGTCAGCATACTATATTTTTCATTGCCTTCTACAATTTCTTCCCACGGCATATTGCCTCTATTGTGATAATGAGGGAAATCTAACTCACCTGATAATCCTATTTCTTCTCTATAGTAGATAACTGGTTGCCCTTTCGCTGTCATCTGTAATGACGCAGCTATTTTAAGCTTTCCTCGGTCGTATTCTACACTTGTTAAGAAACCTCTTTCATCATGGCTCCCTAAAAATTGTCCCGCTGTTGCTGCACTATTTAGAGTAGCGTTTCTTGCTTTCAAATGTGCTTGTGCAACTTCAATTCCTCCACCAACAAATCCTCTTGCTAAATCATCAAAGTTGAAATCTAGAAGCGAATCCATCATACCACTTCCTAAGTAGCCCATATCACTTCTAGCATGAGCACCGAAAGCTTCTCCTATCACTTTGAACTCGGGGCTTATTCTCGCTATTTCATTTCTAAATGCCATCCACGTTACATCATCTACATGTTTTACAGTGTCAATTCTAAAAAAATCTATTGTATTTCCTTTGTCAGTTCTTGATTTTTCTATCCACGCAACATTCCAACTGACAATCTGATCCCTTACCGCTAGATCTTCTGTGATGAAGTCTGGCAGCCCTGCTAACTCTCCTCTAATCGGACAGTCATGAACTGGTTCTAGCCTTAGCATCCCTGCGAATCTTTCATGATCTACAGCCGAAGGAAAATTTTTAATCTCGTCATCTATCCTAGGGTCATTTTCTCTTACACCATAACCTGTATGGTTAAGTATTACATCTACCATAATCTTCATGCCCTTTTCATTTGCTGCATCAATTAATTCATGAAATTCTTCCATTGTTCCTAAATGTGGATTGAGCCTCTCAAAATCAAGTGGCCAATACCCATGATACGCATATTGTGGTGAACCAGGGTGTCTGTGCCTTACATCAAAGTGAATATTTTCAATTATCGGCGTAATCCAAATCGTGTTTATTCCTAACTCCTGTAGATAAGGTAATTTTTTAGTAATACCTGCAAAATCTCCTCCCTGCACAGTACGAGGCTTAGTTCTATCAAATTCATTTCCATGAGGGTCGTTATTATTTGGATTTCCGTCTTTAAACCTATCTGTCAGCATAAAGTATATTACAGCTTCATCCCAAGAGAAATCACCCGCTCCATCTCTGATTCTTTCAACTACTTCTATAGTAGCATCTATCTGATGTTTCCCACCAAATTCGTCTGTAACTGTTATTGGCAGTGTTTTTATCCCTGTTGCGATGTTATGCCTTACAGCAATTGTAACTGCATTAAGTAATGGGCTAATATATAGATTTTCACTGCCTCCAAGCGCTGTGACATCAACATGTATCTCTTTGGCTTTATAATCAATTCCATCTCGTTCGATATCTAAACTCAAAACGGCGTTTTGTGTGTAGTTAATTCTATCTAAACTCAAATACGCTGAAATTTCCAACTTTATTTTGCCATGTTCAATAAATGACCTGCCATCATTATCAATATTACGCAAATCTGCAATCTCATCGGTTATCCCATCCTTTGTAACTAAAAAGGTATATTCATGCTTTCCTTCTGGAATATCCTCTAATGTAATAGCAAATAGCTCATCTTCAGCTATATAGTCCATAATATGCTCTTCTTCAAAAATTTTCACTTTAACTGATTCTATTGTATGCATTTTGTCTTCATAAAACAATGCATCGTCTCTGAAATAGAATGTTGCTCTCCCTGCTTCTACCTTAGGTCCTGTTACTGGCGGCAAAGTTTTGAACTCCTTTTGCATACTTGTAACTACAACCTTAATCAGGCTTTGGCATATAGGTGTTTTTATAGTCCTATCTTCTTCAATATCTAGCTCAGCACCATCCCAATCTGTACCTTTCCTTACCTTGAAACCTATTTCTGAAACTTCTGGAGCGATTTCAATATTTGCTATAGCAACATCATCTACAATTTTTTCAAAATTAATTTGACCGTCATGCACTCCTGTAAACCACGTCCAGATATTCCACTCGTCAAAATCTTCATCTTCCCTTACATATTTGAATCTAACATATCTCTTAGCAACTGGTTCAGGTAAAATTTCATCAGCATCAAAGCTCATTCTCTTCACACCCTGCTTTAAAAATACCGCTAAATTTCCAGCTGCATCAGCCCTTATAAGCCTGATGAATCTGTCTTCTTCGATGTCTTTTTCTGCCCAATCATTCTCACCCAAACTCTTTCTTAATATAAAACCTATTTTTTCTACTTCGCTCATGTTGTCTAACGTTATACTTGCTACTTTACCATCTTCATCCTCGTCAGTGAAATCAAAACTCGTACCTTCTTGTCCTTCTCTCCACAGCCATAAATTCCATCCTTCATAGTCATCACCTTGTCGGTCATAGTGAATTGTTAAATGTATTTGTTCATGTGCCTGCTTTTTCGCCGAGATATTCTCAGGCGGTTCATGAGAAAACTCCTCTTGTTCTGAGTGAACCCAAATTTCTGCAAATCCATCTTTTATTTCTATAAATCGATCTACTTCAACATCCTTCTCCCATGCATCAGTTCTAACTATAAACCCAATTCTCCCTATATCTCCTTCTAATTCTATTATTGAGTATACACCGAATTCGTCTTCTCCTGTAAAATGAAACACTTCTCCTTCTCGTCCATATTCCCAAATCCAAAGATTCCACTTTTCATAATCAGCATCAGGTCTATTATAGTGAATAATAATCGTCGTATTAGTAGACTCAGCATAAACCTCTTGTATTTGAAATAATCCAGCAAGTAAAGAAATACTTACAAAAACTATTAAAATTACGGTTAAAATCTTTCTATTTGTCATATTCTTCTCCTTTCAAAGCTTCAACTTAAATTAATCGCACAACGCAATCGTTTGCATAAATTGTGAAAAAAAACTTACAACTCATCAAAAATTAAAGACTCCCTAATAGCTCTTTCTGCCTGTCTTCTACACTCATAATTCTCGAACTACAAGCGTCTACTTGAACGCATTCCTGATTTACTTCACATCCAGAAATTACGTCACTTAGCACTCCTCTAACTTTCAATATTATAGTGCAATCTTTGTCTTGATTGTTTATCAAAATAACAATAGTGTTTTTGCCCAAAACCCTTTTAAATCCGATAACTTCCCCTAAATCTTCTACCCATTCAAAACTACCTCTTCTAAGTTCTTTAAAATCCTTTCTAATTTTAAGTAGTTTCTTGTAATGATTCAGTATTTTCTTATCCCACTTTTTTTCATCCCATATCATTGTTTTTCTATTGTCAGGATCACCTTTGCCATCTAACCCTACTTCTGTTCCGTAATAAATGCAAGGAGCGCCATCATACATCAGCTGGAAAGTTACTGCAAGCATTAATTTCTTAACATCATTTTTACACATGGTAAGAAAACGTGCCGTATCGTGGCTATCTAATAAGTTCAGCATTACTTCATTTACCTGCATTGTATTTCTTGTTCTCATTTCGTTGATAGATTCTTTAAATACTTTGGCACTAATAGTGTTTCTAGCAAAAAAATCTAGCGAGTGCTTCATAAAGCTGTAATTCATGATAGAGTCATATTGATCACCTTTTAACCATGGTAAGGCACCACTCCATACTTCGCCTACAATATACGCATCACTTTTTGCTGCTTTAACGACTCTTCTAAAGTCTCGCCAAAATTCGTGGTCAATTTCGTCTGCAACATCCAGTCTCCACCCATCAATACCTGTCTCATCAATCCAGTAACTAGCTACATCTAACAAAAACTTTTTAACTTCTGGGTTCTTAGTATTTAGTTTGGGCATTGTTGGAACAAATGCAAATGCTTCATAATTGGGTGGTTCTGTTTTTATTGGTAATTTTTCTATATGAAACCAATCGACATATTTTGATTTTTCACCACTTCTAATTACATCTTGAAACTGCGAAAACAAAAAACCACAGTGATTAAATACTGCATCTAAAACAATTTTCATCCCTCTTTTATGGCACTCATTTACTAGATTTTTAAGTTCTTTCAAGTCACCAAAATGTTTGTCTACTAGGAAGTAGTTTGTAGTGTCATATTTATGACTTGTTTCTGCTTCAAAAATAGGCGTTAAGTAAATTGCTGTTATTCCTAGATTATGCAAATAATCTAGTTTGTCTATTATCCCTTGCAAGTCCCCGCCAAAAAACTTATCATTTGTTGCTTTTCCTCCCCAATTCTTTACTTCAGCAGGGTCATTACTAGTATCACCATTATTAAATCTCTCTGGAAATATCTGATAAAAAACAGCGTCTCGTACCCAATCAGGCGCTTTATGAATTTCTGTATTATGTATGTAAGCGATTTGAAAAAAGCTAAAATGTACTTCTTCATTGTTTATTTCATCTAAAAATCCACTGTCTGTATAATAGACTTTTTCATTATCACTTGATATCTCAAAAAAATATGCTATTCTATTATTTATTGGTTCTACCTCTACAACAAAATAATCAAACAATCCAGCACTGCATAATTTTGTCATTTTCTTTTCTTGTTTATTATCCCAGTCAAATTTATCTCCATATACTAAGGCAACTTCATTGATATCATTTTTCGCTACCCTTAATTTAATCTGCATTGTTTTTTCATTGTACATATAGCAATAATTGCTTTTTGAAACATGATGTATAGCGTGCAAGTTCATATTAACCTCCATTATTTAGATGATTCTCTTTTTATAAAATTTGTTTCTACAACACAATAATTCTTATCAAAATCTATTTTACGAATTTTTTTTAACAATAAGTCTGTCGAATTGTATCCAAGTTTTTCAGAATTAATTTCGACAGAACTTAGACTCGGTGACAAATAACGCGCTAAAACCGTGTTGTTAAATCCAGTAATTGAAATTTCATCAGGAATTTTAATTTTTAACTCTTTAACAGCCCTTATTACACCATACGCAATTAAATCATCTGTAGTAACAATTGCATCAATGTCTTTATGTTTTGCTATCAATTCTTTTGTAAAAATATATCCTTCTCCCTCCTGAAAATTCACTTCAAGAATTAATTCTTCGTTAACCTCTAGTCCATGCTCTTCTAATGCTTTAATGTACCCCTTTAACCTTCTTTGCGTAACAGTCAACTCTTGCTTCCCACCGAAAAAAGCTATTTTTTTATGCCCTAAATTGACTAGGTTCTCTACAACTTCGAACATTGCCATTTGGTTGTTATTATCCACCCATAGAACTTTTTCTCTTTCCTTCGGATCTCCAATTATTATAAAAGGCATATCCTCACCTAATAGGTAATTAATGTTTTTATCTTCTTCTCTAACCACCACTAAGAAAATCCCGTCGACTCGCCCAGAGTGTGTCATTCTCATAATTCTCCTGAGCTCATCAGCATCATTTCTCGCTGAAGCCAACAGTAAGGAGTAGTCTTGTTCCTCTAAACACCTCGTTACCCCTTGAATAAAAGAAGTGAAAAATGGGTTGAGGAAGCTATCTTGAGCGCTAGAGGGCAACACTAGACCTAAAGTTTGTGACGTTTGGTTTGCAAGACTCCTCGCTATTTCGTTTGGGAAATAACCTAGTTCGTCAGCAATTTCATTGATTTTATCTTTAGTTTCTTGACTAATCAAATAACTATCTTTAAGTGCTCTAGATACCGTTGACGGTGAAACATCAGCTTTTTTTGCTACTTCTTTAATTGTGACTCTCATTTTTTTCTTCCTTTACCCTATTATTTGCTTGTTGTCTTATACCCATCAACATTATACCATATTCTTCTTTCTTTCAAAACAAATATCATTTAAGCTTCACGCTAAAATACCAGTATCACTTTTCAGTAGCAAATTTTTATTAATATGCAACTCATTCATTTTATTGAGCCCTCCATTAAACCTTTAACAATATATCTCTGTGCGAAAATGTAAAAAACAATTATTGGAATCATTGATATTGTTAATCCTGCTAGCCCTAAGTCCCATTCTTTCGCAAATTGACCAAAGAAGAAGAACATTCTAAGCGGTATGGTATGCCATTCTGCTCGATTAATAACTAATTGTGGCAGTAAAAAGTCGTTCCATATCCACATAGAGTTTAAAATCGCGACTGTCATAGTTATAGGTTTTAGCAATGGAAAAACAATATACCAAAATACTTGAAACTTATTACATCCGTCAATAGTTGCCGCTTCTTCTAGTTCTTTAGGTATGTTTTTAATAAAACCATGATACAAAATTATCGACAAGCTCGAACCAAAACCCAAATACATAAATATTAATCCTCTTGGGTTTAGAAATCCTAATATTCCCATCCACCGTACTAGTGGTAACATTACGGATTGGAATGGTATTAACATTGCACCTGCGAACATAAAGAAAATGAAGGTGCTCATTTTGCTCTTTGTTCTTACTAACATCCATGCGGCTGAAGAAGTAAAAATTATTATGACTACTACACTAATTACTGTAATCAACATTGAGTTCTTAAATGCATTTAGAAAGTTTAACCTTTCAAATGCTATTACGTAATTAATCGGATTGAAAAACTCACCAAAAGGAAGGCTCAACACATCCAAAAAAATTCCTTTTCGAGTTTTAAACGAGTTCGTAAGAACTATAAACAGTGGGGATAAAAATATTGCAGATAATATAATTGCTACAACCGATAAAATAGTTCTTTTATTATTTTTTCTGCCCATTACATCTCCACCTCTTTTCTCTTACTAAAGTATATTTGCGTTAGAGTAATTATAGCAACAACAATTAAAAACACCACTGCCTTTGCTTGAGCTCTACCAAACTGTGAAAATACAAAGGCCGTTCGAAAAATATTTAATGCCAGCATTTCTGTAGAATTAAATGGACCTCCTCCAGTTAAAGACAGATTTTGATCAAAAAGCTTAAATGAATTAGATAGCGTTAAAAATAATCCTATCGTAAGTGCTGGAGCTACAAGCGGAATAGTTATACCAGTTAGCTTTTGCCACGAAGTTGCGCCATCAATTTCAGCAGCTTCAATTAGAGATTTCGGGATATTTTGCAAAGCTGCAATATATATTATCATCATATATCCTGAAAGTTGCCAAGTCATTACTATTACAAGCCCCCAAAATCCCGTTGCAGTTGTGGCTAGCCATCCTTGTAAAAAATCAAGCCCTAGCACTCCTCCTACATGGCTAAAAACGTTTGTAAATATAAATTGCCAAACGAATCCTAATATTAACCCTCCTATCAAGTTAGGCATAAAAAAAACGCTTCTTACAGCATTGCTGTACTTGATTTTTCCAGTCACCAAAAGGGCAAGACCAAACCCTATTAAATTAATTGTTACTACAGTAGTAGCTGCAAATTTTGCTGTGAATACGAATGAATCTAAAAAATCTCCGCCTCTTTCGAATATAGCAAAGTAGTTACTAAGCCCTATCCAATCCGGATTGTGATTTATTCCATCCCAATTTGTAAATGAAAAATAAATCCCCATTAGCGTTGGAATAATTACTACAATTATAAAAGTTACTAAAACTGGACCTACAAAAGTAAAAAACCAAAATTTTGAATTTTTCATAATGCCTCCTAAAAACCGCAGGCTATAAATAAAATCACAGTCTTATGCGTAATTTATTTACAGCCTGTCACCAATGTTATTTAACAATGCTCTTTCTTATGTTTCTATTTTCTCAATATTGCCCATTCATCTATAGAGACACTTATTACTTCGTCCCAAGTAATTTTTCCTGCTAAATATTTTTGAATTTGATTTCCTAGTATATCCATTCCCCATCCACTAGGATAACCCATGAATACCCATGGCATTGTTCTGCCAGCTTCCGCAAACTCTATAATCGATTTAGCTAGTGGATCAGCAGGTGGAAAATCGTCAAATCCTTTTAATGGTGGTATGAAGAAAAATTCGTTAACAATAAAATTCTTACCAACATCAGAAGTGTATAACCAATTCAAAAATTCTTTAGCTGCTTCAATTTCAGCATCGCCGCTATCTTTGTTAACTGCCCAATGCATTGGAACTCCTACTGGTATTGAGTCCTCAATAGCACCCTTTACTGGAAAAGGTAAAAACCCTAAGTTATTTGCAACGTTTTCGTCAATCCCTTTAACTCCACCAAAGACCCAATTGCCTTGTTGAATTATAGCTACTCTCTCTATCGCAAGGCCCATATCAACCTGTGTCGCGTAGTCTACTGCATTAAGCCTATATTTATTATCTGCATGAGGCGAAAAATTAGCCTGTAAATCAATAAGTGCTTTTAGTGCATCACCATAAGTAAATTGCACTTCGGCAGCTTCGAATGCTTCAATGGAACTTGCAAACTCCTGTGCAAGTACTGCATTTGATGTATGCAATCCCGTTACCCAATTCTCTTTTGCTGGCAAATCAAATACTGCTTCTAAATTAGGATACTTATCTTTTAGGTCTCCTGCTTGAATTTTAGCATCTAGTTCAATAACTGCTGCTTCTAAACTCTCAAAATCCACGATTTTTGAAGCATCAATTCCTGCATCTGCGAAAATAGACTTGTTATAGACAAATCCATATCCTTCAATGTTAAACGGTAGTCCAAATATTTCGTTTCCTACTGTAACGCCCGAAAGAATTCCAGGATGAGCTAATTCTACCCAAGGTTCACCGCTTAAATCTGCTACTTTGTGTTTCCAATCTTCGACATCTTGAGGTCCTCCGATGTTAAATATTGTAGGTTCTTCTCCAGATGCAAATTTTGCTCTTAGTGCTGCTCCATAGTCATCTCCACCACCTACAGTTTGTATAACAACCGTTACGTTTGGAAAGGCTTTTTCAAATTCTCTAGCCGCAGCGTCTAAATCCTGTGCCATCTCTACTTTAAACTGAAAAATTTCAATTTCAACTGGTCCTGGATCTGGCGTTGGTTCAGCATCTTTTTCTTTTTCTGTTTCAGTTGCCACTGGCTCCTCTTCTTTTGCGCATCCAGCGAAAAGAGCTACAGACAAAATAACTACCAAAACAATACTTAAAAATCTCCATTTACTAGTTTTAAACATAATAAATCCTCCTTTTTCTTTTCTTTTACTTTTCCACTAACGAAGTCTTAATATCATTGACATATTAGATTTATGCAGCAATTAATAGCTTCGCCTGAGGAAAAATCCTGCCCAAAACAACCAATTCATGCAACCGTTTGCAAAGCCCTTGCATAAAAAAATATATCTTCCCTAATTATACCATTAACAGCGGTAGAAACATTATAAAACAAGTTAATCCGACAATTAACAATCCCATGAAGATATATTTCCATCCTAAAACAATTTCATTCGTGCAATCGTTTGCATAGTCCTTATTATTTAATTATATATTTTTTTTTCAGCTTTGTCAAATTTTTTTTCAAAAAAGTTCAGATAGCATTATTTTGCACTTTTTTGTAGTGGTTACATCTGAACTGTAACCATTGCTCTCTTTTTCTCTTTCAATTATTTGCTTTTTCTTCTTTTCTATTTGTTTGGCTATAACAACTATGATTAAAAATAAAGGTGTTAAAGTTAGTAAGTACAATACAATTGTTGCATTAACTCTAAATACTATGTATAAAACTAAAAATATTACTGCAACGAATTTTACCGGTAGCTGAATGGATTCTTTCACAAAATACACAATTTCGTACACAAACTCATTTACACGTCTAATTTTTCCTTCTGTTACATTAGATAATGCTTGTTGCTTGCTTTTTATTAGGGTATCAATTAATTTATTAAATACTGATGTTATTGTACCATGTTCCATTTTTCGGTATAAATAATTCCAGAAATACAAGTGTAATAGATAAAAACATAATAAAGCCAAAATCATAATAATTTGTTCTACGCCAATTAAGTCATAATACAATTTATCAATTACATCTCTAATGAGAATTTGATAAACTACTGGTAATATCGCTACAACTAGCGGTCCGAGCATAATTTTAAAAACAAACAATCTTTCTCTAAAAAAATATTCTTTAATTATTTTACTGATATTCATATTCCCCCTCCTAATTATACACGTATTAATGATTTACTCGCTATAGTATCGTCTTGCACTAAAACCATTGCTGTGCG
>JAJOKP010000015.1 GCA_021129775.1 Clostridiales bacterium
CTGAAGATGAAGTCGCAGAGCTTAGGCTTTACTATGTGGCATGCTCTAGATGTAGGTACGCATTAAACAATGCAAAATATATAAAGGAAAATTAAATGGATAAGTTCTCAAAAGCGGATTTGGTAGCACGTTTAGCGTCATCAAAAGATATAGCATCAACTGCGGCTGCGTCTAGGGTTATAGAATTAATGATTAAGACTATAAAAGAACAAGTATCAGTTGGTAGACAGGTAGACCTTTCAGGACTATGCTCATTCAAACCAGCTGTACAAGGTGCACGCTCAGGAATTAATTATCTGACAGGCAAGTCGTTTAATACACCTCCTAAGAAGGTTGTTAAGATTAAACCAGCGGCAGCTTTCAAAGCAATAGTGGCAAACTAGCGTGAAGAGTTGCATGTACCTTTACGGGGTTGACTCTTCAGAGCTTCCATCAATGACAGAAGGTCTTATGGCTCGTAAACTAGCAGCTAAGAAACTATTAAGGGAGTTATTGAATACTCCCCTCAACAACCGTGATGAATTACGCATATCTGATGTGTTAAAAGCCATCAAACATAACACGGAACTTTTAGATGGAAATCTATAGGAAGCTAAGAAGTATAAACTTATTTTAAAGGAACAATATGGAACATACATATACAAGAGCTGAACTACTACGTATGACAAAGAAGCAGCTAGTAAGAATATGCGGATATTCAAACATTAAAGAATTATGTAATGATATTAAGAACTCTGGCAAGACACCCAGCCGTAAACAGCTAATAAGAGACTTGTTATGAGAAGAGGTAATAAAAGTAATAAGATTGTTGCAGAAGTGTGCAAGGAAGAAGGTGTGTCTGATGAGGTTTCATTAGCTCATTACACTTGTCCGCAATGTGGTAAGAAACACAATTACAGAACAATGTACGAAACATGCTCAAAGAGATGTGCAGATGCACTTGCTAAGAGTAAACTTGCTAAAGAGGCTAATGATAAAATGGGTCTCAAGTTTGATACTGATAAGCTTAGGTATTCACTAGTCCCCCCTGCAGCAACAAGAGCACTAGCTGAGATCCTAACATTTGGAACAGAAAAGTATGCACCTAACAACTGGCAACTGGTATGTAACCCAGAAGAGCGTTATACAGACGCACTCCTCAGACATCTTGAGTCTTACAGAGCCGGTGAGAAGATCGATCCAGAATCCGGCTTTAGTCATTTGAAACATGCAATAACAAACATTGCCTTCTTGTTACATTTTGAGGACGCAAAGGAGTAATATGAAGATAGGTACTAAAGGCTTTATCGCTGAATATAGTAAAAACTTTAATGGAAACACCCTAGACTATGGAGAGGTAGGAAGATCTTTATTTGACATACAAATGGTTAAACGAAAAAAGACATAGGTAGATACCTAGCATCAGAAGCAAAGGTCTGGTTGAATGCAAACAACAAGTTAGTCAAACTGAACTACAGCAAAGCTTATAGTATTTACCAGTGCTGTAGCAAAACCAAGAACACTTAAAGGAAACGAATGAAAGAATTTAATAGAGAAGCCTTTTTGGAGGACTCAGGAGACTCTACAATAACGGACATAGGCCCTGAAAAGGGCGAGTGCGATGGTTGTGAAAACTTTTGTGGAGAGCATGTAGAAGATACGTCTACAATAGATGGAGTAAGTAAACCGCTTACAGAAGAGACTATTGAAAAGGCACAAACGGTTAGGAATACTACGCTTATTGAACGTGTTATTGTTAAGTTTCTACGTAAGTGTGAGAGAGAAAGCTCAGTACCATCAGTGGAACAAGCATACTCAATCACAATGCTTGATGAAATCAATAGAAAGTATACAACTCCTACATAGGTTGAGGTTGTAAAGGAGTCCTTGATGCAGACAACGAAAGGAATTTAAAGGCTCATCAGACAACATTATGATTTAAATGAAGAAGCGTCATTAGACGAAAGGAGGTCAATATGAGTATAGAATTAATTGCAAGCGTTTTAATGTTTGCTGGCGTTGTGTTTGTTACACTTGCACAAGTAATTGGACAAACTTTGGTGTATGCATAAAGACGATGTCCATAAGCATACCAAAACTAATTACTAGGAAATGTAAGGAGTAGTATGGAAGAACTTAAGGACTGGTCGAAGACAATTGTGGTAGTTGGAGCTATAGGAGCAGTATTATACGCTGCTTGGCTTCTAGCAATCATAGTCGCTGTTATAGCGTTTAGTTACGTTATGAAGGCATTTATATCAGCGGGGAGGGATTAATCCCTCCTCATCATTGAAACATCCACCACCAAGGGTTATATATTTTCTCATCTAGCGGATCTACTACACCTACTACCGTTCCATCAGCAACTTTACTAAAGATACTTGCATCAAACGGATGCATACTACCCATACCGAGCAATTGATCAATAGTATAACTGATAGTACTTGATGCTGGGTTATTTTTGATAAGGTTGAACAGTACTCTTTGATACTTCATCCAGAAGTTCGGGAATAGCATCAGTCCTAAGTCAGATGCTAATTTAATTACCTCTGGGAGGTTACGTCTATAATCAATAAATGTTTCTAACGCTGTTCTAGCCGCATAGTCTTCGGTATGTCCGAGATTTATTAAGTTATTGTACATAATCCATCTAGCGACTCCATCGATGTTAGTCATTATATTACTACTCTGTCTTACCAATTCACTTGAAGGCATACCTAAATATTCACTCACATATCTGACAAGGTCATCACTATCTTTCATGTTTTTAAGTCTATCAGCCATTGCCTCAAACTCATCACTTAATGTTTTATTTTTCTTACCAGAGATTCTAGCCAAGAAACTGAGAATATCTTCACCTTGGAACCCTGTAGTTGATAACTTTTTAACAAGCTTACCTATTACAGTCCTTTTCTCTTTCTTACCTACTAAATGGCCTACCAATTCATCAACATCAGCTTGTAGGCCTCTAATTGACTCAAAGTCCTTTAACAGCATATTAGTAGATAGTGACTGAATGAAACCATGCTCTAGAGCTGGATACATCTTAGACTTTTTGATACGTTTATTCAATATTTTAATTTTTTGCTTGTGTTTGCCAGGTTCCATAACTTCTTGTAGCTCTAATCCAATCATTTCATTCCTCAAGACACTTAGCTTGTCTAGCTCTTCAGTATACTCTTTAGCGTGTTTAGTGATAGTTTCTAACGGTACATCAGCAAGTAACACAGAATTAGCAGCAATATCACCCATCAATTTTATAGGGTTTGAGATGATGCTCAGCTTTAGCTTAGA
Organism: Clostridiales bacterium; assembly: GCA_021129775.1. Classification (GTDB taxonomy): domain Bacteria; phylum Bacillota; class Clostridia; order Peptostreptococcales; family NVVX01. The sequence goes on from JAJOKP010000015.1 coordinate 3,274, forward strand.
TACTAGATGTCTATATACAGTTTCGACCTTTCGAGCTACACTGCCTTGCTTAAACAAAGCATTTGGCTCAGAATCTAATAATATATGTTCAGCATCTTTTCTAATCAGGTCAAGATGTTCATTGAATCCATCGTATGTTGATACTTTACTAGTATCAGGTACTTTATAATAATAAACTAACTCGTTAGGGAGTTTAAAATCATGACCTAACTCCTCATAGTTTATCTTAAGGAACATTGGTATTGGCCTAGTAGTATCTTTGCCTAATCTAGCACGTCTTATGTCTTTAACAAGTGAATCTATATTCTTAGAGCCCACTGTTGTGATAGCTTTTCTCTTAATTATGTCTGTAATGGTCTTCATCTCTTGAAGTTCTTTATTATGAACTATAGTATTGTATAAGCTGTCAGCAAGGTCATTGACCATGCTTAACTCTTTCTCTTTAACAGCTTCTTTGATATTGAGAATATATCTCTCATTATTATTCACAAATGTTTTAGAGATGTTGTTCTTAGTAATGAAGGCACTGTCAAGTGCAATTTGTTCTTCAACCCATTTAGTTTTTAGTGGATATCCATTTGTAAACCTGTTAGTAGATATACCAACACCTTTTGAGATAAATCCTAATTCCTTCTCACGTACAAATAAATCATACCCTTCTTTACCGTTATTTTCAATCTGCTTCCATGCATCATCTTTATTGTATTTAAGGGCATTTGTGGTCCCAGGAGCAACAAGTTTATACTCATATGGCTTCTCGGTTATATCAAGGATATAATTGCCGTGATAGTCAGTATAATCAATATTAGTTAAGTTACCACTAACACCATTAACAAGATCAGATGTTGCACGCACTGTAAGTGTAGCACTTTTAATAGTATCATACAGTTCACTGTCCTTAGCATGCATATCTCTAATCATATCAAGACTACCCTCTATACTTTGTAGTGATAACAACGCAACATACTCGTCGAATTCTACTTGAGCTTCTGCACTTTCTGTAGGAACTTTACCTGAATTCGTCATATTACCTTTGCCAGTTATACCAGTAACATAAAACTTAGATAACTCTTTTGCATATCCTTCCATCTTTGGAGAGAGTTTATAATCAGCTACTATCTCCTCGATTGTTTCATTACCGAGTAACCTTTTCTCGAGTGCAGCGTTAGCAAGCACGTGAGCTATACTAGTTTTAGCATAGATTTTTCTTAACTTAGCTTTCTCAGCATCTGTTTTGAATACCTTTGCTATGCCCGCAGTGAGCTTAGGAATGTTCTCAGTAATAATACTATATGACTTTTGTTCCATGTCAGTACCTACGCCTAGGAGCTCTCTAAGTGTTTTATCATCAAGAGTATCATCAACACCTAATGTGTTCTTTAACTGCCTTACAAGTACGCTATCCCACACACCGTGCTTAATCAGGTTAGCTGCTCCTTTGTATAGCTCAGTGTTGTTCATAAGGTACCTATGACCCTCTTTAGCAAGTGGTAGTACGACCTTTCCAGCAGCAGCAACCACTACTCCAAGCATACCTGCTGTAGCTGTGTCAATAACTCCTATAAGTGAATTGTCAGCTTTAATTGAAATATCTTCTTCATCTTGTTTATTTTTTTTATCTGGACTACTTTCTTTAATTAGTTCAGCCTTGACTGGCCCAGCAGCGTTATCACCCTCAGCAATTATATTCTTTCCGTGCTCTCTTAATAATTCAAGAACAGCAACAGTGTTTTCTATTGTGATCTCTTTATTTTTGTCATGTTTAAATGCTCTTATTATAGCTCTCTTTGTAGCTTGAAGTAAAGTTGATACGAATGATTTAACAGTTTTACCGTGTATAATCTTTGATATTCCTTCAGCGTATGTAGGTTCAGCTCTTAGAACAGCTGTAAGCTCCTGCACTGCCCTAGTTTCGTCACCAGACAGTATATACTCTATTCTTGCTTTTACGTCTGGGTCTGCCGTCTCAGGATTAAATTCCTTTTTCAAGCGCTTAACAACAGAACGCATATACTTAACTTCTGGACTTTTAGCACCTTCCTTACTAGTTATATAACTAGCAGTTAAATCATGCTCCATTTCATGTAGAAGGAGCTCAACAAATCTAGTAGTATTTTCAGCTGTAGTAGCACTTTTGTTGTACGGATCGATTTCTATAATTCTATTACCTTTAGCGTCAGAGCTCCAATTAAACTTATTGCCTATCTTTAGCTTTGGAAGTTCTCCTTTGTCGTATTGAGCATATGCATCCTTTAACATATCTAGATGATCTTGGCTTATTACAAGTGTCCTATCGTGTATTAACATATCCCTTAAGGAGTTAAAAGTTGTCTTCCCAGTAAACTCTTTAGTTAGGGCTTTAAATCGTTCTTTAGCGAATTCTTCAAGACTTTTTGTACGAAGAAACCCTGGAAGCCTTTCATCTTCCTCCTCCACAGTTTTCTTAGTTGTAGGTTTTTCCTTTTGTACAGTTTTCTTAGTTGTAGGTTTCTTTTCCGTTATAGTCTTATTAACTGTAACTTTTTCTTCTTGTATGGCAGGCTTAGTCACAGCTTTTTCTTCTTGTACAGTTTTCTTAGTTGTAGGTTTCTTTTCTTGTACAGTTTTTTTAGGAGATGAGCCAGACCCAGTTACATTCTTCCCGTTTTTTCTTAATAATTCAAGAGCAGCGATAGTATTTTCCATCGATATATCTTTATCACTGTTAAACTTAAATGCTTTCAATATGACTTTCTCTACAGCTTGAAGTAGAGTTGATACAAACGATTTAACAGTTCTATGGTGTATAATCTTTGATATTTCTTCAGCATACTTAGGCTCAGCCCTTAAAACGGCTGTAAGTTCTTGTATTGTTCTCGTATCATCACCAGATAATATATACTCTATTTTTTCTCTTAAATCCGGGTTTGCTGTCTTAGGATTAAAGTTTCTTTTCAAACGCTTAACAACAGCACGCATATACTTAACTTCTGGACTTTTAGTTCCTTTTTCACTAGCTATATAGTTAGCAGTTAAGTCATATTCCAGCCCATGTAATACTAACTCAATGAACCTAGTGGCATTCTCAGCTGTATCAGCACTCTTATTATATGGGTCAATTTCTATAACTCTATTACCTTTAGTATCAGAGCTCCAATTAAACTTATCACTTATTTTTAATTTTGGAAGTTCTCCCTTACCATATTGGGCATATGCGTTATTTAACATATCTATATGTTCTTGGTCTATATTAAACACTTCTGCATATTCTACTAATATATTTTTTAATGAGTTAAGAGTTGTTCTTCCATCAATCTTCCCCATTAAGCCTCCAAACTCCGAAGGATGACTTAATCCAGTAGGCTCTGGAGACTTTTTAGGCGGGTTTTTTACGATAGGGGCACTATCAACGTCAAATAGTTGGTCTTCTCTAAGGCCAAATACTTCAGCATATGAGTCAGACCCAATCAAATTAGCTTTAATTTCTTGCGATTTAGCTATAATACTTTCTAAATATGCTACAAACCTTTCATATGTTTCTTTTTTACCTTCCTCAACATTATTTGGTCCGAATGTCTTAAAGATGCTTAGAGCCTGTTCTAGGTAGTCATAATCAGTTGCTAGGCTAATATACGTCCTGTTTTGATCAACCCTAGCTTTCAGTATGTCTTTAACAGTTCCATACTTAGCATCATGAATAGTCTGATGCCCGTTAGTCATAACTGTTGAACTTGACATGTTCTGAGCTGAATCTTGTGAATGCTGCGGACTAACAGCTATTGAGGTTGGGTTATCCATTGGGAGATATGCTAGAAGTGGAGGCATTTCAATAGTCTCATCGTCCTCATCAACAAGTATCTCAGCTTCTTTCATTAATACATTCTTATCCTTCTTAACAGATATATTTGCACCAGGATCGGTAGATTCGCCTCCAAGTATAGGAGTGACGGCTCCAGGAAATGTGCCCTTCCACTTATCACCAAACAATACTTTTAACATGTCAAAGACATTCCTACCTTGTCTGTCTTTCATTATACTTCTATACTCAACAACTTGTGGGAACAGTTTTTTAAGCTCAATTATCATACTGTCACCAAGCTCATCTCTAAAATGTTCAGACAGTATTGCAAATTCTTTAGCGGTCATTTTCATAAGTAAGGTTTTTTCAAGACCAGGAATACTTCTTATAATCGCTTCAGCCTCAACGTCTCCATTTACAGCCTTTTTGTACACTTCTAACGCCACAAGCTCCCCTGTAGCTTCTGCAACTCTAGGGTCGGATGCACCATAGAACCATGTCATAACTGTAGGTTTAGCGAGGTTTCTTAGGCTTATACCAAGGTTTTTTAGCTGAGCAAGAACTTTTGCAGCGTTTTTATCATTAGCTTGAGTGGCTTTAATAGTCTCCTTATATGGATCTGAGCGCTCACCCTTCGGTTTTACACCTCCAAAATATACTCCAAACTTAGTCAACATTTCTTTAAGAAAGTCTATCTCAGCATCGTCCTTAGACAGCCCAATAACATTTATTAGTATATTCATGACACCAGAAGCACTTGCATCAGCACCAGGATTATATTGTGTTGAGACCTTATAACCATCTCTATCTCTTATATCACTTATACCTTCGAGTAACGAATATACTTTAAACCCTGACCCGACACCATAGAACGGGTGTCTTTTAGTCTGCATACTTTTAATAATCTGCCTACGACCACTATAATCGTTGTCATTGAACTGCTCAACGAGATTATCTAATACTGGATCAACACCGCTGTTTAGGATAGCTTCTCCTGATAAGCCTGATTCGTCCATAATTTCTGATACTAGGAAGTCTAACTCTTCTTTCGTAGTTGTTGTGTTCATAACGCTCGAAGTTACTAAGTTTCTAGACATAACCTTGTCATGTTGGAAGTTCAGCACATTGTTTACTAGTGAAATTCTCTCATTGACATCAACCTTATATTCAAAGTATTTATCATCAATATTACCAAGCTCGTCCCAATTATCAATTAAGTCCCTAAAGTTTTGCATTTTAGCCCAGTTAGAGCCCTCTACACTTTCTTTTAAGAAGCTATGCTTAGGGACTATCTGAATACCGAGAAACCCTTTTAGAGTTTTGTTTTTGTTTATAAATGATACGAGAGTTTCACCGTTGCTAATAGCTATATCGTAGTCCCTTTTCCACTCATCAAACATTTTTAACATGCTTCTTTTAATTTGCATAGGCTTATTGATTAAATCTCTAAGAGCTTCTTCCTGAACCTCTGATAGACCTGGTTTATCTGTAATTATTTCCTCATCAGCGTCTAAGGGATGTGAGTGAGGAATCTCAACATTACCTATATTTAAGAGAGGCTTTAGTGTTCTAAAGAGGTCAGCTTCTCTGTTGTCAAGACCGCCCACTAGTGCTACTACTGGGCCGGTAGTAACTTCCTCGCCTGTTTCGATATCTGCATCTGTAGTAAGTCCAAGTCTTTTAGGCCCAACTAACTTATTATCCTCATCAACAACATTATTGGTGTTATAAATTTCACCTCTTGTTTTTTCAGTATTGATAAGTCCCAGAGCTTCTAGTAACTTTAGCCCTTGTAGACCTAGTTTAGTATATGCTGCTGGGTTGTCTTTATTACCACCTTGAAGTGTTAATCCATAACTATGGGTGAAGTCTTTACCAATCTGTGCAGCAACCTTATATTTAGCAGTTGCACCAGGCATCCTGACTGCATCGGCATTAAGGGCTTCATGCAATGATGATACTGTAGATGAGTGAACTTGGTTAACTGCAACAACAGCTAACCTAAGTGCTACTGCAGCCCTGTCTTCAGGTGCTGCTGTCTCAATTATCTCAATTCCAGTATCTTTTTTAAGGAGGTGATTAAGGTATTTGTCATTAAACTCTTTTAAATCTTCATGCCTCTTACGGTTCTTTGGTATGTTTCTGTCTAACTTGTGGAGAACATCTCTAGTTATCTTACTATCAACTGCTTGTGACCCCATTGCACTCATATCACCTTCAATAACGAGGTTAAAGAAGTCATTATCTGCCATGGACACAAGTCTCTTACGCTTCCTATTAGGCGTAGGCCTTGTAGCCACTCTCGTATCAAGAACACTGTCTAGTGCCTTCTGCTTGTCAGTCTGCCACTCAAGTGCCTCAAACACTATACCAGCTCCGAGATTTAACTTTTTAAATTTTTCTACAGCTTTCCTTACATTTTTTTCTTCAGCAGGTGTAAACACTCCTTCAACTATCTTAAGCACAGCTTCTTTCTCAGTCTCATTCATCTTACTGTTATTAACGCTTTCTACAAGCTCTTCCTGTGTTTTACCGCCTTCTTTGGCTTTTGTAATACTGTCAGCCATTTTATTCTGTGAAGCTTTTATCTCATCGTCTTCAATATCCTGAAGATCTCTTTCATCAGTCATCTTATCTTCAGCAGTAGTTTGTGAAGGTTTTATTGCATCAATCTTAGTTTGACGCTCACTCTCTTTGCCTTTAATATTCTGGATAGTCTTTCCAATCACTTCTTTATTATTTTGAAAGAACTGGGTCTTCCCTGGTTCATTTGGGAAGTCTTTAGGTCTAGCGACCATTTCTTCTATTAGTGTATGTATGTCCTCTTCTGGATATGTCTTAGTTGCATCAAACTCACCAAACCGTAAATCATCTGTAATGGTATCAGCTGCCTTAGCTTTCTTGAGGTCTTGTGCTATTGTGTCTACATTTGCCATAGCCTCTTTAGGAGTAAGTCTCTTAGCCCCTCTTTTAGCTATAGCATCGATAGCCGCACCTGCAACATTGTCTCTAAGGTTTACGACTGTATCAAGCACAGCTCCAGGAGCTGCCATATGAACACCTCCGGCAGCACCCATAATACTGCCAACAGTTGCTTTTTTAAGAGCTTCAGGAGATGTCAGTATCTCAGTGGCAGTCATTCCTTCATATTTTTCAGAATCGTACTTAGTGTTAAATAC
>JAJOKP010000091.1 GCA_021129775.1 Clostridiales bacterium
GAAATAGGCGCATAGCAGCGTTATGTAACTCTTTCCACAACGCAGGGTATGGACGAACAAGTAAGATTGTACAGGTTGTTTAGGAACAAGCCCTTAGTCATATTTTTCCCAAGAGTTCTAACGAACTCTTTTTTTTGTTTTCCATTCTTCAAAATAGAATACGTCTCATCTCATGACCGTTTCTCCGTACTCTCCATTTCTAGATTCTACACATCTTCTATCCATTAAATCCCACTTTCTATGTTGTTTTTTTTATATATATCCGCCACCTCTTTAGTATAGTCCCTATTACTGTCATAAACAACTAAGGGGTCTAATATTTTGACTTCAGCTCGCGCAGCTTTAGTGCATTCAATAATTAGCAAGTTCGGCTTTTTTTCACGTGTAGGTTGAATAAATTGAAGCTTTTTCGGCTCTAATTTGTGTTTCCTACAATAGACCATAATATCTACTATTCGTTGCGGTCTGTGAATCATATAAAACTTACCGTGATGTTTAAGAAGCTTTGATGCAGCTTTAACTACATCTTCCAAATTACACTTAATTTCATGCCTGGATATCATTTTCGACTCGTCCTCATTTACAATCCCATTAGCATGCATGTATGGTGGATTCGCCGTAACCACATCAAAATCATTGACTTGCAAATACTTATCTGCTAACTTTAGGTCTATGTTTAAAATACTGATACGATCTTCTAATTTATTTAGTTTAACACTTCTACTTGCCATTTCTGCTGATTCTTTCTGTATTTCAATGGCTACAACCTTACTAGTTGTACTTTTAGCAACGATTAAAATCGGAATAATCCCTGTCCCCGTGCCAAGATCGACCACTTTAGCATTTCTCTTTATTTCTACAAAATTCGCAAGAAGTATAGCGTCTATCCCGAAACAAAACCCTTTAGTGTTTTGAATTATTTTAAGACCTTTTATCTGTAAATCGTCTATTCTTTCATTCTCTTTCAGGTGATTTTCCATGTTTTTAATCACTACATTCTTTATAGAATTTGGTTTAAAATCAGCACATCTTTCTTTCCTGTGCGAGCATGCAAACAGTCCTACAAGCAAGATGATTGCTGGAAGTTGACTTCTGTCTGCCAATAATACATGTTTGTCTATTTTTATGGTTTTCTTTTCTCTCTTACGTATGTGCTTTCATTCCCTTTTTCAGAGCACTTTCCTTTACTCGCAGAGCATTTGTCGCAATTTGGCTTTTTAACAACTCTTGTAACTTCTTCTAAGCTATAAGTATTAATAACTTCAGCATTGTCGCTATATTTTCGGATTTTTACTCTTACTCTCTCTTTTAGTGTTTCTATTCCAATTACAGGTCCTTCTCCTTCTTCTACACGTACTATTGTACCTACATTAGGCGTTCTCTGCAATATTTCATGGTACGTATCATATTCATACTTTAAGCAACAAAAAAGCCTACCACATATACCAGATATTTTTGCTGGATTCAGTGAAAGATTTTGATCTTTTGCCATCTTTATTGATACAGGTTCGAAGTCGCCTAACCACGATGAGCAACATAGGCTTTTTCCACATGGCCCAGTCCCACCTAACATTTTTGCTTCGTCTCTCACTCCAATTTGCCTCAATTCAATACGCGTTTTGAATATTGATGCAAGGTCTTTTACTAATTCTCTAAAATCAACCCTTCCATCTGCAGTAAAATAAAAAATAATTTTATTATTGTCAAACGTATATTCTACATCTATTAGCTTCATGTCCATCTCATGTTCTTCAATTTTTTCTAAGCACGCCTCGAAAGCCTCTTTCTCTTTTGATTTGTTTTTTTCATGCAATTCCTTATCTTTCTTGGTTGCAACCCTTATTACGCTTTTTAAAGGTGCTATGATGCTCTCTACAGATACTTCCTTAGGTCCTACTACTACTTCGCCAAATTCTATCCCTCTAGCTGTTTCAACTATTACATCGTCCTTTTTCTGGATAGCGTTTTTTTCTGGATCAAAATAATAAATTTTACCTGCCTTCTTGAACCGAACTCCTACAATTGTTACCATAATTAAATACCTCCTGTATGTTTAAGAGCATTACCTCTAAACTAAGTTGATAATTTGCATTGTTATTAATATTAGCTCTTGTCTCTTCTATTATGAGAATTGCATTGCTCAATCTTTGCGTTTCTGTTTTTTGAGCTTGAAAAGCGATTTCTTCAATTTTATCACAATTAATGATATAATCCAACTGCTCGGCTTCTTTGTATATGATCAAATCACGATACCAACTAATTAGCATCTCGAATATTTCAAATATATTATCTTTTTCTGTGTTCAAAAAATCTGTTTTACTTAAAACGCTGAATACGCTCCCCGATATAATGTCTTTTGTCATATGGATAACGGCGTTTCTTCTTTCGACGTACGCTTTGTCCGTTGAAATTTTTATCGCTTTTCCAATAGATCCATTTGATAGTGCGGCTATTACTTTGCTTTTACTCGCGGGCATTTCATTTTCTTCGCTCAAATATTTTTGAATCTCTCCTACTCTTGCAGCTCGTAATTTTAGTAATTGGCACCTTGAAACTATTGTTGGTAATAAGCTGTTTGAATTTATAGTGAGTAGTATGAAAAACAACTTTTGTGGAGGGTCTTCAAGCGTTTTAAGTAGCGCATTTTGCGCCTGTATAGTCATTTTTTCTGAATCACATATAACATATACTCTACTATCACCGTCAAATGTTTTAATTTTTACTTCGTCTTGAATCCTTCTGATCGCCTCAATTTTTATCGTTTTTTCGTCTTTTACCCATATTATGTTTGTATTGCTGTTGCGTTCTGCCTTGACACAGCTACTACATTTACCGCATGGTTTGTCCTCTTCATCTTCACAACAAATCCCCTTAGCTAATTCGAATGCTAAGGTTTTTTTCCCAAGCCCTCTGAGTCCTTCAAACAAAAATGCGTGCGAAGTTTTTTTTTCTATTAGCGCTTTTCTTAGATATGATACTATTCTATCCTGACCAACGATGTTTCTAAACGACATCCAAATTGCCTCTCTTTCTTAGTGAGATTACAGTTTTAAATGTTTTTCTATATCCATAACAAAGACTGTGGCACCACCAACTTTGACTTCAACAGGATAAGGTATAAATGCCCCAGATGCACCAGACACTGGCGACTGCGCTGTAACAATTTGCTTTCTAGTTTCGCAGTTGTTCTTGATGATATCAATGACTTTATCTACTTGCTTCTCTTCGGTTCCAATAAGTAGAGTTGTATTTCCTGATTTTAGGAAACCTCCTGTACTTGCCAATTTTGTTACTTTAAGATTGTTAACTGTAAACTCTTCTACTAAGAATTGCGAATCCTCATCATGTACAATTGCAATTACAAGTTTCATTATTTCCCCTCCTCACACCAAATCATTCTTTTACACGGAGCAAGTCTTCAATAATTAATCTAATATTATCCCTAATTTGTTCTACAGAACGATTTGCGTCTACACTGCGTATGCGCTTAGGGAATATCTTTGCTAAATCTCTATACCCGTTATATGCTTCTTGATGAAAACTAAATTTTTCTCTCTCCAGCCTATCTCCGTTCTTCTTTGCATCAATTCTTCTTAGACTGATTTCCGGTTTTATATCAAACAATATGGTCAACTCTGGTTCTAATTGGCCAGTGGCAAAGTCATTTATTTCTTTTATAGACTCGTACCCTAATAATCTTCCTCTTCCTTGGTAAACCATACTAGAATCTACAAATCTATCGCAAATGACTATTTCTCCTCTTTTTAGTGCCGGCTTAATAACTTCTTCTACATGTTGCGCTCTAGAAGCTGCATATAGAAGAGCCTCTGCTCTAGCGCTCATCTCGCTATGCTTTTTATCTAAAATAATTTTTCTAATTTTTTCGCTAATTCTAGTACCACCAGGCTCGCGCGTTAATTTCACTTCGTAACCCCTTTTTTTCAGCAATTCTTTCAAATGCTGAATTTGTGTTGATTTTCCAGCTCCGTCTGTTCCTTCGATTGTTATAAATAGACCCTTCACAGTTCCACCTCTTTAATTAGCCTTTTCTTAAATTCATTTATATCACAAAATAGCTTTCCCATCAAATAGCTATCTTTTTCTTCAACTTAGGCAGAGAACCTGCTCGTGGAGCTTTCCAAAATCGGCGGGCAAGCAAGATGAATGCTTTGCAATTTTTAATTACTTGACTACTTTAAATATTCTGCTTGCTGTTTTTACATTTGCATTTTTACTTTGTTCGCTCAAAGGTCGTTTCTTCTTATTCACATCTGCTGCAATCAAAGAAACTAGAGTAAGTAAAAACCACCCAATCGGTACCAGTAATAAACCTAAAAATGCAATTGCAACCCAATAATTAAACATAATCCATCACTCCCGAAAGCTTGTCTGTCTTATATATACCATTATTAGAGCAATTATATCATAATTCTACATTGTTCTACTAATTTTTTGTTAAATTTTGTGGAAATGCCAGAGAAAAAATGATAAAATACTTACATACGTGCAAAAGGTGGATATAAAATGAAAAAATTACTCTTTTCTTTTTTAATAATTGCTTTGCTAATTGGCATACTTTTTTTGGGAGTCTCTTATTACATAGGCGCTAAACTCCCAGCGCTAGTCGATGGGTTTTTATCCCCTCATTTTTCTGTTTCTACATTTACCGAGTCGGTTGAAATAGTAATACCAAAAGGAAAGTCGTTGAATTATGTTTCTAATTTGCTTTATGAGAAAGGGATTATTAAAAACATTAGGTGGTTTAATTATAAAGCTCAACTTTTAGACATTGATACTAAAATCCAACCTGGCTCTTATGTCATAGAACCAGATATGACTTTGGATGATATTTTTTCTCTGATTCAACAAGGAACTCCTAAAAAACCTATAGTTTTATCTATCCCCGAAGGACATACGATTTTTCAAATAGCTGAAGAAGTCGAAAGAATAGGATTTGGAACTGCCGAAGAATTCATTAATGCGACAAATGAGATATATACTAGTCAAGGTCTCTCTTTTGATACTGAAAATTTGTACTTTATTATGGAAGGATATTTATTGCCTGACACATATCATTTTACCGAAACTACTACACCTAAAGATATTGCTCTTAGAATGTCAGCTACAATGAACGAGTTCTTAGAAACAAACTATTCAGAGCGTATTAACGAACTTGATATTTCTATTCACGAAGTGCTTACCATAGCATCGCTAGTTGAGCGCGAAGCGTATTCTATTGATGAAATGCCTACAATTAGCGGAGTCATTCACAACAGGTTAAGCATCAACATGTTATTGCAACTTTGTCCTACGGTCATATATGGATATGGAAAAGGAAAAGAACACCTTTCACGTGTTCTATACTCACATCTTCAATATGAAAATCCTTTCAATACTTATATGAACCTAGGCCTACCACCAGGACCAATTGCCGCCCCTGGGCGTGACGCTATTCATGCAGCGCTTTTTCCTGAGAAACATGACTATTTGTTCTATGCTTTGTCTGATGACGGACATGCATTTAGCAAAACTTATGCTGAACATCTAAAAAACGTTGCGAATTTAAGACGTTTGCAGGATTAGGCAGCCAGTTAGAAGTAGAGAGTAGAAATTGACTTGCTTCGTATTATAAGCTGCGATAATGGCGGTTGCGGGTATAGTTAGTATTATTCCAATACTGCCACTTAACGATCTCACTATTTCTGCCGCGATTTGTTGTGTATTAATAATGTCTACAAAAGACAGCTCCATATAGAAAAAAAGAAATAGAAGCGGAAATGATGCTCCTGCATATGCTAGTATTAAAGTGTTAGTCATGGTTGCCATTACATCGCGTCCCACAGATATTCCCGATAGCATTAGGGAGGTTTTTTTAATGTTAGGCTTTTTCATCTTTATTTCAAAAATTACTGAACTCACTGTCATACTCACATCCATCACTGCACCTAATTCTCCTATTGTAATTCCACTATAAAGTAACCCTCTATAATCTATTTCCAAATCAGTATACAGTATCAGCATTTGCATTGATTCCTCTGCTGTTCCTACAATCTCCATTAAGTTTCCAAAATATATTGCAAGTAGTCCCGCTATAATCGTTCCGTCTATCGTTCCTAGTATTGAGCTTAAACTCTTTCTTGTAATTCCATCAATTACAACGAAGGTAACCACGGTAATAACTATGCTCGAAACGGTAGTTGCAATTATAAAGCTATGCCCCTTTAGTATCATCGGCATAAATATTTTAAGAATGCACACCGCTGTTAACGCATGTGCTACAAAAGATCTAAATCCTTTATAGCCACCAAATATCACTAAAAAAACAAAGAAAATCGTTAGCATTATATATATATATCTATCTCTGACTACATCAACAAAATCAACACTTATGAGCCCATTTTGATTCAGGGTAATTTGCACAAATACATGCATGTTCTTAGTTAATCTAATATCTACTTCGGAACCTTCGACTAATCTATGAGAAAACTCTACGGCTTTTCCTTCAAATCTACCTTCCAAAATTTTTGCCTTTACTATTTGTGTATTTGCTCCATTTTGCGAAATTGTTTCTTCTTCTATTACAACTGCTCTTAATCTTAAATGTGTGTTTCCATTTGCATTTGCATTTGCTATTGATATAATAAACACACAGCCCGTTAGCAAAAATACAATCATTTTTTTCACGTTTTCTTGTCCTCTTAGGAATCTGCCTGGAAAGTCGTGTAAGCAGATTTTCAGTTCATTTTTTCGCTCTATTTTTGCAAAAAAAAACGGCGAATATCTAGATATTTAACGCTTTTTTTCGGAATTTCGAGCGGAAAGACGAAAAAGTGCGTGCACGACTTTCCGGGCAGGCTCCTATTCTTCTGATAGATTATATTCATGCAAATTTTATGATATGCTTGCTTTCTATATAGAGGAAAGAAATTTTAATAAAAAAAGAAGCAGTATGAATATACTACTTCTCGTAAGCCTTTATTAATCTATTGAGTATGGCATTAAAGCCACGTGTCTAGATTTTTTTATTTCTTGCGTTACGTCTCTTTGATGAATAGCACAGTTGCCTGACACTCTTCTTGGTAATATTTTCCCACGTTCTGTGATAAATTTCCTTAATCTATGAGTATCTTTATAGTTAATTTTTGCATTTTTATCTGCGCAGAAAATACAAATTTTCTTTCTGCCTTTACGTTTTCTTCTAGCATTAATCATTTTACAGCCTCCTTACTTTAAAATGGAATATCTTCATCTATTTCTTCAAAATCTTTTAAGTCAATACTTTCTTTGTCAAAATCGTTTTTACTAAAATCATCGTTGCTCGGTTGCTGTTTTTGGGTCGGTTTATCTCCCCATTCTAAAAACTGCACCTGATCTGCTATAATCTCGGTTCTGTAGATTTTGATTCCCTGTTTATTTTCATAGTTACTTGTCTGTAATCTACCTTTTACTCCTACTAATCTTCCTTTAGTTAAGTAATTTGCACAACTTTCAGCTATTTTTCCCCAAACAACAATGTTAAAAAAATCGGCTTGCTTTTCTCTTGAAAAATCTCTATCTACTGCAAGGCCAAATGTCGCTACAGCTTTCCCACTAGGGATAAATCTTAGTTCAGGATCTCTAGTAAGACGACCAATTAATACAACACTATTCATTCTTACACCGCCTTTTTAATATAACTATCTTCTAACAATCATATGCCTAATAACTTCGTCAGCAATCTTTAGATTTCTGTCCAATTCTTTTGGTACCTTAATGCTAGATTCAAAGTGGATTAGGACATAGAATCCTTCATTCAACTTATTAATTTCATAAGCTAATTTTCTTTGACCCCATATATCGACCTTTTCAACTTGTCCATCAGCTTCGATGATCCCTGTAAATTTTTCTTGTAGTTGTGTTTTTCTTTCTTCATCTGTATTAGTATTTAAGATATACATTAATTCATACTTGTTCATATATTTCACCTCCCTTTGGTCATAACGGCCCTGCTTCTAACAGGGCAGAGAAATAAATTTATTATCCTTGCGTATTATATCACTTTTCTTCACTCTTTACAATCTTTTTTATTCTTTTTTCTAGTACTGTCCTTGCGAGCCAAATTTGTTTTTCGCACTTTAAGCATTTAATTCTAAAATCTGCACCCGTTCTCATTATTTCAAATTCTTTGCTTCCACATGGATGCTGTTTTTTAAGTTGAACTATATCTTTAATCTCTAGTTTTTCTTTCATGTTGCTTGCCCTGCATTTTTTTCTTCAGAAATAAGGTACCTTCTTGGATATGGTATTTCAATACCTGCTTTATCAAATGCTTCTTTGAATGCTTTTCTCATTTTTCTTTCTGTCGACCATTGTTGCATTGATGTTGTTTTGGCAATAATTGACAGCACCACGTCAGAATCTCCTAGGTTCGTTACTCCTAGTACTGTTGGCCCTTCAACAATAGTATCATTTTCTTCTTTTAGTATTCTGCACGCTTCTTGAAGTACTGCTATAGCATTATCTATATCTTCCTCATATGCAATCGAAATGTTTACCCAAGCCCTCATGTTTCCCATGCTTCTATTTGTGACTTTTTTTATTTCACCGTTTGGAATAGTATTCAGATCGCCGTTAAAGTCTCTAATCTTTGTTACTCTAAGTGCCATTTCTTCTACAATCCCACCCGTTCCGTCTATCTCTACGTAATCTCCTACACCAAATTGATCTTCAAACAGAATAAAAAAACCTGTTATAACGTCCCTGACTAAATTCTGCGCTCCGAATCCAAAAGCTAATCCCCCTATTCCTGCTGCTGTTATTAGGGCGGTTACGTCCGTGCCGAATGACCTAAAAATTGCTGTAACCGCGATAAAATAGATAGTATATTTTATTATGCTCTTCATTAAACCCTTCATAGTTTCTACTCTTGGAATATCAACTTTATACTTTAATTTTGCTTGTGATTCAAAAAAGACATCAATAGCTTTTTGTATAAGTTTTATACTTATCTTTGCTACTACTAATATTGTTATTGCTTTGATTATACTTCCAAGTATAGTTGTTAGTTGTTCTGGGTTTTTGATGAACTCCCATATTCCTAGCATTGAATCTTTTATTGCGTTTATTGTATCCATGATTCCATCCTTTCTCGTCTATAATATTATCAAATCAATGCGCTATTCGTAAACGCTCTTCAAATCCTATGGTTTTTTATTGCCGTTTTGTGTGTATTCTACATTTCATATTGTCTGTGGCAAACAATACGTCCCCCTGCCACGCCAGTACTATAATGGGACCGTGTTAGTTGCTATCACAATGTTATTGTTTTTTCCGAGCTACTCAGTTTTTCTGCGATTTCGTACATGTTACCAATAATTCCAACTTTGAGTTTGTCTTTTACTTGGTAATAGTCAAGACATGTCCCACAAGAGATTATTTCTACTCCACTTGCCTCCATTGTCTTTATGTTTCCAAGACTCCCCGATCCCTCCACTGCCAATTTCACTCCACTGTTTAAAAATATTATCGTTTTAGGTCTAGGCTCTACTTCGGTTAAAGTATATAGATATCCTTTCATAAGGACTTCGCCAAGTTCTTTTGCTCCTTCACCAAAACAGTCTTTTGAAATTAAAATAGTTAAATCTTTTTTCTCTCTTGTTTTCCTGTTTATATTCATGAGGTCTACGTTCATTTGTGACTGGTTTTTAAATATGTCAATATGATAGTTCCCTTGGCTTTCTTTGATATTTACTTTATAGGTCATACTATTTGCAAGTCTTATTATATTTTCTTTCGCCACTTTGTTATCAACGACTGCTGTAATAATGCCTTCTTTAATTTCTTCTAGTGCTTTTTTGGTATGAATTACAGGCAGTGGACATTCCAGCCCTCTACCGTCAATTTCTTTTCTCATTTTTTATCCTCCCACTTTGTTTCGGTTTTATATTGTACTTAGTATATCAATAAGTTTCATTAACTTCAACATATATAGCGAAATTAGTGTGCTTAACTTGTGATACTATCACCTTCTAGCCATCTTTTGCTATATAAAAAACGCAAGGATTAAGTCTCCTTACGTTTTTGCATTTATTATATTAAATGCTGTGCACCTCACCTTGATAAATATTCATAGCCGGTACTTAAGCAGTTTGCTCTAATTAGGCAACCTTGCGGCACACAAAAGGGCTTATTTACCGTT
>JAJOKP010000031.1:0-1549 GCA_021129775.1 Clostridiales bacterium
TAGAGAAGGCGGAAGAACAGTTGGTGCTGGTGTTGTTTCTTCAATTATAGAATAGACTCAGTAACAAAGATAATATAATTTATTTCTAGACGAGGGGCGTAGAGTCGTCTCGTCTAGAAATAAAAAAATTATATTAACAAAACATAAGAAAACACTTGCATTAATAGTATATATGATGTAAAATATATGAGTGTGAAAAATGCTGCGATGATACGAAAGGTTGCTACTAGGAAATTTTCGTGGAGAAGTGTCTAGATCTATGAATCGGGCGACAAGAACTGTGCATGTTGCGATTATTCTTTTTATAAAGGAACACCCGGAACAGTGTATCGGTGAGTCGTACGTAAAAATCGCGTGCGATGTGAAGGAGGGAAACATATTGGCTTCAAGTAAAGCAGGACAAAAAATTAGAATTAGATTAAAGGCCTATGATCATAAGTTATTAGATCAATCTGCAATTAAAATTGTAGAAACAGCTAAAAGAAGTGGTGCAGAGGTGTCAGGACCAATTCCGTTGCCTACAGAAAAACAAATTATTACAATAATAAGAGCGGTCCATAAGTACAAGGATTCAAGAGAGCAGTTTGAACAAAGGACTCATAAAAGATTGATTGATATCTTGAGACCTACTCCAAAAACTGTAGACTCGTTAATGAAGCTTGACTTGCCAGCAGGTGTAGATATTGAAATAAAACTGTAAGAGTTAGAAAATACAGCTAAGATTAAGAGATGGAAAAGCTCATCTTTTCTTAGTATGATTGTGCGTATAGCATAATCCGCTGTAAGAAAATTAGGAGGTGCAGTATGAAAAGTTTGATTGGAAGAAAACTAGGAATGACACAAATATTTAATAGCGATGGATTAATGATTCCTGTAACAGTTGTACAAATTGACCCAAATAGCATCGTTCAAGTTAAGACTGTTGACAAAGACGGATATAACGCAATCCAAGTAGGCTATGGAGCAAAGAAAGAAAAAAATATTAATAAGCCTACAAAGGGGCATTTTGAAAAAGCAGGAGCAACTCCAAAACGCAAGCTAAAAGAATTTAGAGTAGAGCAAACTGATGGTTACGAAGCAGGACAAGAAATGACTGCTGACCTATTCAAAGATGGTGAGTGCGTAGACATTACAGGAACTTCAAAAGGTAAAGGGTTCCAAGGAGTTATAAAAAGACATGGCCATAGTAGAGGTCCAGAAACACATGGTTCAAGACATCATAGAAGACCGGGATCACTAGGAGCTGCCACTTATCCTGGTCGTGTGTTTAAAGGTACGAAACTGCCAGGACACATGGGCAACGTACAAGTTACAGTTCAAAACCTAGAAATTATTAAGGTGGATATGGAAAAAAATGTTCTTTTAATAAAGGGAGCAGTACCAGGTCCTAAAAAAGGGTTGTTAGTAATAAAAGAAACATTAAAGCAAGGGAAATAATGCTATAACAGGAAGGAGGATATGCTATGCCTAAAGTAGCTGTTTACAATATTTCAGGAGAACAAGTTTCTGAAATGGAGTTAAGTGAAAATATATTTGGAGCAAAAATAAA
>JAJOKP010000031.1:1649-9828 GCA_021129775.1 Clostridiales bacterium
GAGAACAAGTTTCTGAAATGGAGTTAAGTGAAAATATATTTGGAGCAAAAATAAATGAACATGTTTTGTACGAAGTTGTAAAAAACCAGCTTGCAAACAAAAGACAAGGAACACAATCCACTAAGACCAGATCAGAAGTCCGTGGCGGTGGTAGAAAGCCTTGGAAACAAAAAGGAACTGGAAGAGCTAGACATGGAACGATTCGTTCGCCATTATGGGCTGGTGGTGGGGTTACTTTCGCACCAAAGCCGAGAGATTACAGTTACACGGTACCAAAGAAAATTAAAAGAATAGCAATGAAATCGGCGCTTTCTGCTAAAGTAGGGAGTAATGAATTAATTATTCTTGAAGACTTGAGTTTCGATGCGGCTAAAACAAAAAACATGGTAAACATTCTTAATAACTTAGGGGTAAAGAAAAAAGCACTTATTGTTATGTCAGAAAAGGATGATATGGTAATTAGATCAGCTAGAAATATTCCGGGTGTCATAACTGCTGTAGCGAATACAATCAATGTTTATGACATTTTAAAGTATGACAACTTTATCATAACAAAAGCTGCTGTTGAAAAAGTGGAGGAGGTGTACGTATAATGACGAATCCACATGACATCATTATAAAACCAATTATCACAGAACAAAGCATGGAAGACACCGCTGACAAGAAATACCATTTTGTGGTTTGCAAAAGATCAAACAAGACTGAAATTAGAAGAGCGTTAGAAATCATATTCGGAGTGAAAGTGAAAAAAGTTAACACTATGAACATGATAGGTAAATTTAAAAGACTTGGAAAAACTAGAGGACAAAGGTCTAGTTGGAAAAAGGCTATAGTCCAGTTGAAAGAAGATAGCAAAGAGATAGATTTCTTTGAAGGAATGTAATAATACGCTTTATATAAGGAAAAGAAGTTATAAAGGAGGGTGCAGAATATGGGCATCAAGAAGTTTAAACCTACTTCGCCGGCGCTAAGACAGATGACAGTTTCTACTTTTGAAGAAATAACAAAAAAAGATCCTGAAAAATCATTATTAAGTGTTCTTACGAAGTCGGGTGGTAGAAATGTTCACGGTAAAATTACTGTTCGCCACCGTGGTGGAGGAGCAAAACGTAAATATAGAATAATTGATTTCAAGAGAAATAAAGATGGTATACCAGCGAAAGTGGCATCTGTGGAGTATGATCCTAACAGATCAGCAAACATAGCGCTTCTACATTACGTAGATGGTGAGAAAAGATACATTATAGCACCATACAAAATAAATGTTGGAGATATGATTGCTTCCGGACCGGATGTAGATATAAAGATTGGGAATGCTTTGCCGTTAGTTAACATTCCAGTGGGAACTATCGTTCATAACATTGAAATGAAACCTGGTAAAGGTGGACAAATAGCAAGATCTGCTGGTAACTCAGCGCAACTTATGGCTAAAGAAGGAAAGAATGCGCTTATAAGAATGCCTTCAAGCGAAATGAGATATATTCCAATTGATTGTAAAGCTACAATTGGTCAAGTAGGAAATCCTGAACATGAGAACATTACAATAGGTAAAGCTGGACGTAGAAGACATATGGGTATTAGACCGACGGTTAGAGGATCGGTTATGAATCCATGTGACCATCCACACGGTGGAGGAGAAGGTAGAGCGCCAATTGGTAGACCGTCACCTGTAACACCTTGGGGTAAACCTACACTTGGATACAAAACTAGAAACAAAAACAAACATTCTAACAAGTATATTGTTTCCAGAAGAAAAAATAGGTAGATAATAGTAATAGAATCGACCTAGAAGCTTCTGAAAGGAGGAAGATGAATGAGTAGATCATCAAAAAAGGGACCTTTTGTTCATAAAGGTTTGCTTAGAAAAATAGAAGAAATGAATAAAAAAGGCGAAAAACGCGTAATAAAAGTGTGGTCGCGATCTTCAACTATTTTTCCATCAATGATAGGACACACGATTGCTGTTCATGATGGAAGAAGACATATTCCTGTTTACATCACTGAAGATATGGTTGGACATAAACTAGGTGAATTTGCACTTACAAGAACTTTTAGAGGGCATGGGAATACAGAGAAGACTACAAAGAGAATTTAGTTGTATTTTCATTAAGAAAGGAGGCTGTTATTGTGGAAGCTAAGGCAATAGCAAGATATATACGAATTGCTCCAAGAAAAGCACAACTTGTGGTAGACCTTGTAAGAGGAAAAAGAGTTGACGAAGCATTAGCAATTCTAAAATTCACACCAAAGGCGGCTGCGCAAGTTGTTTATAAGTTGATTTACTCAGCTGCAGCAAATGCGGAAAACAACCATGATTTAGATAGGGAGAAGCTGTTTGTTGCAGAAATATATGCAAACCAAGGACCTACTATGAAAAGGTTTAGACCACGTGCGATGGGACGAGCGACAACAATAAGAAAAAGAACAAGTCATATTGGAGTTGTACTAAAAGAGAAATAAAGAAGGAGGGAAATGAATGGGTCAAAAAGTAAATCCACATGGATTAAGAGTCGGAATTATTAAAGACTGGGACGCCAAATGGTATGCAAATAAAAAAGATTTTTCAGTTTTCTTAAAAGAAGATTACGATATCCGTAAATATATTAAGAAGAAACTCTTTTTGTCAGGCATTTCAAAGACTGTAATTGAAAGAGCTGCAAATAACAGAGTTAGAGTAAGCGTACACACTGCTAAGCCAGGGATGATTATTGGTAAAGGTGGGCAAGGGGTAGAAAATCTTAAAAACGAAATTGAAAAAATGACTAATAAAAAAGCAGTTGTAAATGTTGTAGAGATAAGAAGACCAGATGTAGATGCACAGTTAGTTGCAGAGAATATTGCTTTTTCTTTAGAAAGAAGAATTTCATTTCGAAGAGCAATGAAACAAGCTATGCAAAGAGCAATGCGTTCGGGAGCGAAAGGAATCAAGGTTTTAACAGCAGGTAGACTTGGCGGTGCTGAGATGGCAAGAAGCGAAGGGTACAATGAAGGTAATGTCCCTCTTCATACTTTAAGAGCCAATATTGATTATGGGTTCCATGAAGCAACTACTACTTATGGTAAGCTTGGAGTCAAAGTATGGATTTATAAAGGTGAAGTATTACCAGGTCAAACTATAGAAGAGCTAGAAGCAAAAGAAAACGCTAAAAGACCTAAGCCTAGAGATAGAAGACCTAGAAAACAGTACAATAAATAGTAATATGCTTATAGGAAGGAGGATAACGTATGTTAATACCTAAAAGAGTAAAACGCAGAAAAGTCCATAGAGGCAAAATGCGAGGTAAAGCAACAAGAGGAAACAAGGTATCATACGGTGAGTACGGAATAGTAGCACTTGAACCAGCTTGGATAACTTCCAATCAAATTGAAGCAGCGCGTATTGCGATGACTAGATCTGTTAAAAGGGGAGGACAAGTGTGGATTAAAATATTCCCGCACAAATCTGTTACAAAGAAACCTGCTGAAACCAGAATGGGTTCAGGGAAAGGTTCGCCAGAATTTTGGGTAGCAGTAGTAAAGCCAGGTAGAGTTTTGTTTGAGATTGCAGGAGTGTCTGAAGAAGCTGCAAAAGAAGCGATGAGACTTGCTATTCACAAACTACCTATTAAATGCAGGTTTGTAACACGAGAGGAATTAGAAACAAAGGGTGGTGAAGCTAATGAGAGCTAATAGTTTAAGAGATATGACAGATGTTGAATTAAACCAAAAGCTACTAGATTTAAAAGGTGAATTGTTTAACTTGCGTTTTCAATTAGCGACAGGACAGCTAGAGAATCCTTTAAGAATACCTACTGTCAGAAAAAATATTGCAAGAACGAAGACAGTGATTCGAGAGAGAGAAATTAATCAAGTTAAAGAATAGTGTTAGTTTACTTTGAAGGGAGGCTAATTTTGTGGAAAGAGCGCTAAGAAAGACAAGAGTGGGTCGAGTAGTAAGCGATAAAATGGATAAAACGGCAGTTGTTTTAGTAGAAACATCAAAACGTCATCCATTATATGGGAAGGCAGTAAAGAGAACTAAAAAATTCAAAACACACGATGAGAATAATGAATGCAGAATCGGTGACAGAGTGAGAATTATGGAAACAAGACCATTATCTAAGGATAAAAGGTGGAGACTTGTTGAAATAACAGAAAAAGCAAAATAGAGCTATTCGAAGGGAGGCATCGGTATGATACAACAAGAGTCTCGTTTGAAAATCGCTGATAATTCTGGTGCAAAAGAAGTACTTTGCATAAGAGTATTAGGTGGAACAAGAAAAAGGTACGCAAGAGTAGGCGATGAGATAGTATGTACTGTTAAAAATGCAACGCCAGGCGGAGTTGTAAAAAAAGGTGAGATTGTAAGAGCAGTAGTTGTAAGAACTGTAGCAACAATAAGACGCAAGGATGGCACATATATTAAGTTTGATGAGAATGCTGCAGTAATCATAAAAGAGGATAAACAACCTGCAGGAACACGTATATTTGGACCAGTAACAAGAGAGCTAAGAGAGAAGAAGTATATGAAAATAGTATCATTAGCGCCTGAAGTACTCTAAGAAGGAGGTGTTGCAAAATGCACGTAAAAAAAGGTGATACAGTAGTTGTAATATCAGGTAAGGACAAAGGTAAAAAAGGAAAGATTTTAAGCGTAGACCGTAAAAATAGCCGCGTAATAGTAGAAGGTGTAGGAATGGTGAAAAAACATCAAAAACCAACACAACAAGCTCAACAAGGCGGGATCATTACGCAAGAAGCAGCGATTCATTCCTCTAACGTTTTGCTATTTGATAAAAAAGCAAATCAAGGAGTAAGAACAGGAATTAAAATTCTAGCTGATGGCAAAAAAGTTAGAGTGAGTAAAAAAACAAATGAAGTTTTAGATTAGCAAGTTGAAAGGAGGTAGGATTATTATGGCTAGACTAGCAGAGATGTACAAGAATGAAATTATATTTGCGATGATGGATAGATTCTCTTACGAAAATGTTATGCAAGTGCCTAAGCTAGAAAAAATAGTACTAAATATGGGCGTAGGCGATGCTAAAGATAATGCGAAAAATTTAGAGCAAGCAGTTAAAGAGCTAGAAGCTATTGCTGGGCAAAAACCCGTAATAACTAAGGCAAAAAAATCAGTGTCAAATTTCAAGCTTCGAGAGAATATGTCAATAGGTGCTAAAGTTACACTCAGAGGAAGTAAGATGTTTGATTTTGCTGAGAGATTAATTAATATTGCTCTGCCACGAGTTCGTGACTTTAGAGGAGTAAAGCAAAACTCTTTTGATGGAAGAGGTAATTACGCTATCGGGGTAAAAGAGCAAATGATTTTTCCAGAAATTGACTATGACAAAGTAGAAAAAGTGCGTGGTATGGATATAGTGTTTGTAACTACCGCTAACACGGATGAAGAATGCAGAGAACTTCTGAAGTTAATGGGAATGCCGTTTTCTAAGTAAGTTGAAGGAGGGAAATAAGTGGCGAAGAAAGCGCTAAAAGTTAAACAAAGCAGAAAACAAAAGTATAAAACAAGAGAATACACTAGGTGTAATATTTGTGGGAGACCACATTCAGTATTAAGAAAATTCGGCGTATGTCGTATATGTTTTAGAGAACTAGCATATAGAGGCCAGATACCTGGAGTTAGAAAAGCTAGTTGGTAATACCTGAGAGGAGGTAATTTTAATGACAATGACAGATCCAATCGCGGATATGCTAACACGCGTAAGAAATGCAAATGCTGTGAAACATAAAACTGTGGACATTCCTAATTCTAATCTTAAAAGAGAGATAGCTACCATTATGCTTAACGAAGGATTTATAAAAGGGTTCGATGTAATGGAAGATGGGAAGCAAGGGATATTAAGAATACAATTAAAATATGGTAAAAATAAAGAAAAAGTACTAACAGGAATTAAGAAGATAACAAAACCTGGGTTGAGAGTATATGCTAAGAAAACTGAGGTTCCACGCGTGCTTGGCGGTCTTGGAATGGCGATTATTTCAACATCAAAAGGGCTTGTTACGGATAAAACTGCAAGAAAAGAAGGCGTTGGTGGCGAAGTAATAGCATATATTTGGTAGCCACAATCAACATGAAGGAGGTGCAAGCATGTCAAGAATAGGTATGATGCCAATAGAGATACCAACAGGTGTAGAGGTAACAGTTGACGATAAAAATTTTGTCTCTGTTAAAGGACCGTTAGGAAAACTTGGTCAACAGATAGTAAAAGAGATGAATATAAGGCAAGAGAACAATACACTCATAGTTAGCAGACCAACAAATAATAAAAGACACAAATCACTACACGGACTATCTAGAACTTTAATTGCTAATATGGTTAACGGTGTTGTGAAAGGATACGAGAAAAGACTTGAGATTGTAGGTGTAGGTTACAGAGCTAAAAAAGAAGGCAAAAAACTTATCCTATCGTTAGGATATTCACACCCAGTCGAAATACAAGAGCCAGACGAGATTACTGTAGAAGTCCCTAAGCAAACATCAATTATTATAAAAGGGATTGACAAGCAACGTGTAGGTAACTACGCTGCCAAGATTAGAGAAAAAAGAAAACCAGAACCTTATAAAGGAAAGGGCGTTAGATATGAAGGCGAAGTAGTTAGACGTAAAGAAGGTAAAACTGGTAAGTAAGCGGAAGGAGTGAAATAGGTGTTTAAGAAGATTAACAAAAACGTTAATAGGCAGAAACGACATAAAAGAGTTCGCGGAAAAGTTATTGGTACTCCTGAACGTCCAAGGCTAAATGTTTATAGAAGTTTAAAATCTATGCACGCGCAAATTATTGATGATGATGCTGGCAAAACTTTAGTGGCAGCTTCTGGACTTGAAAAAGAGATAAAGGAGCAATTCAAGTTTACTGGTAATAAAGAAGCAGCTGAAGCGGTAGGTAAATTGCTAGCTAAAAAAGCGCTAGAAAAAGGAATAGAGACTGTTGTGTTTGATCGTGGTGGTTATATTTACCATGGTAGAATTAAGAGCCTAGCAGATGGAGCAAGAGCAGGCGGGCTTAAATTTTAAGGTGAAGGAGGTAAACTGATGCTACGAAAGAAACTTATTGATGCTAGCCAATTAGATATAAAAGAAAAAGTTATTGATATAAAACGTGTTACCAAAGTTGTTAAAGGTGGTAGGAACTTTAGGTTTACAGCCTTAGTCGTTGTAGGAGATGAGAATGGTTATGTTGGTGTAGGTTCAGGTAAAGCAATGGAAATACCTGATGCTATTAGAAAAGGTATTGAAGCTGCAAAGAAGAACCTTATTGAAATACCAATAGTTGGGACTACAATCCCTCATGAAGCTCTTGGCCATTTTGGTGCAGGTAACGTACTAATAATGCCTGCAAGAGAAGGTACTGGCATTATTGCAGGTGGACCTGTGCGTGCAGTACTTGAATTAGCAGGATTAAAAGATGTTCGTGCTAAGTCTCTTGGGTCAAACAACTCAAGAAACATGGTTAGTGCTACGATGGATGGACTTATGCAGCTCAAAAAAATAGAAGAAGTTGCGAAACTAAGAGGCAAGTCTGTTTCAGAGCTCTCAGGATAGGAGGGGAAATCTATGGCTAAAACGTTGAAAATAAAACTAACTAAAAGCGTTATTGGTAGACTGCCAAAACAGAGAAAAACTGTTGAAGCTCTTGGATTAAGAAAAATTGGGCAGGTTGTTACACTTCCAGATAATCCTATGAGTAGAGGTATGATTAACGCAGTTAAGCATATGGTAGAAGTACACGAAGAGTAACAATAGGAGGTGAGAGTATGAAACTGCATGAACTTAGACCCGCTAAAGGTGCTATTAAGGCAAGAAAAAGAAAAGGACGAGGCACAGGAAGTGGATTAGGTAAAACATCTGGTAGAGGTGCAAATGGACAAAACTCTAGAAGTGGTGGTGGAGTAAGACCAGGCTTTGAGGGCGGACAAATGCCATTAATCAGAAGATTACCCAAAAGAGGGTTTAATAATCCGTTTAGGAAAATATATAATGTAATCAATATTGAAACACTTAATAGATTTGATGATAATACCGAAATAACAGTAGAATTCTTAAAAGAACAAGGTGTTATTAAAAAAGTCGAGAAAAATGGTCTTAAGATACTAGGAGATGGCAGCTTAGAGAAAAGCTTAACGATTAAAGCTACGAAATTTACTAAGACAGCTATTGAAAAGATTGAAGCTGTCGGAG
>JAJOKP010000011.1 GCA_021129775.1 Clostridiales bacterium
AAAACTTAACTCAAAAAAAATATTGACACAGAATATATTTAAACCGAAGTTCAACCTGAACTTATTTCAATCTCTGAAGTCATTGGAAATACTAACTTACACAAAGCGAAAAGTCTATAGGGGTGGAATTTAGTTTTACAATTAACTTCTTTTTACACTTATCCATAATGCTCTCCTACCAATAGATTAAAATATTTATTATTTTTTATAAGCTTCTCATACTTTCCATCCCCAACAACTTCTCCATTTAGAATAACCACAATTCTATCTGCACTTTTAATAGTAGATAACCTATGTGCAATAACTATAGTTGTTCTTCCTTTTTTTAAACTTTCAACAGCTAGATTTATAAGTCTCTCATTCTCAGAATCCAAACTTGCTGAAGCTTCATCTAAAATCAATACTGGAGAATTTTTTAGAAATGCCTGTGCTATTGATAATCTCTGTTTTTCTCCTCCTGATAGCCTCAAGCCTCTTTCTCCTATAACAGTTTCATATCCTCTTAGTAGATTATTTATAAAATTATCTGCCTGAGCCTTTTTAGAAGCTTCCTTTATTTCCTCATCTGTTGCATTTACTTTAGCTAATAATAAGTTTTCCCTTACGGTATCATTAAATAAATATACTTCTTGTGGTACCACTGTAATTAAGTTTCTTAAACTATTTACAGTTAAATCTTTGATATCAATACCATTTATTTTAATACTTCCCTCATGTACATCCCAAAATCTTTGAAGCAGTCTCGCTATTGTTGTTTTTCCTCCACCAGATTCTGCTACTAGAGCTGTTGTTTCCCCTTCTTTTATAGCTAATGAAAAACTCTTTAAAACTTGATTGCTTTCATGTAATGGATATGAAAAGTAAACTTTATCAAAAGAAATATTAATAGTATCCTTATTTTTCCTTACATCTTTCTCTGTTAATTTTCCATTATCTTTTACCATAGGCTTTAATTTCAATAACTTAAAAACTCTCTTGCATGCTCCAAATATAAATCCATAATTTGTACTAAGAATTTGAGCATTTCTTAATGGTATAAAAATTGCGGCTGACGATACAAACATAGGCATAAGCCATAATTCACTTAATTGCCCATTTATCATAAGCAACACAATTGCAATAGCAGAAACTAATCCCCCTATATCAACCGCTAAATGGATAAATCTTTTTTCATTAGATCCTCTCTCAGCGTATTCAAGATCAGCTTTATCATGATACCTACAAAAATCAAACAATCTGTTAAAGTAATTTTTCTCTCCTCTGTAAGAAATTATGTCTTTTATGCCTTGTATTCCATCTACAATTTCTGCATTCAGCTCTCCTGCACTATCCCTAACTCTTTTCCCTTGTAAATCCGCTTGTTTAGAATACCACACTGGTACTGCTATAATTACAATAATAAATGGGATAATGACAATTGGAATTATTACAGAAAAGATTCCCATAAATATTAGGCAGGATATAGAAATTATAGATACAGCAATCCACTCAACAAGCATATGAGCAAAAAACCATTCAAAAAAGGCTATATCATTCATAATTGTACTAACAATATTTCCGCTACGTTTATCTTCTATTGCAGCTGGCGCTACCTCATCAACCTTCTCATAAACCTTATCTCTAAGATTAACAAGTACTCTAAAAGCCATATCATGGGATATATATGCATCAAAAAGAGATAATAAAACAGTTAAAATAACCATTACTCCAACCCAAATACATAAAGTAGATATCTTACTTGGGTTTCCCATCAATGCAAACCCGACAATATAAGAAGTAAGCACACCTGTTATAAGTACAGACGCAGTAGCTAATATTTTTGAAATAACAGCTGAAATTAAATAAATTTTAAAACCTTTTATATATTTTAATAATGCAAATATATAATATACTCGTGTAACTTTTTTCTCCATATGGCTCTCCTTTATACTTGAATTGACATAAGTTTTTGGTAAAAATTGGATTTTCCTAGCAATTCCTTGTGAGTTCCCGTCCCCTCTATAAAACCATCTCTCAGTACAAGTATTTGTTCTGCATTTTTAATAGTTTCTAAACGATGGGCTATAACTAATGTTGTCTTCCCTGCTATTAATTTATTCAAACTATTCTGAATAGCAATTTCATTTCTTCTATCTAAAGCAGAAGTTGCTTCGTCAAAGATAATTAAAGGTGTATCCTTTAAAAAAGCTCTTGCTATAGATATTCTTTGCTTCTCACCACTTGAAAGCCTTACTCCTCGTTCACCCACTACAGTGTCATAACCATTTTCTAAATTCATTATAAAGTTATGAATGTTAGCTCTTTTTGTAGCATTTATTACTTCTTCATGAGTAGCATTAGGATTTCCCATCAAAATATTGTCATAGCAAGTTCCATAAAACAAATAATTTTCTTGCCATACAGCAGATATCTGATTTTGTATAGACAATACATTTTCTTCATTTAGAATCTTATCCCCTACTTTTATAGAACCTGTATCAGTTCTATAAAAGCCACATAATAAATTTGCTATTGTAGATTTTCCACTTCCTGATGGTCCTACTATAGCAAGCGTTGTTCCATTTGGAATGTTAAAGCTTATGTTTTTTAATACTTGTTTCTCTTTTTTATTATAGAAAAAATTCACATCAATAAATGAAACATCTAGATTTCTATTATTGTCATTATTTATTAAATAACTTAAATTATCTATATTTTCTTCAAATTTATTAAATAATGATATACTAGTATCTTGTTTTAACATGTCAGAAATTTTTTCTGCTCCTGTAGCTCCTCTATACCCCTTGTGCCAAGCTGATATCATTGCAGACATGGGATTAAGCCAAGCTGTTGAAAGAAACAAAATATAGACTAAATTTTCAATTTCCATATTTCCATTTAAAGCTCTCACTATTCCAACTACTACTGTTGCTGCTGCACCTAACCTTGCAAAAAATTCTAAAGTTAAATTTTCTAAAAAAGTTATACTCAGATGTTGCATTATTGTTTTTCTAAGTATTTCTCCTTGATTATTAATCTTTTCCCTTTGCTTATCATTAGAATTAAATGATTTTAAAGTAACTATTCCCTGTATCCCGTCTAAACAGTCACTATAATACTTTGCACTGGCAGAAGCTTCTTTAAAACCTTTATCCTTCATAATTTGATAAAAAGCAATAGGACAAACTAACACGGCTGCTGAAAAAAGTAAGCAAGTAATAGCTACAATAGGATCTATTAAAATTAAAATAGCAAAAATAATTATAGTGTTAATTATTGCTGAAATTGCTGACGGTACATATTTTGCATAATAATCATTAAGCCATTCTACTTTAGACCAAATTGTAGATACAATCCCGCCTGTTCTGTGTTTGCCTGTGTAAGCTGGCCCCAAAACAAATATTTTTTTCTGTAATCTTGTTCTCAAGTTTCTTTTTATTCCAACACTGCACTTTAAAGCTTGAACCGAGGCATATTTTGATATGGCAAATCTAAGGATAACTAATGAAAATATAGCAACAAATATGCTCCACAAATCATCAAATACTGTCGCTTCAAAATTTCTTATTAATCTTTTTACAATGAATGCCGTTAATAAAGAAATAGCACTTAAAGTTAATGTTTGTAATGCTTGCAAAAAACTCACAAACAGTAATTTCTTTTTATAATTTCCTGCAAAACCTATGAGGTTTTTGTTTATAAACATAATATCCTCCTAACAAATATATTTTTTATTCTTAATTTATAGCTAAATAGACCTTGAATTAATGAGGATATGGTCCCATATACAACTCTTCATAACTTGGCACTTTGTCTGAATATCTCATCTTCTTTTGGAATTCAAATAATCTCTTGCTAGCTGTAATTAATGGCAAACTTAATCTTTGAATGTCGCCTGTTATAAGTACTCTTACGACTGGTATTCCTATTGCATCTCTTGTTAAATCTACAAATAAAATATCACAATCAGGAATAACATGTTTAATTTTTTCTATAACTTCAGATAAAAGATCATCTATCGAAGAATAATCCTTTTTATTATAAATATTTATGTCTTTTACTATTGTAGAATCATCGATATTGATATCCTTCTGTTGGAAATAATGTAATCCATATATTGAGTCTCTACTATATACTAAATCCCTGTCATTTGCTCTAGAATATCTAGTAACCTCTTCTATCTTTGGATGAATAATAGATTGAACTGCCTCTGTCACAGATCTTTCTAATGCTATTTCAGGTGAAAGAGATGTTCCAAAACCGCTAGTTGCATACATTGTGTAATTATTAGGATTAACTATCCATGTTCTCACTGTTGGAATATCAATATCATTGGTATAATCTCTATTAATAACCTTGTATCCTAACCCTTCAATTTCTTTTACAGCTTTTAATAAATTTTTATTTTCTATTGAATCTATATTTAACAATGGCAATTATACGAAATTACTTTGTCCGATCAACCATGCGTCATGCTCTACTAATTCGAACAAACCTTGTAAGATAGCATCCTCTACGGTTACCCCTGCAGAAAGCCCTGATGATGTATTATTAAAAAGTATTCCTCTAAATACTGCAGGAGATAAAAAAACCATAGAAGCTGGTATTAATTTCGCTTCTCCTGTTATTAAAGATTTTCCCCATACCCAATCAATCACTGTATCTTTTGTATATTTTTCATAAGAAGTATTACTATTATATATTTGATTTACAAAGGAATCTAAATCAATTGCATAATTACCTATTTCACTAGTAGATGCTCTTATTATCTTTTTTTCACCAAAATATCTTGCAGATAACCTTTCAAATAATTCAAAGGTAGCTGAAAATTTAGCTTGTATAGTTGTAAGTCCTTTTCCATGAGATAATTGACTATCTAAAAAATAAGGAAGTTTATGATTATTCTTATTATTTAGTACGGCATCATAGACAGGTACTATATCAAAAAAAGGATTATCATTAATTGCTTCTATTAAAATTTCTATCCCAATATCATTTATAGTTTTATTGATAAAATTTTCCGTCTCTTCAGTAGTCTTGCATCTATACCCTCCGTTGTTATATCTTATAGGATTTATGCCTATAATTAATTCCTTTTTTTCTTTTTCATATTCTAAATCTCTTACACTATTAATTACCTTAAATGATTTATTCATGCCATGGCAACATAAACAATCTAGAATTGGTTGATAATTTTTTATTAAATCAGCATCATATTTTCCAGGTAACATCGGTTTCTCAGTCTTAATAAAATTAAAGTCTTTTTTACTATCAAATATCTTCATAATTTCAGAGGTTACTTGCTTAGCTAAAAATTTTATTTGATATTGATGAAATTCACTAGGTAGTTCATAAGAGAATTTTAGGTTATGTAAATTTTTCATATTTATTTTTTTATCTAAAGTTAAATTTAGTATTCTTAAATGATGTGTTAAATGACATTCCATGCACGGAGTCTTCCAAGGAAAAACATATGGTCCTAATCTTAACCTCTTTCCATCAAAATACATCATAAAAAAAGGTATCTCTTTTTTTACTAATATGCTGTTAAGCCTTATTATATCTTTATAATCTGATTCATCAGGAATTACTAGGATTGTATCTACATTATCCTCTGGTGATTTTAAATATTCCTCTAAAGTTAGATTTTTAATTATGTTCAATTCTTCCTTTAATACTGAAATAGATAAATCTAAAAGCTTACCAGCTCCAATTATACATACTGTAGGTTTCCTAACTTCATATTGTTGGTCAAATTTTATATCAATAATATTTTCTTTTAGCAAAACTGAAAAGAAAATTCCGACTACCTCTTTTCCATATCTGGGAATAAAATCCTCTTTGATTTCATTAATATTTTTAGAGCCATCTATAGTATTAATTACTATTTCAAATACATCTGACTCACATTGAAGTATTTTTATTTCTCCATTTAAAGAAGCTGAAATAGTATTTTCATCTATTTTGTAATAAGAAAGTGTCTTATTGACTATTGGGATAAAATTTCTTTATTATTCACTTTTGTATTCCTTCCTTCCTCATAAAAAATCTTTAAACCATATAGTTTTTAGATTTTTGTTATTTAAATTATTAAAAATATCTAATTGCTATCTTTTTTGATAGCAATTAGATATTTTAATGGTTCTAATTATTCACCGACTTCCCCAACATGGCAGCAAGAAGCTGTAACACTGGCGGTTTCCCTTAATTTTTCTGCAACAACTGAAATTTACATGCTTAACCCTCCTCTCTTTACATAATTTGAATTAGATTGAACTAACTCAATCTTTTTAAAAAATCAGTTTGCCCTCAACAAATTTTATGTTTAAGTTGGCTAGCCTTAACTTATTTGCCATCCGTTGGAATTATTTGCCATTTTAAACATGTTGCTATACTAAAAACTATCAGGATGTAATCCCTTTGCTATTTGCTCAAGTGCAAGTGTATTTTGTAGCCCTGGGAATATAGAAAACAAATTTATTATCACAATTCTATTATTCTTTATAGCAGATACATCCGATAACCCTTCTATTGACTTCAACTGTTCAACCTTTGCTTTTCCATCACCATCAATAGCATATCTATACACAACTATAACATCTGGATTTCTATCAATAATATCTTCCAAAGAGACACGTCCGAATTGTTTTTCTAAATCACTAAAAACATTTTTCCCACCAGCACGCTCTATTATATAATTTGCTAATCCTGTCCCACCAGATACTGCAAACGTTCCATTCCTTATAGAATCAAAAGCTAACACTTTTACAGGAGCTTTTCCTTTTACCTTATCCGTTATCTCTTCCACCTTATCCCTCATTTTTTTAACTAACTCTTCAGCTTTATTTTCTACATTAAAAATTTTCCCCAAATTCATTATGTCATTATAAGTATTTTCTAACGTAGGATTATTTATATAAGATCCTTCAGTAATATAAAGATTTATTCCGTTATCTCTATAATCATCAGGAGTTCCAAAGCTTTTTACATTAAAATAAAATGCATTAGTTACTATTAAATCTGGTTCCATATTTAACATATTTTCTAAAGTTGGTATTCCTTTTTGGGGATTAATACTCTCTGGTAATGGAACGTCTTTTAAAGCATCTCTAAACTCTGGAAGAACATCATCAATACAATTGTGTCCTTTTCGTATTCCAATAATATTCTTAGAAACTCCTAAAGCAGATAAGTTTTCTGCTGAATTAAAACATAAAACTACTACATTTTTAGGAACCTCTTCAAATTTTGTTTTAGTATTAAAATTATCTATTTCTACAGTGTTATATCCTTCATTTATTTCTTTCTCAACTTGATTTGCGCACCCAGCCATTACTCCTATTACCAACATCATGCTTAAAACTATAGCTACTACTTTTTTCATCTTCATCTCCTCCTAAACTATATTTTTAATAATTTTCTATAACGCTTTTTTATAGATGATATAAGGTCTCTTGCCATCTTCAATTACCTGAACATCTATGCGAAAAACCTCTGACAATAACTTCGAAGATAAAAGTTCCATCGGTTTTCCTTTAGCAAAAATTTCCCCATCATTTAGCACATAAATATAATCACAATAGCTTGCAGCTAGATTTAATTCATGAAATACGGATAAAACAGTTTTATCTAAAGTCTTTATTAAATCCATCAAAGCCCATTGATAATGAACATCTAAATGATTTGTTGGTTCATCAAGAATCAGGACTTCTGCATTTTGTGCTAATGAACGTGCAATTAAAACTCTTTGCTTTTCTCCTCCTGATAATGTTGAAAACCTCCTCTCTGAGTATTCTTCCATTCCAATGCTTTTCAAAGCCTTTATAGCAATTTCTGTATCCTCTACAGTAAAAACTTCATAGTACTTTCTATATGGAGTTCTTCCTAAAAGCACCATCTCTAAAACACTATAATCAAAATCTGATGAATTTTCTTGTTGCATTACAGTTATTTCTTTAGCTGAATCCCTATATGAATAACTTTGAATACACTTTTTATTTAAAAAAACTTTATTTTTTTCAGTATTAATAAATCTGTATATATGTCTTAAAATAGTTGTTTTCCCTGAACCATTAGGACCAATAAGCCCAACTATTTGTTTCTTTTCAACTTTTAAGGAAACATCCTTAAGTATTTGCTTTGTTGATATATTAAAACTTAATTTTTTTGTTTCCATTTTAATATTAGTTGAGTTCAATATTTTCACCCTTTTGTTTCACTTTTTTGAGTACGCTTTAAAAGCCATATAAAAACCGGACCTCCACAAATAGCTGTAAATATCCCGATTGGAACCTCTTGTGGTGCAAAAAGTGTTCTTGCTAAAATATCCATCCATAGAAGAAATATTCCTCCGACTATAAATGAAACAATAAAAAGCCTTCTATAA
Source organism: Clostridiales bacterium (assembly GCA_021129775.1). Taxonomy (GTDB): domain Bacteria; phylum Bacillota; class Clostridia; order Peptostreptococcales; family NVVX01. Next base: position 8,366 of record JAJOKP010000011.1, read on the forward strand.
TCACTTCCGATTAGGGTCCGTATAATATGGGGAATTAAAAGACCAACAAATCCTATAAGCCCTCCACTAGCAACAGATAATCCTGCAATTATAGAAATAATAACAATAGCAATTTTTTTAATTGTTGCCACATTTGTTCCAAGACTAATTGCTGTACTTTCTCCTAATGCAATTAAATCAAATGCTCTTGCAAAAAATATAAAAATACTACTTGCTACTAAACATCCAAAAAAGGTTATGCCCATATTATTCCATCTGACTGATGCTAAGCTTCCCATCATCCATGCGATAATTCCCATTGCTCTTCTTGTATCATAAGAAGCTATGATAAAATATTGAGCCACTGCATTTAAAGTTACGGCAACAGCCATTCCTGTTAGAATTAATTTATTGGAAGACCCTGAAAATGAACCTCTTGCTATCAGATAAACTAAAATCAAAGAAAAAATAGCTCCCGTAAAGGCTAAAACAGGTATAAACCAAGAGTATTGTAATAATGTCCCGCCTATGAAAAATCCAATACTCACCATTGCAAGTGCACCACTTGAAACACCTAAAACAAATGGATCTGCCATTACATTTTGCGTAAGTGATTGCATTGCTGCACCTGCAACAGCTAGTGCTCCCCCTATAGTTAATGCCATCAATGAACGCGGTAGTCTTAAATTCCAAACAATAAAAATTGCTGAATTAGTGATTTCTGGACTTTCTATACCAAATATCTTAAATTTAAGCACATCTAAAACCATTTCACTAGATAACTCTGCTGAACCTATTATTCCTGAAAAAAGTACGCTTATAAAAATAATTACTGGTGCTACAATAAAGATAATATATGTCTTCTTTTTACACTTATTCATAATAACACCTTAATAACACCTTCATAAAATAAGTTTATTGAAATCAACTTTCACTCTCAATGATATTGCTAAAACCTCCTCCGCAGGATACATTATCCTGATAATGCTTTATTGAAAATGATTGTCAATTTCTTTTCTCCTGATTGTATCATCGAAAAAGCTTAGTGTCAATACTTTTTTTGCTAGATTTGTGATTAATTATGACTGATTTATGATAATGTCCTAGTATACCATATTTGACTATGTCCTAAATG
>JAJOKP010000125.1 GCA_021129775.1 Clostridiales bacterium
TGTTAGCATCTTTTACTTCTTGAACAGAAGAAATCATAGGATACATTATTCTTACTTTCCCATAAACACTTGCTCTGAGTATTGCAGTAAGTTGGGTTTTGAAAAGCTCAATATCTTCCAAACATATTCTTATTGCTCTAAATCCAAGAAAAGGATTTGCTTCTTTTGGGAAATTCAAACACGCCGTGTCCTTATCTCCTCCAATGTCAATAGTTCTAATAATTATAGGTTTGCCTTGCATTCCTAATACTGCTTTTTTGTAGGCCCTATATTGCTCTTCTTCACCCGGCAAACTACTTCTATCCATAAATAAAAACTCTGTTCTAAAAAGACCTACACCCTCTGCACCATTAGCAATTGCTATCTCTGCATCTTCTGGTTTTAATATATTTGCATAGAGTTCTATCTTTTTCCCATCTTTTGTTATTGTTTCGCTTTCCTTAAAGCTTTGCAACTCTTTCTTAAACTCTTCTTGCAGCTCTATTTTTTTTCTATATTCTATAGCGTTATCTTCATCTATAATTATCTCAACACAGGCTTCAGTCCCATTTACAGCTACTAGCATACCTTCATCTAGTTCATTGACAATCCCCTTTACTCCTAAAACTGCTGGTATTTCCATATTTCTTGCCAAAATTGCTGTATGGCATGTTTTTCCGCCTACTTCTGTTATTATCCCTTTTACATAAGACTTTTCTATAGAAGCCATTTGCGAAGGAGTAATATCTCTTCCAACCAGTATAACTTCTCCTTCTAGTTTAGATATGTTTACGCAAGGTATATCCAGTATATTCCTCAACATTCTCTGCCCTATATCCTTAATATCGTTTGCCCTCTCTTTTAAGTAAGGATCGTCAAAAGACTCAAATAATTTAATTTTTTCATCGATTGTTTTCTTTAACGAATACTCAGTTCTTATTTTTTCATTTTTGATACCGCTTACTATTTCTTGATTTAGAGTCTCGTCATTAACAAGTAAAATATGTGCTTGTATTATTTCAGCTGTTTCTTTATCGTCTTTATCTATTGCTTTTTCTCTTATAGATTCTAATTGATCTGTTGATTTCTTTAGTGCCTTCTCTAATTTATCAATTTCATTACTAATGTCTTCTACCGAAATATTATCTCTACTGATTATTAACTCAGGCTCGTCTATTATTAAAACTCTTCCCATACCAATACCAGAAGATGCCCCGATTCCTTTCTTCATACGTTGCCTCCTACTCTTAACATTCAATTAGTTTTGCTAACTCTTCTACAGCCTCTTTTTCATCTTCTCCGTTAGCAGAAATTGTAACCTCGCTGCCGCATCTTATTCCAGCACTCATCAAATCAAAAATACTCTTAGCGTTTAGAATTTTATCGCCCAATTGTAGATTTATTTCTGATTTGAACTTTGCTGCGTTTTGCACAAACTGTGAAGCAGGTCTAGCATGTAATCCATTCTCTTTTTTTACAACCACATTTTTTTTATACACTTTCGCACCTCCAAATACATTACTATATCTTTTCTATATTTTTGCTTTCTTTAACGTCGCAGGCTATTTCTTTTAAAGAACTCCCTATAGAGGCCTGGACAACAGCTGTAATGCTTCCTTCAACAATAGGGGCATCTGCTATTACTACTTTTTTTCCTAGATCATTATCTAATAAATCAATAGCAAACTCCGCGCTCATTATAGCACTTCCCATATCTACTAAAATCAAAACACCGTCTCCATCATCAGCTTTTTTTATTGCGTTTAATATTTTCACAGCATCAGTGCCTATTCTCCCATCCTCTGTTCCGCCTGCTGCCGCTATTTTTTGATCTTTATGTGCCATCTGAGAGCATAATTCAACTATGCCTTCTGCAATTTTATTACTGTGAGATACTATTACAATTCCTACCATATATTGTCCTCCTATTTGTTTATAGTATCAGAAATCGTTTTTATTATTAAATAACTTGATGTTGCCCCTGCATCTTGATGCCCAATACTTCTATCTCCTAGGTAGCTTGCTCTTCCTTTTGTTGCTCTAATTGTCTTAGTGTATTCTACTCCATCATGTGCTGCTTTAGTAGCTCTAATAAACGCCTCTGGCGATGAACTTCCACTATCTAAGGCTCTCTTTATTTCTTCAAAAGCTGGGATTAAAGCATCTAACATTGTTTTTTCACCTTGCTCTGCTTTTCCTCTCATAATTACACCTTTGATTCCTTCGTCAAACATCTTTACTATATCCTCATTATCTAAATCTTTTTTGCCATCTACAACCTTAGCAGCTTTTAAAAAAGCAGTTCCATACAGCGGTCCAGCAGCACCACCAACAGTTGATATTAAAGTCATAGCTGTAGTTTTCAAAATTGTTCCACAGTCACTATCCTTAACGACATCAAGCTTTTCAGCAACTGCTTTGAATCCTTTGTTCATGTTAAATCCGTGATCGCCATCACCTATTGCCGCATCAATATCACATAGATACTGTTTGTTTGTTTCTATAACCTTCGTGATATTTTTTAGAATCTCTATTAGTAAGTCGCTAGTTAACAAGAGTAATTCCTCCCTATTTATAATAATTAACTAGAATCGGGATAGAAAGCCTACCCCGCTTCTAAAAAAGTCTACAGTGCTTTACTATATGAAAAACATTGTGCTTAAATCAAACTATGCTTGTTTAAAAGCAGGCGTATCTGCTTTATAGTCCAATAATTCTTTAAGCTCAGCATCAAGTAGTAACAAAGAAATTGAATAACCAGCCATTTCTAATGCAGTCATATAATTTCCAATTATCGTCTTGTGCGTAATGATTCCTCTTTCTTTTAACAGCTTATCTGCTTCATTGTTAGCTATATATAACTCCATTAAAGGAGTCCCGCCTAAACCATTAATCAAGACAGCTACTTCATCTTTTTCCTTTAAATTAATATCGGCAGATATTTTATCCATTAATTCCTTAGTGATTTCCAAAGCTGATTTAATTTTTGTTCTGTGAGTTCCAGGCTCACCATGAATTCCTAATCCTACTTCCATTTCATCATCTGCAAGTACAAATCCAGGTTGTCCCGCAGCAGGCACTGTGCATGATGTTAGCGACATTCCCATTGTTCTTACCGATTTAACTACCTTTTCTGAAATCCTTTTAACTTCTTGAAGACTCAAGCCTTTTTCAGCTGCAGCTCCGGCTATTTTATGAACAAATATAGTCCCAGCCACACCTCTTCTTCCTGTAGTCCATGTGCTATCTTCAACTGCAACATCGTCGTTTACTATAATACTATCTACTTTTATCCCTTCTGCATCAGCTAATTCAGCAGCCATTTCAAAATTCATAATATCTCCAGTATAATTTTTAACGACCATCAGTACACCTTTGCCTGAATCTGCTGCTTTTATACCTTCGAATACTTGTGTTGGTGTTGGAGATGTAAAAACTTCTCCTGCTACTGCAGCATCTAGCATTCCTTTACCTACGAATCCTGCATGTGATGGTTCATGCCCACTTCCACCACCACTAATTAATGCGACTTTCCCTTTTACAGGACCTTCCGCTCTTACTAAAACATCAAAGCCCTCAACTCTTTTGACGTACTCTGGATGCGCCTTAACTATCCCCTCAAGCATTTCGTTTACAACGTTCTCTGGATTATTAATAATTTTTTTCATAAAAATCTCCTTTCGCTATTTTTATTGTTTGAATCAAACAAAGCTTTCTATTACTTACGTTGCAAAACTCATGCCAGTTACGCATTATTATCTGAATTAATTTGCAATCTGTTTAAATAGCTTTCTACTATATTAAAATATAAAGGAAGAAGATATTATTACATTTTTCTTTCGTCTAAAGAGTAATAACTGATAAAAATTATCATGCCTTGATAATTTTTATCAGTTATTATTTTTTTATCCCATATTTTTTTGCTTTTAATGATACCGTCCTATGAGTAATCCCTAACATTTTACCTGCTTTATTAAAAGATTTATACTTTTTTAGAGCTATCTCAATTATACTTTTGTCATATGCCTCCAAAGTTGCCAATTCATTGTTCACAAGATTAATCAGTTCCTTCCTACTTCCTTCACCAATCCCAATAATGTATTTTGGCAACGAAGCAACATCTAGCTCATTATCATCACTCAAAGCTAATGCTCTTTCTATGATATTTTCAAGCTCTCTTATATTCCCTGGCCAATGGTAGTTTTCTAAGTAGCGAAACACATCTGCTGAAACCTTTTTTGCGGGCATGTTCTCTCTTTTACATATTTTGTCTATAAAGTGCTCGACCAGTAGCGGAATATCGCCTTTTCTCTCTGATAGGGGTGGCAATGTAATCGGAATAACGTTCAATCTATAATATAAATCTTCTCTAAATCTATCTTCCTTCACCATTTTCTCTAAATCTCTATTCGTAGCTGCTATAACCCTAACATTTACTTTTATCGTTTGTGTTCCTCCTACTTTATCAAATTCTTTCTCTTGTAACACTCTCAAAAATTTCACTTGCATCTCCTTGCTCATTTCACCAATCTCATCTAGAAAAATTGTTCCCCCATCAGCCAACTGAAACTTTCCTGCTTTGTCTTTTATTGCACCAGTAAATGCTCCTTTTACATGTCCAAACAGTTCGCTTTCTAACAGATTTTCTGGGATAGCAGCACAGCTAAGTCTAATAAATGGTTTGCCCTTTCTAGCACTTGCACCTACTATTGCCCTAGCTAGCAATTCTTTACCTGTCCCACTCTCGCCGTAAATTACTACTGTCATAGATGTTTTCGCTGCCTTAGACGCCATGCACATAACATCCTCTAAAGCACCACTTTTACCAATTATTATTCTAAAAGCCTCATGTATGTTTTGCTTCCTATCTAGTTCCTCTTTTAAGTACTTTATTTTTTCTTCGGCCTCTCGCAATTTTACCACCATTTTTTGTACCTGTGTTTCTTCTTTTTCCAATGAAACTACACCTCTAAAAACAGTATTTGTGAAGATTGGAGCAGCATTCGAAATTACCTTTACCCCTTCTTCTTTCCTTATAATCGCCCCTAATTGTTTTTCTCTAGTATTGTGAGCTTTAACAATTGCAGAGTTTGGTAGTACGTCCCCAATATATTTTCCTATAGTCTCAGACTTTCTTAATGCCCAAATTCTTTCGAACTCTGAGTTTAAATACGTGATCGTTCCCGCTTCATCTACCATACATATACCATCATTAGCATACTCTAGAATATTCGAAAATTTTTCCTTAGCTTCTACTACTGACTCCAGGCGATTTGTTAACTGTTCAATTTCACTAATATCTTGAAAAACTGCCACAGCGCCTATAATATTTCCTTCTGAAATAATGGGCGTACGATTTGTAATAATAGTCGTTTTGTCTAGTGTTTGTTTTTCCTGAACTATTTTTCTTCCTGTTCTTAAAACCTCTAAAAGCTTAGATCCTTTAAATACTTCATTTGCCTTTCGACCTATTATACGATTTGTTTCTATCCCAGTAATCTTTTCAGCTGCTTTATTAAAGAGTATTACAATATTCTCCTCATTAACAACTAAAACTCCATTTGTTATGCTTTCTATTAAACTCTCACTAGTTAATGTGTTTTTATCTAAAATTCTCTCCATTTCTTCAATATCTAACACTTCAATATCTATCGTTCCGCTTAAGCATTCTTCCATTTCTTCAAGAACTAATTCTACGTTTTTATCTGTATCGCAGCTTATTATGACGCTATCACCTTTTCTAACCCTAAGATTAATCAAAGCTAACATGCTTGCTATAGGTAGATTACCATCTATCTCATTTTTTCGTATAAACAGATTGGTGTTATATTTTTTATTAATCTTTGCTGCATTGAACGATACAATTGCAGCTGCCCTTGTATGCAGTCCCTTCAGGTTGCTTATTCTTATTTTCTTTTCCATGTACATATTCCCCCACCTCCATAAATATATTTTTTATCCATCAGCAAGGTTTTTTCATTAGAATTGATTACTCTAATACTTACTTCTACATCAACCACCAGTAATCCTGCAGTATTTCTAACTTCATAGACATGTCCTAAAAAAATCACACCGAGTATCCGTCCCTAATATACCAAAAGAATCTTTGCATAGTAAAAACCTCACTGTATATTCAACAGTGAGGTTTAATTCTAATAGACTTCTTTCATTTTAAAAGTATTTTTGGTCTCGCTTTTCTACATAAGCAAATTAGGCAAAAACAATATTAATGCTGGCCAATAAGTCACTATCATTAATGCAACTAATAGTGCTAGTATAAAGGGCCATACTTCTTTTACAAAGTCTGCTATTTTTACGTCACATATGGTGCAAGTAGTAAACATCATTGATCCAAATGGCGGGGTTACTCCCCCTATCATTATATTCACTATTAAGATTAAGCCAAAATGTACGAGGTCAATGCCTAACCCGTAAGCAACGGGTACAAGTAATGGAGCTAGTATTATTAAAGCAGCTCCTCCTTCTAAAAACATACCTGCAACTAAGAGAAGTGCATTGATTAACATAAGCATTAAAATTCTATTTTGTGTTAGGTCTAGCAAAGAACTCGCTATTATATGTGGAATTCTTTCCCATGTCAAATACAAACCAAATACAGATGCTGCAATTATTATTAGCATTACCGTACTTGTTCCTTGAACTGTTTCTTTTAATATTTGCGGGAAGTGCTTCCACGTCAATTCTTTATATACAAAGAAACCAACTAATACACCAAACAATACTGCCATTGCTCCAGCTTCTGTAGGTGTGAACATCCCAAAACGCAGTCCTGCTATTATACCAAAAGGTAGAAACAGTGCCCAAGCTGACTCTCTTAACTGAGTCATAATCTCTCTAAATGTTGCTCTTTTTTCTCTTGTTGGTTTATATCCTCGTTTTTTAGATACAATTGAAACTGCAACCATTAGACATATTGCCATTATAATTCCTGGAACATAGCCCCCTATAAATAGTTTGCCTAAAGATACGTTAGCAATTAAAGAATATATTATTAGTGTAATCCCTGGTGGGATAACAGGTGCAATTGCAGATGAAGCAGCTGTTATTGCAGCGGCAAATGGTCTGCTAAACCCTCGTTTTTCCATTTCAGGCACAAGTATTTTAGACTGCATAGCAGCATCAGCATTAGCCGAACCTGATACACCGCCCATTAACGTGCTAAGTACTACATTTACTTGTGCAAGACCTCCAACCAAGTGACCTGCCATAACTTCAGCCATTTTCATTAGCTTTGAACTAATCCCCGAGTAATTCATTATCGAACCAGCCATAATAAAAAACGGAATAGCTAGTAATGGAAAAGAAGTGGCACTCGTTACAAATCTCTGAAGTATTAAATCTACGGGCATTCCTACATTGATAAAACCAAAAAATACCAACGCCGCTGCAATAAGTGCAAACGCTATTGGAATGCTTGAAAAATACAATAAAAAAACCGTTATAGCTGGCAACCAAGCCATGTATATCACTCCTACGCTATATATATTACATCAATCCTATGTTAAATAGAATTATCTTAACTTAAAAAGATGCTACTTACTGTCTAGTCCGTTAGTAAAATTTTTCTTAAAATACATCTTGTAATCTTCAATCAAAAACCCTATTGTATGAATTGTCATCATACCAAACCCTACAATTAAAGACGAGTTTACATAAGCTGAAGAAATCCCCATTACATTTGTTGGCTTCCCAACAGCATTGTATGTTAGTACTATACTTAAATAAAACAATGATCCTGTTAGTATAAGCATAATTATGTTAACCATCACTCCAATTGCTTTTTCCACTTTTGGTGGCATAGTTCTTGTAACTAAATCAATACCTATGTGCATTTTTTTCTTGTAACATGAGCTGGCACCAACAAAAATGCTCCAAATAAAACATATCGTAGCCATTTCTACAGCCCAAGGAACACCAACAGCAAACAAATACCTTAGCAACACGTTAATAATAACGATAATTACAGTTATACTAATAAAAAAGGAACTTATGTATAGTTCAATATCTTTTATAATAGCTTTCATATCTACTACTCCTTACATAATACATAGTTTTATTCGTGCCAATCCATGTAGGATTGGCACGAAATAAATCTTTACTATTTCTAAGTTCTAGTTACCTCTAATTGCTTTTAATTCTTCCATAATTCTATCATAGATTCCTGGTGTAAGTCCTTCGAAAGTTTCAAACACTACTGCTGTTCTTGCTCTAAATGCATCAGAATCAACTTCGTTAAACTTAACACCTTTTTCTTTAAGTTGATTAACAACATCTTCGTTATTCGCTATTAAAATTTCATTGTTGCGTCTTGCAGCTGCAACGAATTCTTCTTGTACTATTTTTTGATATTTTTCAGGCATAGAATAAAAAACATCTGTATTAATGTAAACTCCTGCAGTTCCTAAAAAATGTTTGGTCATAGAAACGTTTCCTAACATTTCATAGATTTTATGATGAAGCATAGTTGTTGCTGATCCTTCTATACCATGAACTACGTTTTGTCTAAGTGCTGGAACTGCTTCATTCCATGGTAGTGGGGTAGCAGTTGCTCCCATTGCTCCTAAAGTTTCCATCCATAATTGACTATTAGGAACTCTAATTAGCAATCCTTCCATATCTTCTGGTGTAACAATTTCTTTATCAGTAATCATATTTCTAAATCCAAACATAACTTCTAATGTTAATATTTTAATTCCTTCTTCAGCTGCTCTTTCTTTTAGCTCTGCAACTAAAGCAGTTTCCATCATTGCAGCATACTCTTCGTATGTTTCATAAAGCATTGGTCCAATTAATGCTACAAAATCAGGTACATAGTCACCAACATATGATGGATCTTCAACTGAAATAAAGTTAGCGCCTCTAACTACTTGCTCTAAACCTTCTTTGTAAACTGGTAGCTGTCCACTATCAAATACTTGAATATCAACAGCTCCATCAGTTCTTTCTCTAATGATATCAGCTGCATTTGCCATTTCAATTGCTAGTTGGTCTTTTGGACTAAAAACATGGCTTAGTTGAATTTCGATGCTAAAGTCTTCTACTTTTTCATCTGCAACATCTGCTGGAGCTTCATCCTCAGCTCCACATCCAGTAACAATAGCTGTAAGTAATAACATAAGCACTAATACTAAACTTAATTTTTTCATAATAACCTCCGTTTTAATTTGGTTTCTCATAATTCTTTACCACTCTTACTTTTTTTATTGCTTCAAGCTTATTCAAAGTATCTTCTTCACACAACCCCCTTTCACAAAACTATTTAATACTTTCTGTCTAATCCGAGATAATGTCTAGGACATTTAAATGTTACGTTTATTCTATTACTTATAATAGATACTAAGTATAACATACGGGCCTTACTTTCGACATT
>JAJOKP010000071.1 GCA_021129775.1 Clostridiales bacterium
TAAAGAACAGTTTCCCACCCTTTACCCACAATTTTGACCACAGTCTTCACCAAGTGACACTAACTAAAAACACACTTTACCACAAGCTCCACAACTACTACTTCTACTGCAAAATGAATTTATTTAAAAGATTTTACACCTTAAAGAAATTGTTTAAATAAGTGTTGACATTCCATAGAAGGAATTGCAGAGCAAACAAATCTTTTAGCACTTAATGCTTCAATAGAAGCAGCAAGAGCTGGTGAGCATGGCAAAGGATTTAAGGTTGTAGCAGAAGAAGTACGTAAGTTGGCGGAAGAATCAAAGAATGCTGTACATTCAATTATTGAGGCAACTAAACAAATTCAAAGTGCTTCAATTAAGGCATTTAATGCTATTGAAGATGGGAAGACCAAATCAACCAATTCAGTTAAGAAAGTTACAGAGACTAAACAAAAATTTGATGAGATTTTCAAGCTGTCACATGAAATAAAGGAAATATCAGAGCAGTCAGCTAGTTTTACAGCCGCACAAAGAAATATTACGGGGGAAATAACGTTAGCAATTGTTCAAGTAACAGAGGCTTCTGTAGAAAATGCGACAGCAGTCGATGATATTAACTCAAATATAGAATCTCAGGTCTTTAGTCATGCGACAATAACAGAGAGCATTAGGAAACTAAATGAAATGACGAGCCAGCTGAAAGACTTGTCAGATAGGTTTAAGGTCTAAGAATAGTTTTTTTAAAAAACAGAAAGCTGAACTATTACTATTAGCTTTCTGTTTTAAAAGTTTAAAGAAAACTTACCCTAAAAACATTTTAATATCTTCATCCACACTTCCAATACCAGAAACACCAAATGTTTCCACTAACACATTCGTTACGTTAGGTGATAAGAAACCAGGCAATGTTGGTCCTAGATGAATATCTTTAATCCCTAAGTATAGTAACGCCAACAATACGATCACCGCTTTTTGTTCATACCATGCAATATTATATGCTATAGGCAATTCATTAATATCTTCTAGTGCAAAAACTTCTTTCAGTTTTAGAGCGATTACAGCTAGAGAGTATGAATCGTTACATTGCCCAGCATCTAGTAATCTTGGTACACCACCAATGTCACCTAAATCTAATTTATTATATCTGTATTTAGCACATCCTGCAGTTAAAATTACAGTGTCTTTTGGCAATTTATCTGCAAACTCAGTATAATAATTTCTTGACTTCATTCTACCGTCGCAACCAGCCATTACAAAGAATTTTTTGATAGCCCCTGTTTTAACAGCATCAACTACTTTGTCAGCTAATGCAAATACTTGTGCGTGAGCAAATCCACCTACAATTTTTCCAGTTTCAATTTCTGTAGGAGATGGTAGAGTTTTAGCAAGTTCAATAATCTCAGTAAAATCTTTCCTACCATCTACAGCTACAATGTGCTTACAACCTGGGAATCCAGATGCGCCAGATGTAAACATTCTATTAAGCACTTCGCCTTTTGGTGGGACAATACAGTTAGTCGTAAACAGTATTGGACCATTAAAGCTTGCAAATTCTTTTTTCTGTGCCCACCAAGCGTTTCCATAGTTTTCTATGAAATTATCATATTTCTTGAATGCAGGATAATAATGTGCTGGTAACATTTCGCTATGTGTATACACATCAACACAAGTACCTTGAGTTTGTTCCATCAATTGTTCTAAGTCTTTTAAATCGTGACCTGAGATTAATATAGCTGGTTTGTTGCTAACTCCAATATTAACTTCAGTAATTTCAGGATTTCCATATTTAGTTGTGTTTGCTTTATCAAGTATAGCCATAGCTTCTACACCGAATTTACCTGTTTCTAGCGTTAACGCAACTAACTCATTAGCACCTAGAGAGTCATCTAATAATGCACTTAGTGCTTTATGAACAAAATCATAAATTTTTGTATCTTCAAAGCCTAAGTTAAAAGCATGATGTGTGTACGCAGCGAGACCTTTAATACCATAAATAATAAGCTCTCTTAATGACCTTACGTCCTCATTTTCTGTAGCTAACACACTAACTTCGTGAAATTCACTTTTAGCTTTGAATTCATCATTAGTTGAAGCAGACCAAGTTATAATATCTGATGACAATTCAAAGTCAATATTTTTAGTCGTTAACTTAGACTTTATAGAGTCTCTTATAGTTAGAGCTTCTATAATTACTTCGATAAATCTGCTATCATCAAAGTTTGCATTAGTAATTGTCATAAACAGACCATGTATAACAAATAAATCAGCTTCTCTTATTTCTACACCTGCTTCTTTTGCCTGAACAACTAAAGATGAAATTCCTTTTAAAGAATAAATCAATAAATCTTGTAAGTTCGCTGTTTCTGCTTGTTTACCGCAGACCCCCACTTTTGTACATCCTGTACCTCTTGCAGTTTCTTGACATTGAAAACAAAACATATTTTCCATCTTATTTCCTCCTATAATAATTATTACTTGTAGCTTTTCAGACCTGGTGCTTTTACTACAAACAATTCTAAAGTTTCATCGTGTTCATTAGCTACATTCATTTTCATATTGTAAGGAATGTCAATTATACTACCTATATTGTAAACATGAGCTGCTTGCTCATTAAGTTGCAATGTTATCTTGCCCTGTGAGACTATCATATAAGCTGGCGCATTTGAAAAATGCTCTGGGAGTCTATCTCCTTTTGGTAAAATCATATGATTAACAGCAACTGCTTCTTCATCAATGATTTTTTCAATTACTTTTCCTTCGCTTACTGTAAACTCATATCTTTTTTCAATCATTTTTACACATCCTTTAGTTTTTAATTATTCGACTACTTCTCCATTTGGAGCTAGGGTTGTAATGCTCCAAGGGATCATTTTACCACTATTAATAAGTGCTTGCTTTACTGCATTTTCAATACCACCGCAGCAAGGCACAGACATTCTCAAAACGTCAACACTTTTAATATTATTGTTTTTAATAATTTCAGTTAGTTTTTCTGAGTAATCTCCATCATCTAACTTAGGACAGCCTATTAATGTTATTTTATTTTGCATATAATCTCTATGCACATTTGCATTTGCAAATGCAGTACAATCTGCAGCGGTTAGCAGCTTAGCTCCGTCTAAATATGGAGCATTTGTTGGGACAAGTTTAATTTGGCAAGGCCATTGTCTTAGCTCGGAAATTGGCTGTTCATTTTGAGTTGTACTCACCTGTTTAATCTCTTTGACCATTTTTTTGTCTCTAATCAGTTCCTTTGCATTGCTAGAAGGACATCCGCATCCTAATGTTTCGTTTTTCTTCGTACTCATTTTTTTTTTCATTCCTCTCATTTTTAGTTTCATGTAAACCATTATTTTCGTTTCTTTCGCTGTTAAATTCACTAACATCTTTTTCAACAACTTTTAATGCATCAGCAGGGCATGAGGGTAGACACATTCCTAGACCATCGCAGTAGGAATCTGATATCAATTTAGCTTTTCCATCTACAAGTTTTAGAGCGCCTTGATGGCATGCATTAACGCATAAGCTACAACCTACGCATTTTGATTCATCAATTGTGATTATATTTCTTTTCATAAGTGACCTCCTCATTGATTGACTTTCTAAATACAATATAATATAATCAAAAATAGAATTCGGTTGCAAATGCAACAAAAGAGGTGTTTATTTGAAGAATATTTTTAAGCTGAACTCACCAATTTTCGCAGGTATGAGTGAAGATGACATTACGTCTGTTTTAGAGTGCCTAAGTGCTAGTGAAAAAAGATACCCCAAAAAAGCATATATATGGCACGCAGGCGATTCTCCAGATTATATTGGATTAGTAGTTGAAGGGCAGGTCAATATAATTAAAGAAGACTTTGTCGGAAACAGGATAGTTATTGCTAACATTATGCCATCACACGTATTTGGCGAGTCTTACTTTATTGCAAAGGTTAATGCATATCCAGTTTCTACTCAAGCTGCTACGGATAGTATAGTTGTTTTATTGAGTCTTAGAAGTCTAACTTCAACATGTAAAAACGCATGTATGTTTCACAATAAACTAGTTGAAAATATGCTTAAACTTATTGCACAAAAGAATATTTTACTAAATCATAGGATAGATTGTATTACTAAAAAAACCACAAGGCAAAAACTTGCATTCTATCTAATAAACGAATTACGGTTTAGTGAAACGGCTGAAGTCGAAATACCTTTTAATAGAGAAGAGTTAGCTGATTATTTAGGAGTTAATCGTAGTGCCCTATCTAGAGAGCTTGCTTCCCTTAATAACGAGCAGATTTTATCGTATAATAAAAATAGATTTAGCTTATTGAATAGTAAAATGTTAAATGAAGTAGTAAATAGTGATTATTAGTATACCCATTATAACAACAAAAAAATATTTCCTTCGGAGGCAGATAGAATGCAAATTATTAAAGCTATATGGGATGTGTTTCAAAATCAAATTTTAGGAATGTCTTGGCTTAAAGATATTATAGGAAATGGGTTGTTAGCTACAGGGTTAGATTTTTCTACTAGATTAGGTGCAAGTATCCACTTTTTTATTTATGCTACATTAAAGATTATGATTTTGTTATCAGTGCTTATATTTTTAATATCATATATTCAAAGCTATTTTCCACCAGAGAGAACAAAGAAAATTTTAGGCAAATACAAAGGAATAAAAGCCAATATTATGGGAGCATTGTTAGGGACAGTCACACCGTTTTGTAGTTGTTCTTCTATCCCTCTTTTTATCGGATTTACAAATGCAGGACTGCCTATAGGAATAACATTTTCATTTCTGATATCCTCTCCACTAGTGGATTTGGGTGCGCTTATACTACTTATGAGCGTGTTTGGCCCTGAAATCGCGATAGCATATGTAATCGTTGGCTTGATACTTGCTGTTGTGGGTGGGGTACTAATTGATAAAATGGAGCTTGCAGATCAAGTAGAAATTTTTGAAACATCGTGTTGTAGTGTACCAACCGATTCTGCAGAACTCTGTAAAAAAGAAAGAGTTATTTATGCTAAAGAGCAGGTTGTAGCAACAGTAAATAAAGTTTGGATATATGTAATAGTAGGAGTTGGTATTGGGGCTGTAATCCATAATTGGATACCACAAAAGATAATAGAGAGCATACTAGGTAGTGGAAATGTTTTAGCAGTAATGCTAGCAACAATTGTAGGAATTCCAATTTATGCAGATATATTTGGAACTATTCCAATTGCAGAAGCACTATTTGCAAGAGGAGTAGAAGTTGGAACAATATTATCTTTTATGATGGCTGTCACAGCGTTGTCTTTGCCGTCTATTATAATGCTTAAAAGAGTTGTAAAACCCAAATTGTTATATGTATTTGTTGGAATTATAGCAATAGGGATAATAGTTATTGGATACACTTTCAATGCGTTAGGATTTTTGTTTGTGTAAAACATACTTTAGGAGGACGAAATGAAATTAATATCATGGAATGTAAACGGGTTAAGAGCTAATGTCAAAAAGGGTTTTATGGAATATTTTAAATCAGTTGATGCAGATATATTTTGTTTACAGGAAACAAAACTGCAAGAAGGACAAATTGAATTGGAGTTAGAGGATTACTATCAATTCTGGAACTACGCCAGAAAAAAGGGCTATTCAGGGACTGCTATTTATTCCAAGATTAAACCTATTTCAGTGAAGTATGGGATGAACATAGAAGAGCATGACCAAGAGGGACGAGTTATTACATTAGAGTTTGAAAAGTTCTATTTAGTGAACGTATATACACCTAATTCAAAACGAGAATTATTAAGACTAGATTATAGAATGATATGGGAAGATGATTTTAGAGCATTTTTAGAGGAACTAGATAAAATGAAACCGGTTATATTATGTGGTGATTTGAATGTAGCACATAAGGAAATTGATTTGAAAAACCCTGAAACAAACCGTAGAAACGCTGGATTCACAGATGAAGAGAGAAATAAAATGACAGAATTATTAGATGCTGAATTTACTGATAGTTTTAGATATTTCTACCCGGAAAAAGAAAATGCATACTCATGGTGGTCATATATGCGACAAGCTAGAGATAGAAATGTAGGGTGGAGAATAGATTATTTTGTTGTATCAAACCAATTAATAAATGAAATGAAAGATGCTAGTATTCATCCTGAGATTATGGGGAGTGACCATTGCCCAGTCGGCTTAGAAATATTTTGATTTGATTTTTTGTATTATAGAGTTAAAATCCGAAAAATAGGAAGTGATTTTTGTGAAGAAGGTTTATCTAAGTATAGTCATTCTAGCTATTGTTGCTTTGTTTGTGGTAACAACAAGCTGCGAGAAAAACTCAGATACTGAAATGCAAACAATCGTTACTAAAAACTATAATGAGGATATTTCAGAGGAATTAATAGTCAAATCAAAAAATGCTACTAGAGAATTATCTGATAAAACTAGCTTAGATCAAATACGAAATGAAGATATTGCAACTACAAATACGCGTAGTGCAGAGGACGGTAGCCCTAATAGTTTGCATGTTGGAGATACAGAGTGTAGGCAATCAGCAGTCACAGGCGAGGAAAGTGAAAATGGAGTAAATACTGATAACCCTCTTATAAATAATCCTCTGCTAAACAATTTTAAAGGGCAACTCACTACACACGTCCTAAATATTGGATTAATTAATTCGCCAAAAGGAGCCGCTTTCAGTCTTGATGGAACTGAAATATGGGTAACTTCACTAATGAATAGTAGAAGCGGAGTTTGTGTCTTTAACACTGAGAGTGGTGAAAGGTTAAAAAAAATATATTTGAGTGGATATGGCGGAGTTGAAGTGATTTTTTCTGAAGATGGGAATTATGCTTATATAAGTCAGATGGAAACTGGCAAAATATTTGAGATTGATGCAAATACAAAAGAAGTATCACGTGTTTTAAATACAGGAAGTGTATGGACAAAAGTTATGGATATTTCTGCAGACGGGAAAACTCTTTTTGCTTCAAACTGGTCAGGTAGAGACGTGTCTGAAATAGATCTTGAAACAGGAAAACTTAGAAGGAAAATTCCTGTAGTGAGAACCCCAAGAGGCATATATGCAACAGAAGACGGTAAAACACTTTACGTTGCAGGTTTTCATAGGGGCGAGATTCAAAAGATTGATTTGCTGACTGGTGATAAAGTAGTAATTTTCAAAAGCGGGGGAGCAATGAGGCACATAGTAGCAGATGAAGAGCGTGGACTGCTTTTTGTTTCAGATATGGGAAGGAACAAAATTATGAAAGTAGATATGCTAACTGACGAAGTTACTACTTTTGCTAGCACTGATGCTAACCCTAATACTATTGCATTAACTCCTGACAAAAGAATACTTATTGCTTCTTGCAGAGGACGGAATAGTCCAACTAGTTATTATCGCCCAGGACCTGAATGGGGTTCGGTACTATTGTTTGACACAGTCACTGGTAATATGCTAGATGCGATAGTAGCAGGAAACCAACCAACGGCATTAGACATATCTGCAGATGGCTCGCTTTTGGTTTTTTCAGACTTTCTTGATGCAAGACTTAAAGTTTATAGTATTCCTTCTTATGAGATATTGATTGAAGGAAGTGGTGGAAGGGCCAATTACTACAAAAATGAGTTGCGAAAATAGTTGAACCACTTGTATATGATTAGTGATTATTTCGCAAACAAATATCAAGATGAAGAAGAACAATTAAGAAAATTAACAAAACTTATAAATATTTGTTGCATCAGAGCTGAGTTTATGCTATAATTCACATATAGTAAATATTATTATTGATGGAGGTTTAAAATGGCAGAGTTTAAATTTGAAATTACAAGCAGTTTAGGAGTTTTATCAGAATCAGCAAAGGGTTGGACAAAAGAGTTTAATATGGTTAGTTGGAACGAAAGACCACCTAAGTATGATTTGCGTGAATGGGATCCAGAACATAAAAAAATGGCTAAAGGCGTAACTTTAACTAAAGAAGAAGTAATAAAGCTAAAGGAGATACTGAACAAGCTGGACTTATCATAAGGTAAGAATTGTGTAACAAGCAAGTTACTGTCGACTTCTGAGAGGTTTATTTGTTAAATTCTGAAATTACAAGAAGAATACTTTCTTTTAAACATTATGAAGGTATTTTTTTTTATGAGTAGAATTATTATATTAGGAAAAAGATATATAAATTTAGAGGAGCGTGAAAATCTTGAAAATAAGTTGTGATAAATTACAAAAGTTTTGTGTGCAAGGTAGAAATATGATGAAATCAAATTTTAATTTGCTGAAAGAGATTGAAACTGATCAGTCAAAAGAGGTCCCACAACCACCATTGCAAAAACCATATGATGAAAACTCTGAAAAAACAGAATTGCCAGAATTTGATGAAAGCATAATAATTGATGATAGTTTACTAAGTTGTTTAAAAAAAAGAAGAAGCCATAGGAAATTTAAAAGCAATGAGCTGTCGTTGAAAGAGTTATCATTTTTGCTATGGGCAACGCAAGGTGTAGATGACATTAGAGGTGATAATTACGCAACACTTCGCCCAATACCATCCGCTGGAGCAAGACATCCCTTTGAAACATATCTATTGATAAATAACGTAGAAGGACTAAAAAAAGGTATATATAGGTATCTTGCTTTAAGCCATGAGCTGATTCGCACTATCAATGAAGGTAGAATAGAAAATGATATTGAAAAAATTACAGCCAAACAGAAATTTATAGTTACTGCTCCTGTACTATTTATTTGGGCATGCATACCATATCGAGGAGAATGGAGATATAGTATGGCATCACATAAAGTAATGCTATTAGATGCAGGACATATTTGTCAGAATTTATATCTAGCAGCGGAAGCTATAGGGTGTGGAACCTGTGCTATAGCGGCTTATGAGCAAGAACGAATTGATGCACTTGTAGAAATAGACGGTGAAGATGAATTTGTTGTGTACATGTCGCCAGTAGGTAAAGTGGAGCAGTTAATATAGACTTACACTATTGCCTTTGAATTATGTTAAGGAATAAAACATATTGGGATGCGAGAGGTGTTTTTAACAATGAAAATTTCATTATCTCTTTTTGGTTTTTCTCTTAGATTCTCTAGTTTGAATTGGCTTCCAAGTAAACAGTCATAAATTTTTAGGCGTTTCAAAGGAGAAAATTGAACGCTTTGCAGATCCATTATAACAAATGTTAAGTTCAGGTTAAATGTGTTGCGTATCATTAAAAAAGGCTTGACAAAGGTAGTGTCAAAAGTTCTATGAAAAAACATGAAAAAAATGTTGCATTATGAA
>JAJOKP010000070.1 GCA_021129775.1 Clostridiales bacterium
TATTCTGTCCTGCCTATAATAAAGAAATATACGTACTAAACAGAGGGCAAACAATTACTTTACCCATTTTTGTCTTTATTGGCATGATTGTTGCATTATATGTTGTTAGCTACGCAACTAAAAAACAAGGAGGAATACAAAGTGAAGAAATTGATTAATAACCCTGCAAATGTTGTAAATGAGATGTTAGAGGGGATTGTATCGGCGCACCCAGATTATGTGAAAAGAGTGGTAGGTTTTGACGTGCTACAGAGAACACATTCTTCTAAAAAAGTAGGTTTAATCAGTGGTGGTGGGAGCGGACATGAACCATCTCACGGAGGATTTGTTGGAAAAGGAATGCTTGATGCTGCTGTAGCAGGAGATGTCTTTACTTCACCTACACCTGATCAAGTATTTGAAGGTATTAAAGCTGCTGATAATGGCAAGGGAGTTTTATTGGTAATCAAAAACTATACTGGAGACATTTTAAACTTTGAAATGGCTGCTGAACTAGCAGAAGCTGATGGGATAAAAGTAGAACAAGTAGTAGTAAATGATGATATAGCTGTTGAAGATAGTACTTATACTACAGGTAGGAGAGGAACAGCAGGCACTGTGTTCATCCATAAAATTGCTGGTGCTGCTGCAGAAAGAGGGCAAAATATAACTAGCGTAAAAAAAGTGGCAGAAAAGGTAATATCAAATGTTAGAACAATGGGAATGTCATTAAGCTCCTGCACAATTCCTGCTGTTGGTAAACCAGGGTTTGTATTAGCAGAAGATGAAATGGAAATTGGCTTAGGAATCCATGGAGAACCTGGAATAAGAAAAGAGAAGATAAAAAGTGCAGATGAAATAACTAGTGAACTGGTCAAAAAAATTATTAATGATTTACAATTACAAAAAAATGACGAGGTAGCGGTAATGATAAATGGTTTGGGAGCTACACCACTTATGGAGCTCTATATCGTCAACAACAAAGTTAATGCCATTATAAAAGAAATGGGAGTCAATATTCATAAAACAATAGTAGGTAATTATATGACAGCATTAGAAATGGCAGGATGCTCAATCACTGTAATTAAGCTAGATGCTGAACTTAAAGAGCTATTAGATGATGTAGCTGACACTCCCGCATATAAACAGTTTTAGGCAATAAATATTTGAAACTATAGAACGGTGAGTATTTGTTATACTGAAAAGATCTATCATAAACCTGTGGATACTAACCGTTTCTATAGTCTTATCTAATACACGAGAATTTTAAGGAGGGTTATATTTGTTTAACAAAGACATTATAGTAGAGATTTTTAAAGAAATCGCAAAGACAATGGATGAAAACAAAGCCTTACTAACTGAACTTGATGCTGCCATAGGTGATGCAGATCATGGAATCAATATGACCAAAGGCTTTACGGCAGTTAAAAATAAATTAGAAAGTATTGCTGAAGAAGATTGTAGTGCGATTTTGAAAACTGTCGCAATGACGTTCATATCAACTACTGGCGGAGCATCTGGTCCTTTATTTGGAACAGCCTTTTTGAAAGCTTCATCTTCGGTGGTTGGTAAAGATGCCCTCTCTAATGATGATCTGTTGCTATTGTTTGAGAGCGCTATTAAGGGAATACAAATGCGAGGCAAAGCACAAAAAGGGGAAAAAACAATGCTAGATTCACTAATCCCTGCATATGATGCAATGAAAAAATCTCTTGATATAGGGGACTCGCTTATAGATGCACTAAATAAAGCAGAAATTGCTGCTTTAGAGGGAGTAGAATTTACTAAAACAATTATTGCTACTAAAGGAAGAGCAAGCTATCTTAGCGAGAGAAGTATAGGACACCAAGATCCAGGCGCAACATCTTGCTATTTAATTTTAAAAACAATAAATAATGTATTAAAGAATCGCGAGAGTTTAGTAGAATAAGAATAGTTTGGAGGAAACTTTATGATAGGCATTGTAATTGTATCACATAGTTCTAAAATTGCTGATGGGGTAGTGGAACTATGCTCTCAAATGGCACACAAGAATCTTAAAATCATTCCAGCAGGTGGGACAAAAGACGGAGCAATTGGAACAGATTCTATTAAAATTAGTGAAGCAATAATTAAGGCTGATGAAGGCGATGGGGTATTGATTCTTGTTGATTTAGGAAGTGCAATTTTAAATACGGAAATGGCATTAGATTTTCTACATGATACAATAAAAAAACGTGCAATAATAGCAGATGCTCCTATAGTCGAAGGAAGTATCGCTGCAACTGTTCAAGCTTCGATAAGCAATTCAATTGAAGAAGTAAAATTAGCCGCTGAAGAGGTTAACGGATTTAAAAAAATCAATTAGGAGATGTTGTTATGCATATAAAAACTTTCACAATTACAAACAAATTAGGTTTTCATGCTAGACCTGCGGCAGAACTTGTGAAAACAGTAGCTAGTTTTAAATCAGAAATAAACTTAATATTCAATGGGAAAAAAAGTGATACAAGAAGTCTAATTGCCATATTATCTTCTGGCATTGTTGGTGGGAGTACATTCGATGTTCAAGCAAACGGCGAAGACGAAATTGAAGCGATGCTTGCAGTTTCAGAGCTTATTAATAGGCTTGGTGGTGAACACTAATAACCTTTTTCCTATCACAAAGCAACTTGATTACATTAGTTTATTCAAAAAATCATAGTATATGGAGGATGTAAAATGAATGGGATTTCAGCTTCGCCTGGCATTGCACTAGGTAAAGTGGTAGTTCTGTCAAATAATACTGCTGTACTATTAAAGAAAGAAAATATAGATCCACAAGTTGAAAAAGAAAGATTACAGGAATCAATTGAAACTAGTTATTCTCAGATTGAAGAATTACGCAAACATGCAATTGCTAATGTGGGAAAAAAAGAAAGCGTGATATTCGAGGCACATCAAATGATGTTGAAAGATCCAAAGATAATGACCGCAATTGAAAAAAAAATATGTGATAAAGAACTAAGTGCTGAAAATGCAGTTAATGAAATTACTTCAAAATATGTTAACCTATTCAATAATATGAATAGTGAATATATGAAAGAAAGAGCCTCTGATATTAAGGATGTAATGGGTAGAGTCATTAATAATTTGATGGGAATTAATATGCTAGACATATCTAAAATAAATGAAGAGGTTATTATTGTAGCACATGATTTAACACCTTCAGAAACAGTACAGATGGACCCTTCTAAAATAATAGGATTTATAACAGAGATAGGTGGTAAAACTTCCCATTCTGCAATTATGGCAAGAACTCTAGGAATCCCAGCAATTGTAGGTGTGGGAAACAAAATCAAGTCTATTAAAGAAAATGATTTTATCGTTTTTGATGGAAGTAGCGGAGAAATCTTTGTACGTCCGACAGATACAATTATTGAAAAATATAAAGCAATTAAAGTATCACAAAAAAATGAAAAAGCAAAACTTAAAAAATATATTGGTAAAAAAACAATTTCAAAAGACGGTTTTGAGGTAACATTAGAAGCTAATATAGGAACTCCTAGCGAGCTAAATATAGTTCATGAAAATGATGCAAAAGGAGTAGGTCTATTTAGAACTGAGTTTCTATATATGGGAAGAAGTAACTTTCCTTCAGAAGATGAACAATTTAGTGCATATAAAGAAGTACTTGAATCTCTCAATCCATATCCTGTAGTTATAAGAACATTAGATATTGGTGGGGATAAGCAAGTAGAGTATTTTAATTTACCCAAAGAAATGAATCCTTTTCTAGGCTATAGAGCAATAAGAATATGTTTAGAGGAAGAAAATTTGTTCAAGACGCAATTAAGAGCTCTCTATAGAGCAAGCATGTTTGGTAACTTAAAAATAATGTTTCCAATGGTTTCTTCTCTAGAGGAAATTATAAGAATTAAAGAGATTATTGAAGTGGTTAAACTAGAGTTAGAAGAAAAACAAATTGTTTTTAACCATGATGTTGAATTAGGAATTATGATTGAGATCCCTGCAGTAGCAATAATATCAGATAAACTTGCAAAGGAAGTGGATTTCTTTAGCATTGGAACAAATGACTTATTGCAATATACAGTTGCTGTTGATAGGATGAATCAAAATATTTCTCACCTATATAATCAACATCACCCAGCTTTGTTGAGATTAATAAAATCTGTAATTGAAAATGGGAAAAATGCAAAAATTAAAGTTGCAATTTGTGGAGAAACAGCAGGTAACCCTAAATTAATACCAATTTTTTTAGGCATGGGTCTACGAGAGTTTAGTATGAGTCCATCATCTATTCTAAAAGCTCGAGAAATCATTAATAAATTGAGTCAAAAAGAAATGCAAGCTCATGCAGAAGCTGTAACCAATTTTAGTTCGGCAAAAGAAGTTGAATCGTATATTAAAAAAGTTATTAGATTCTAAAATCATTCAATTTAATTGTAATAATAACGATTTTAAGGCTCCTAGATTAGGTTGGGAGTCTTAAAGTCGTTATATAAAAAATGAAATGCCAATATCTTTTTACGAATAATATAGTAAAATGCAACAATGTTTGTTAAAATAAACGTAGCAATGCTTTAAAATTAAATTCTGTGCAAAAAAGGAGCTTATATTTTGAAAAACAGAGAAATTTACCAAAATCCTCTTATAGACAGATATTCAAGCAAAGAAATGATGCGAGTGTTTTCGCCCGATAACAAATTTAGAACATGGAGAAAACTTTGGATAGCTCTTGCAGAATCTCAAATGGAGTTGGGTTTAGCAATTACTGACGAACAAATTGAAGAATTAAAAGAAAACCAATTTAATATCAACTATGATGTAGCTATTAAAAGAGAGAAAGAAACAAGACATGATGTTATGTCTCATGTTTTTGCTTACGGGGAACAATGTCCAAAAGCAAAAGGAATTATTCATCTAGGAGCTACTAGCTGTTATGTTGGTGATAATACCGATATAATTGTAATGAAAGATGCCTTAGAAATTATTAAAGTTAAAATGCTTAATCTGTTTAATGTAATGTCAAAGTTCTGTGATAAATATAAGAATTTACCGACACTAGGATTTACACATTTTCAACCAGCACAATTAACAACTGTAGGGAAACGAGCTTCTCTTTGGTTGCATGATTTGTTTATGGACTACGAAAATCTTGAGTATCAATTTAGTAAAATGAAATTAAGAGGTGTTAAAGGAACAACAGGAACTCAAGCAAGTTTCCTAAACTTGTTCGATAACGATTCCACAAAAGTTTACGAATTAGAAGAGAAGATAGCAAAAAAAATAGGATTAGATTCTACTTTTCCAGTAACAGGTCAAACTTATTCAAGGAAATTAGATTATGAAATACTATCATTATTAAGTGGAATAGCGCAAAGCTTACATAAGATGACCAATGATATTAGGCTTTTGCAAAACTTAAAAGAAATAGAAGAGCCTTTTGAAAAAAATCAAATCGGGTCATCTGCAATGGCTTATAAAAGAAACCCTATGCGAAGCGAGAGGATAGCATCACTTGCAAGGCATGTAATAACAAATTCTCAGAATGCTGCAATGACTTCGTCCTCGCAATGGTTTGAGAGAACCTTAGATGATTCTGCTAATAGAAGAATTGCTTTGCCAGAAGCTTTTCTAGCAACAGATGCTATTTTAAGTATAGCAATAAATATATTTGACGGCATGATAGTGTATGAAAAAATGATACAAAAACATATTGAAGCTGAATTACCTTTTATGGCTACAGAAAATATTATCATGCAAGCTGTTAAAAATGGCGGGGATAGACAAGAATTACATGAGAGAATACGTATGCATTCAATGGAGACAGCTAAAGTAGTAAAAATCGAAGGAAAACCTAATGACTTAATTGAGAGGATAGTTAACGATAAAAATTTTATGTTAACCATCAATCAAGTTAAACAGCTCATGGAAGCAAAAAACTATATAGGATTAGCGCCAGAGCAAGTTAATAATTTTCTTAATGAATACATTTGCCCTATCTTAGAAGAGAATAAATCTCTTCTTGATATAGAAGTAACTCTGAGAGTTTGACACTAATATATAATATGGAGGTATTATAATGAGTAGAGTAGTAGTATCAATAGAAAAAATAAGTGAGTATGAAGGTAAAGAAATACTATTAAAAGGATGGTTGCTTAGAAAAAGATCTAGTGGCAAAATCCACTTTCTGCAGCTAAGAGATGGTACAGGCTTTATACAAGGTGTAGTTGTTAAATCAGAAGTAGGGGAGGAATTATTCCAGCTTTGCAAAGGTCTAACACAAGAATCTGCAATAGAATTAACTGGAATAGTTCAAAAAGATGAGAGGGCACCAAGCGGTTTTGAGATTACAGTTAACGATGTATCTATTATCTCTTTAGCAAAAGAGGGATTTCCAATTTCTAAAAAAGATCATGGAACCGATTTTTTGATGGAACATAGACATTTGTGGATGAGGAGCCCTAAGCAGAACGCAATTCTTAGAATTAGAGACGAAATCAATCTTGCAATCAGAATATTTTTTCATGATAGAGGTTTCACATTAACTGAACCACCAATAATTACAGCATCTTCTTGTGAAGGTACTACTGATTTGTTTGAAATAGAATATTTCGGTGAAAAAGCTTATCTTTCGCAAACGGGTCAATTATACGCTGAGGCTACAGCTATGGCTTTGGGGAAAGTATATACATTTGGCCCTACGTTTAGAGCGGAGAAATCTAAAACTAGAAAGCATTTGACTGAATTTTGGATGATTGAACCAGAGATGGCTTTTGTTCAATTTGAAGAAAATTTAAAAATACAAGAAGAAATGGTTGAATATATAATTCAAAAAGTTATTGATAACAGACAAATAGAGCTTAAAATATTAGGACGAGACGTTGAGGAACTTAAAAAAATCAAAGGACCTTTTCCTAGAATAAAGTACGTTGACACAATTAAACTGTTACAAGACAACGGTTTTGATTTTAAATGGGGAGATGATTTTGGTGCCCCTCAAGAAACTTTTATTGCAGAACAATACGACAAGCCAGTATTTATTACTCATTTTCCTAAGGAAATGAAGGCGTTTTACATGCAACCGGACCCTAATGATTCTAAAGTGATATTAGGGGCAGATTTGATTGCTCCTGAAGGCTATGGAGAGATAATAGGAGGGTCTGAGCGTATACACGATTTAGATTTACTACTAGAAAGAATGAAAGAAGAAAAATTAGAAAAAGAGTTATACGAATGGTATATTGATTTAAGAAAGTATGGTTCTGTACCGCATTCTGGGTTTGGATTAGGTTTAGAAAGAACTGTAGCTTGGATATGTGGGATTGATCACATTCGCCAAACAATTCCTTTTGCTAGAACTCTAAACAGACTTTATCCTTAAGAATATGCATTTAAATTAAAGATTCGGACTTAATAAAGGCAAGATAAGAGGGGAATATCCTCAAAACCTTGTCTTTTTCATTCGATGTACTATTAAAAGAAAAGCTGCCATATCATCGAGTATTGAAAGACCGAACATAATTATTAATTGAATATAAACTTTCTAAAACGTGTCTGTTAAATATTTAACATAAAACGAAAGTTTTATTAATTGCAGTCGTTAAATAATTAACAATACGTGCTAAAAGAATCCCGCATCAATGTTATTGCAAAGTCTGCGGGATAAATACAGGGGTTGAAACTGGAATAATTATTTTGAAATCTTTGAATATTTGTCTAAGCCTATCTTTAAAATACTCATTGCTTTCTTTAAATCAGTTTCATTTAGCACGTATGCAATTCGTACTTCATCACGACCAAGTCCTTTAGTTGCATAAAACCCTTCAGCTGGAGCTAGCATAACAGTTTCACCATCAACGTCAAAATCTTTTAGCATCCAAATAACAAAATCCTCAGCATTTTCTATTGGTAATTTAGCAATCACGTAAAAAGCCCCTGTAGGTTTTTCACATAGTACACCTTGCATATCATTTAATGATTCGTGTACAATATTTCTGCGTTTTTCATATTCACCAATTACTTCTTCAAAATAGCTATTAGGAGTGCCATACAGTTTAGTAGCTCCAATTTGTTCTAATGTAGGTACACATAAACGCCCTTGGCATAATTTCAAAATTTGTTTCATTAATTCTTTATTTTTAGAGGCAATCGATCCAATTCTAGCTCCACACGCACTATAGCGTTTAGAAACACTATCTACAATTATTACTCTATCTTCGATTTCCTCTATATTACCAAAACTTGTGTATCCTAAATCGTCATATACAAACTCACGGTATACTTCATCTGCAATAATAAATAAATTGTACTCTTTTGTTAAGCTTGCAAGCATATTTATTTCTTCTTTTGTATATACAACACCAGTAGGGTTTCCGGGATTCGATAATACAATTGCTTTTGTTCTTGGTTTTATTAAATTTTCTATTTCTTTTCTAGTAGGTAAATGAAAGCCATCTTCTGCCTTACAAGTAATAGGGGCAACCTTTACATTTACAGCAGAACTAAATCCGTTATAGTTTGTGTAAAAAGGCTCTGGAATCAATAATTCATCGCCTGCATCAGCAACTGCAATTATTGAAAACAAAAGTGCTTCCGAACCACCATTGGTAATTAGTATTTCATCTTGTTCAAAATGCATATCATACTTTTTATAATACTTAATAATCGCTTCAATTAACTCAGGACTTCCTTGAGATAGAGAATAGGCTATAACTTTTTTGTCAAAATCACGAATTGATTGCATAAAAGATGCGGGCGTTTCAATATCTGGCTGTCCAATATTTAGATGATAGACTTTCTTTCCTTCTTTTTTTGCTTGAAGAGCATAAGGAATTAGCTTTCTAATGGGTGATTCTTGCATAGAAGTGATACGATTTGACAAATGCATAAATAAGTACCTCCTATAGTTTATAGATTTGGGCGTAAAACCAGCACGCCTTTAGGCTGGTGGATGTAAGCCTAAATCTAATTTTAATTTTGGCAGTTTTTTTTTGTAATGAGATACTGCCAAACTCCACCGCTCATGCGGGTTAGTCCACATCGCCAATGTTACAAAAGGTTTTTACTAGCAACACTTTCCCTGCCATCAGGAATGTTTAATCACTAGCCTTATGGCTACGGACTTGTGGAGCATCCGTAGGTAACTATAACATTCTTAAGTAACGTAGTCAGTTAAGACTTAGGCTAATCAACC
>JAJOKP010000150.1 GCA_021129775.1 Clostridiales bacterium
CTCTTGCTGCTCTGTCTATTATAGGTTGAACAAATCTCCTTGAGCTTGTATCTAACATAAAATCCTCCTATCTATTTAAGAAAAACCATGTGTCTTTCATCCAGTGTTCCAAGCTGTCATCTGCAACAATAGTCAATGAAACATTCTTAGGCAAGCCTTCTATATAGGTTGCAACTTTATCTACTCCAAACCCTACTACCTCTTCTTCAGCAATAGCAAATATGTATTTAGTTTTTTCGTCAAAATCCTTGATAAAATCTACTTCAGGTATTTTACCAACAACCACCGCGACTTCTTTCATCGTTTTTCTATGCTTTAGTTTAAGTAAATCACGATCCTCGTAAGTTATATGATAATTCAATTCCATTAAATAATCCTTTGTTTTTGCCCTGATATCTACCACAGCAAAACTCCTTTCTTGTAGTCTATTTTAATATGAATTGTATCTCTTAGTCTATATTTAACATCTTCTATTGTATGGATCCGAAGTGTGACTCCATTAGAATCTAATTTAAGATATGTTTTTTCTCCAGCATATCTATAGTCGGTTACTGTGCCAGTTATGTTTTGTTCTCCTTCGTTTACAATTTTAATTTGCTCCGAACGTATAAGCAAGGTAGCTTTACCTTCTTTTTTTTCATCAACAGAGTAATTTCCAAGTTTTGATGTGAAAACACTGTTTTCAACTTTTCCTTCTATAAAATTACAATGCCCAAAAAATCTTGCAACCTTCATACTGCTCGGTCGTCTATAAATGTTCTCTGGAGTATCATATTGTTCTATTCTCCCATTATCCATAAATGCCACACGGTCTGACATTAAAAAAGCTTCTTCTTTATCATGTGTAACCATAATAATTGTAATTTTGTGATTTTCATGCACTTCTTTGATGAATTTTCGCATATCTTCGCGAAGAGAAATGTCAAGCTTAGAAAATGGTTCATCTAAAAGCAGTACTTCAGGATCGATTGCCATTGCTCTAGCTATTGCAACTCTTTGCATTTGTCCACCTGATAGTTCTGAGGGAAATTTGTTTTTGTGCTCTGATAACTGTATCATTTTTAAGAGTTTTTCTGTTTTTTCTTTTATTTTTTCTTTGCATACTCTACGGATTCTAAGCCCGAAATTAATATTTCTCTCTACAGTCATATGTGGAAATAACAATACATTTTGGTCAACTATTACTGCTCTAGATTCATTTTCTGAAAGCTTAGAAGTATTGATATTGTTAAAGAGGACTTGCCCACTGCATGGCTTTATTAGTCCTGCTATAATTTTTAAAGTTGTAGTTTTTCCACATCCTGATACTCCAATAAGCGAAACATATTCACCATTATTTACGTGAATAGATAGCCCGTTTAGAACACTCTCTGTCTCATATCTTTTGTATACGCTTATTAGTTTTATATCTGCCATTTTAATCACCTACACTAAAAAATTAGAATCGCTAAAGAATCCCTTCATTGCTTTATCTCCCACTATAACTACTAATAAAATTGATGCTAGAAAAACAACGCTATATGTCGAAGCGAGTACACGCTCGCCTCTTTCTATTAGGGGAAACATTAGCATGGAGAATGTTACCACTCTTCCACCACCGATTAAGAAAGTTATGAAATATTGGCTAAATGAAATGATGTATACCATTGTAGAGGCTGCGATAACTCCAGGCATAATTAATGGCAACGTTATATGCCATAGCACCTGAAGTGAATTTGCTCCTAAGTTTTTTCCTTGCGTTGCTATGTCGTCTCCAATTAACAAAAAACTGTTTAATAGTATTCTTACTGCATAAGGAAGGCCTGGAATAAGATGAATTAATATCACACCAATACAATTATTGGCTAACCCCAAGTAAATAAAAGAAACATGGATGCCCATACTGACTGCGACCATTGGGACAATCACAGGTAACAAAATTATAGTTTTTATCATGTTTTTACCTCTAAAACTATAAAAAGCAATAGCTTTAGCAGCTGGTAAGGCAATTGCTAAAGTAATAATTGTAACCACTATAGATAAAAAAACGCTAAACAACAATATATTAACCGAATTTGATCCCGCACTAAAAAAATGCTTAAATCCTCGAGCCTCCCCGAATAAAGGTATTAACTGTGGCCATCTCCACGATGCAATAAATGGCCACAACATTAAAGGAATTAGAGGCAATAAGATAATGAAAATAATAAGTTTTGAAAAAAAATCTTTCATCCAATACTCCTATCCAAAGTACTTTTTAATCGACCTAAAAGCTAGTATATATACATAGACAAGGATTAATGATATCATGCTTATTATAACATTAATAACCATCGCTTGTGGTCTTAAACTTAAATCAATACTAGTATATTGAATATATGCAACTACTGGGAGAGCCCTCGGCGCTGAAGGGCCTATTAAAAAAGGAACTTCAAACGCTCCAAAAGAAAAAGCAAATAACAAGATGAAGCCCGTGAATATAGTTGGTAGAATCATTGGAAATTCTACTTGCCACCAGGCTTCTTTTTTACTAGCTCCTAGATTAAGGGCTGTGTCCACTAGCCGCAAATCTATTTTCTTAAGAATCCCTAAGGTAATCATTATAATAAAGGGTATCCCTTTCCATGTGTATGCAATAATGATTCCTACCCCGCCTCTGTCAAAAATTAGTTCAGGGAACTCCATAAGATTGTCAATAACCCCTAAATTATATAATATTCTTGAAAGTACCCCACTCTGAGTTAACATAATAAATACTAGCAAAACGGCTATTGCATGGGGCACAGCTATGGGTATTTTATATAATGTCCTCACCCAAAGTGTTTCTTTCTTATTCCTGTATATCAAATAGGCGACATATGTACCTATAAAGACTGAAATACCTCCACTTGCAAACGATATATATATGCTAAAAGCAAGCGCCCTAAAAAAAGACCTTGATTCCAAAATATTCATGTAGTGCCTTAGCGTAATCTCTGTCATTCCAAATATTGGTATATACCCAAAGCTCTGCAAAACTGCACTAATTAGCCCTAATATAAACACACTCATAACTACCATCACCGGTAGTAACATTAAGTATGGTTTTAGCTTTTTATACATTCTATTCTCCTAATAGCTCTTCTCTCCATATTTCCTCTATAAGGGGAACTAAATTGCTTCGCATCTCAGGTAGAGAATGTGCCGATAAAACCTCACTGCTCAACACTCCAACTCCAATTTCTATATTATCAAATAGTTTTCTTTGTTCTTCTGATAGTAAATCGTAGTGAACAACTGGCTGGTCTCCCCACACTGCGGGATTTAATTTTGACGCTTGCATTTCAGGGCTCATTAAAGAATTAATTAGAGCCATCGCACCATTTTTATTAGGCGCATTAAAAGGTATTGCTAAAAAATGTGTATTCGCTATAGTTCCATAATCAAACAAAAATGTTTGTGCTGTTTCTGGATAAATCCCTTGCGCAATTTTCGATGCAGCATGCAATGGCGTATAACTCATTGTCATTAAAACTTCCCCATCTGCAAACATATTCACTAACTGACCAATATTCGCGGGATAAGTTTTCCCTTCTCTCCATAAATAAGGTTTAATTTCTTTTAAAAACTCTATTGCTGGCATTATTGCCTCTCTTACAATTTCTTTGTCTGCTTCCATACCAATAAAAATCTCGTGCCCAACTACGTCATAAATTATGTTTCTTACAAAAGCACTTCCTGTAAAGTCAGTGACTTCTGGGTATGTTATCTTGCCTTTATTTGCTTTTGCAAATTCCAATAACTCAATATGATTTCTTGGAAACTCTGGTGTTTTCGCGGTATCCCCTATAAATACTAGCTGTGCTCTACCGTATGGCGCAGAATAGCCTTCTACAGGAAACCCAAAATCATAAGTTACGTCTTTCGTAGGCTTAACATAAGATGTGAAATTTGGTATCATTTCTACAAATGGTCCATACAATAATCCTTTTGTTTTTGCGTTGTAGAAATTTTCCCCATTAATCCAAACAACATCTATTGTTCCTTCGCTACCCATGCTCTTTTCTGTCATCAGTTTTGCTAGATATTGATCTGGATTCATCGGAATACGTATTAGTTCTACTTTATAGTTCTCTTTTAGTTCGTTTGATACAGTTGTATCCAACCAACCGTTAATACTATCACTACCTCCCCAGCCATAAAATCTAACCTGTGTTCCCTTTGCATCCTCTAACCTTTCCGCAAACGAAACAGAGCCACCCTCAATAGGAAGATGGTCCTCTTCGACAGTTTTTAGATTACAAGCTGTTAAGAGAAGAAGCGATAGAAGAATCATCACTAGTTTCTTCATAATTTTCTCCCTTTCATTATAAATTATAATACTCTTTACTTCTACTTATATACAGTGTACACTATTTTTAATAACTTATCAACCCTTTCATTATAAATTATAATACTCTTTACTTCTACATTTTAGATGT
Organism: Clostridiales bacterium; assembly: GCA_021129775.1. GTDB lineage: Bacteria > Bacillota > Clostridia > Peptostreptococcales > NVVX01. Next base: position 4,440 of record JAJOKP010000150.1, read on the forward strand.
CTATCCCTTTTTTCTTAGCTATAAACTTTGGTATCTGCGAAACTCCAAAGAGCACAATCCCTGCAACTAGGAGCTTAACGAATAGTTGTAGAGTTATTCCGTTAGTAGCAATGTCGCCTGCTAAATAAGCGTAAATAAATGCGCCCGGCGCCATTGTAATGAGGGAAATAATTGCGTATGATGACAATTTAAAATTAGTCACTCCATATGCATAATTTTGAATGTTGTAAGGAAAAACTGGAACAAGTCTAGTTAGAATTAAAAAGTCACGTCCGTTTTTTTCTACTCCCTCTTCAATTTTTTTAAAAATAGCGTTATCACCTAGTTTTCTCACAATAAAGTCACGCGCAACGTAACGTGCTGCAAGAAATGCTGCTATCGCTCCCGCAGTTGCGCCAGTCAAAGCAAGCAGTCCTCCTAAAACTGGACCAAATACAATCCCTGCTACAACCGTTGGGACAAGTGCTGGTAAAGAGAACACTGCTATTAATACATATATCAATATAAATATAATGTATCCAGTCGCACCAAACTCTCCTATAAAGTCTTGAAATTTGTCAAAATCAGACAATAACTCTAGCAATCCAGAAGCTCTAATCGCAAAAATAGATGCTATCAGTACTACAACAATAATAAATGGTTTTAAATATTTTTTCATAATTCCTCCTATTTTACTACTTTATTTATTCCTTTCTTTGCTTTGTATCTATTAATCCATGATTTAGCTGGATTACTTAGAACATCAAGCGGTGATTCATCGCCTTCATACACGACAGGTCCCCATATCAAATCAAGTATATGCCATGCTTTAGCATCAGCTTGTAATAAGGAAGAGCGACAGGCTGCACAATAAACAACTATATTTGGTTCAACTAATGTTTCAACTCTCCTAACCATAACTTTCTTTGCTACTTCTGGGTTAGCTGGAACAACCATTCCTCCAAAACCACAACATCTCGTTTTTTCTCGTGAATAATCTGATTCATGAATCTTATAACCCAACTCTGTCAAAATCCACCTTATGCCGTCTTGAAGTTCTGTCTCAAATCTAGTCGAACAAGAGTCGTGAACTGTAAATACCATATCACTATCTTTGGCTTTATTTTTTATTTCCTCAGGCATACCTAGTTTAGGCCACAAAGCCCATAAGGAAGTTACAGCTGTTGTGGATATTTCTTTAAAGGTTAAATAACAGCTTTGACAAGCTACAATCATCTCTTCAATTTGCACATCATCCATATCTTTTTGCAGACCAGCGAATCTCTCTTTAAATAAATCATATTGTCCAATAGCTTTTGTAGGTTTTCCACAACATTTTTGCACTGCAGAAAATTTTTCAAATTTACTAGCTAAAAATTCGGTTGTCTCAACTACTGCGTGTGGATTATATGACGGCAGACTACATCCTGGCATAAATCCGTAAACTTTATCTGTATTATCCAGCACTACTTTCTCCCTCCTTTTTTTCTCTTAGTTGTAAATAACCATGAGAAGCCTAAAAGTTGATGCATATTGATTACTTTATGTCCAGGTATAGGTGATTTACCGTTATTTGCAGCTACGAAATCTTTTCTAGACCCAACAAATATTTTTTTAAGTGGCAATTCTTTAGGACAAACTATAGTACAGTTATCACATCCATTGCATGAGTAAGCCAATAGTGGATCCATTTCTCCATCTATAACAAGTTTATCGAGTATATCTTTAGGACAATCTCCAAAATCATTCATCATGACGCATTCTTGCATGCAAAATTTGCATTCGCACTCAAGACATCGACTTGCTTCTTTTAATGCCTGTTCATCAGTAAATCCAGTATCACACTCAAGAAAGTCGCGTTTTCTAATTTCTGGCTCTCTAAAATTGCCTGAAAGCCTTGGAAGGTTTTCTATTCCTTCTGGAAGTGGTATATCGAGTTTTGTTTTATATGAGCCTTCTTTTTCAAAATCTCGTCCGTAATCTAGCGGTTTAGCATTTAAAAGATTTTTTATGCTGAGTGCAGCTTTTCTACCGTGTGACATCGCTTCTATTACAATGTTTGTACCAGCGGCATCACCAGCAACAAATACTCCTTCAATGCTCGTCTCTAGTGTTTTACTATCAACAGTATATCTTCCTGCTCTTTCCCTAGGAAGACTTCCTTTGGTAATATCTTCAACAAGCTGTCCAGTCGCAAATACTACTGTATCTACATCTAAAATTATTTTTTCGCCTTCATACTTCGGATTAAAATTCCCTTCAGTATCAAATATAGATGCGACTTTTTGAATTAATAGACCCTTAACTTTTCCATTCTCTTCAATAATTTCTAATGGACCATATCCCGCATTAAAAATTACGCCTTCTTCAAGCGATTCTTCTATTTCTTCTTTGGATGCTGGTAAATTATCCATGTTTTCCAAAGAGCATTGGTACACTGTTTCAGCGCCTACTCTCCATGAAGATCTTGCACAATCCATTGCAACATCGCCACCACCAATAACTGCAATTCTTTTACCTGCAATAGTCGATTTCCTAGTTAGGCTAATTTCTTTCAAGTATTCTTGTGCACTTATAACTCCTTTTGACTTATGCCCAGGTATAGGTATAATAGAGCCTACATGTGCACCATGTGCAAGAATCACAATATCATAGTCATTTCTTAAGTCTTCAAAAGATACATCGACCCCAACTTCAACTCCAAGCTTAATTTCAATACCTAACTTAGTAAGGTATGAATACTCAAAATCTATTACGTCACGTGGCAAACGGTACTCTGGAATACCTACTCTCATCATTCCGCCTAGTACATTTAATTTTTCAATTATTGTTACTGCATGCCCTTCGCGTCTTAAATCTATTGCTGATTGCGCACCAGCAGGTCCTGCTCCAACTATAACAACTTTTTTCCCTGTATTGTCTTTGACGGAAAGATCCCATCTTTTTTCATCATCAGCTTTTTCAGCTGCATACCTTTTAAGTGCTGCAATCGAGATGGGTTGATTATACTCCGTATTCCGTCTACAATTTTCTTCACAGGGATGGGCGCAAATACGCCCTAAAGTGTTTGGCAAAAATAGTTTCTCTCTGATTAGATCTATAGCTTCTTCATTTTTTCCTTCTGCAATTAAATTAACATAACCAATTGCGTCAGTATTCATAGGACATGCTGCTACACAAAAAGCTTGTTCTAGACCCATACAGTCACCTGTAACCATTTGTGCACTCTCAAGAATCGCATCTGAGAACTTGACCCTATCCATTTTATCTCCTCACTTTTCCTGTACTACTACTTGATGTATAGTAGTGATTTCAAATTACTTTTCTCCGTTTTCAATGTCGACTTCGCTTAGTTCATAGTGCATGTAGCTCCACTCAATCCATGATCCATCGTAATTGTACACATTTTCTGCTCCTAAAACTTCGCGAAGCACTAACAATGTATGCGTAGATCTAACACCTGATTGACAAAACACAATAACATTTTTACCTTCAATTAAATCTCCATATATTGCTTTTAATTCTTCTTTAGTTAACAAAGTTGTATCTTCATTTGAATTAGCAGTCCAGTTGACTAAAACTGCTCCTGGTATGGTTCCTGGTCCTGCAGCTCCGCGTTTTGTTTCCCTTCCATAATACTCATCAGGCGCACGCGTATCAATAATAACCCATTCGTCGTTTTCTATTGCCATTTTGACCATATCTGCATCAGCTAAGGTTTCCGTAGAATAATTTGGAGCAACATAATTAGATTTTTCTACAGTTGGGTTAGCATCTCCTACTGGGTATCCAGCACCAGCCCACGCATTAAGACCACCATCCAAATACCTAACGTCTTCATGCCCTAACATCTTAATTTGCCAATGCAATCTTGCTGCATCATGATGCGCATTCGCAGCATAAACAACTATTGTAGATTTTGGAGTCGCTCCGAAATTTGAAAGCAGTTCTTCCATCTCTTCTTTCGAATTTCTCATTCCGCCAAAGTTATAAACACCTTCAGCGGCAGAATAGTCGCCTCTCCATACTGTAAAAGATCCACTTATTGGAGAATCTGCTTTTTTTGGGTTTAATGAGCCAATAACAACAACGTCTGCATTTTTATTCATTAATTCTTTAAGTTGAAACGGTGTAATAAATGCTTCTGGGTTATAAAACTCACTGATTTTTTGTCCTTGTTCACTAGCGTCCACCACTACTTTTTGAACTCCAAAGAAAGATCGGTACCCCATAAATCCTACTACTGCTACTAACAAAACTACTACCACTAAAATAATTGTCTTTTTATTCATAGTAATTGCTCCCTTCAAATTTGTTGTTAAATTTTCTACAATCCAATCCACTAAAACTTATTATTACTTTTTTATTATACACTATCAGAAAGCATCCTGCAAACCCTTTGTAATCAGTTTAACTAATGCAGCATTAGAAAATAAGGCGCCAAAAAATCGCTCGCTTACCAAATAGATATGCGACAAAATACAGAGAGTCGCTCAGCCCTTTTCCTTCTTTCCATATAGATTTTCTTCAATTTTCGCACTAAAAAACCACCCTCACAGCAAAATTAATTGGTATAGGGGTGGCTTACGTTCTCCTC
>JAJOKP010000005.1 GCA_021129775.1 Clostridiales bacterium
CGTCCATACCCTGCGTTGTGGAAAGAGTTACATAACGCTGCTATGCGCCTATTTCTACGCCTTGGCTATGAACGAAAATCCTTCGCAACATTGCACAGCTTATTTCATCACAAGTCCCAATTAAATGAGATTAAACCTCTTTAATTTCAGTGAGACATTCGGAACAAATATTTTTGGTTTTGTACACAGTTATGTCTGATGCATTGTCACAGAATGAACATGCTGGCTCATATTTTTTTAAAATCACACTTGCGCCATCTACATAAATTTCTAATGCGTCCTTTACCTTGACACCTAAAGTTCTTCTAAGTTCGATAGGTAACACAATTCTTCCGAGCTCGTCCACTTTCCTTACAATACCTATTGATTTCACAATAAATCCTCCCTTTAGTAAATGATATTTTTGTTGGTAGAATCAGACTAAATTCAAGATTCTACAAGTTTCGACACTTCTCCTTAAATAGTACCATCATTGTAATAAAAAGTCAACAACTTTTATGAAGAAAATAGATTTTTAATTTTTCCTTACATTTATCCAAGAAAACACGAAGATCATGGCAACAAATTTTGTACACTAGACATATAAAGGAGATTAGTAGAATGGGAAAAATCGCTGCAAATATTCTTCGGTATATTAGATTATTAGATATGGAAACATATTTAGTGGGAGGAGCAATACGTGACTCATTACTAGGACGAGAAGTGAAAGATTTCGATTTTGTTACGACAGGTAATCCTAAAGAAATTGCTGAATATATTACAAATGTTTTTGGTGGAACATTGATTGAAATAAGCAAAGAACACGAAGTATTCCGTGTTGTCTATAAAAATGCAGAAACCTTTGACTTCAGTAAACTAAAGGGAGAAAAACTAGTAGACGATCTATATTCAAGAGACTTTTCTATTAATGCTATGGCGTGTGATTTGAATGAAAGCTTGGAAATCAAGAAAGGCGAAATAATTGATCCTTTTGGAGGGATGAATGATTTAGAAAGAAAAAAAATAAAACATCTGCATAGTAGTACTTTCATAGATGATCCACTAAGAATGATTAGAGCTGTTAGGCTAATGTCCAGGCTGAGTTTTGATATAGATGAGGGAACGCGAAAATTAATTGGAATTAATCCTCAAGCGATTAATAATGTGGCAGGGGAGAGGGTTGCTACAGAGTTTTTTGCGATTTTGAAAGAAAAAAGATCTGCGTATTATTTAGACTATATGGACAAAAAACTGCTGTTGCTAGATAAAATTTTCCCTGAACTAAAGCAAATGAAGGAAATCGGAGAATGTAAATATCATGTAGTAGATAGCATGACACACTCAATAAAAACAGTTGAATGCATTGAGGAAATAATTTACGCTAACAAGTTTTTTGAAGATCATATCAGAATTTCGTACGAAAAGCACACAGAGGAAATTCTAGCCGGCAATAGAAAAAGAATAGAACTGATTAAACTAGGTGCACTGCTTCATGATATAGGGAAACCATCAGCAAAAAAAGTTGACAAAGACGGAAGAGTACGTTTTAGAGGCCATGAAATTACAGGAGCAGAATTAGCAAGAAAATATGCTGAAAAACTCATGTTAAGCAAAAAAGAGCAAATATTACTTTGCAAATATGTAAAAATGCATATGATTCCACTTGTGCTATACATAAACAATGACGTAAGTGCAAATGCACTGTATCAGGTATTTGAAAAAATGAAAACTGAAACATTAGATATTCTTTTAATCGCTTTAGCAGATATTGTATCTACAAGAAAATTACTTGTTCCAAACGAAGAAATGGGAATGTTCAAGGTGCATGTAGAGTACATTGCTAATAATTACCTAACGAGGTATAGTCCGCTAATTGAAAAAGCACCGATAATTTCAGGCGAAGAGCTAATGGGAATGTTTGGAATACCTGAAGGTGCTATGGTTAGGAAGTTGCAATTAAAAATAAGAAAAGATATCTATTTTGGAAAGGTTTCTAACAATAAAGAATCGGTGCTAAAACACTTAAAAAAGTTAACAGTGCAATCACCATCCAAATACTAAGTTAGTAATGAATACAGATGCAACCACAGCAGCGAAATGCGAAATAATTGCTGGATGGTTTGAAGGGATGGAGGGGAAAAGAAATTTTGTAATTGGGTGCAAAGTTTTCGCCAATATATCAATCAAACCTGATTTTTTTGCTATATTCATCAGTCCTAGCCAAACGGACATAATACCTATCAAGCTAATGGCAAACACTACTGCATCTTGCGTATCAATCAACAAAGCCTCATTAATAATATTGATTTCTCCAGTAAAAATAGTTACAAAAATTCCGCAAAGAATCATAAAAGCCCACACTATATTCATCTCGCACCACCCTTCTATTTTATTAATTATATGAGCAAATTCGGTGTAATATTAGTGTGGATTTGCCTCGCTAAGTTGTTATAAAAATTGACAAAATGCAAATAATATAATAAAATAAAAGAATAATATGAATAATTTATGTGCGATGAAGGGAAAAGTAGGTCTACGAACTAGTCTAAGAGAGTCAGCGAGGGTGTGAGCTGGCACTAGCAAGTTTACCGAAGATGGTCCCTGAGTTTTATGGCTGAATGATGAATTAATAATCTTTAGGTCGTGACGGTGTTGCATCCGTTAAACATGCAAGGTGTGACAGTTGGGGGGCGGAGTCAACTGTCGTACTTAGAGAGTTTGTTGTTGAAAGACAATAATGAACTAGGGTGGTAACGCGAGTTAACTCTTGTCCCTATAAATATAGGAATAAGGGTTTTTTTGTATTCGAGATTTTTAAATTTTTAATTTTAGGAGGAAAAGAGAATGAAAAAAGGAAATTACTATTTAACTACACCTATATACTATCCAAGTGGGAAACTGCATATTGGGCACACATATACTACAGTAGCTGCAGATGTACTAGCGCGGTTTAAAAGGTTTACTGGTTATGATGTTATGTTTTTAACAGGAACAGATGAACACGGAGAAAAAATTCAAGTATCTGCAAAAGAAAAAGGAAAGGACGCACAAAAATATGTTGATGAAATGGTTGAAGAAATCAAGTTGGAATGGGAAAAATTAGACATATCTTATGACGAGTTCATTAGAACTACTGATGAAAAACATAAGAAAGCAGTACAGAAAATTTTTGAAACCCTATATGAAAAAGGTGATATTTACAAAAGCGAATATGAAGGTTGCTATTGTATCCCTTGTGAATCTTTTTGGACTGAAAAACAGTTAAAAGAGAATAAAGCTTGTCCAGATTGCAACAGACCTGCGCATTTAACTAAGGAAGAAGCATATTTTTTCAAGTTATCAAAATATCAAGAGAGACTATTAAAAGAATTTGAAGAGAATCCCAAAATTTGTTATCCTACATCAAGAAAAAATGAAATGGTGAATAACTTTTTAAAGCCAGGGTTAGACGATTTATGCGTATCGCGAACAAGCTTCGACTGGGGAATTAAGGTTCCATTTGACACTAAGCATGTTATTTATGTATGGTTTGATGCAGTTTGTAATTACATCACGGCATTAGGATTTGCATCTGACAATACTGATTTATATAAAAAATATTGGCCTGCAGATGTACATTTGATTGGGAAAGAAATTGTGCGTTTTCATACATTAGTTTGGCCAGCAATGCTTATGGCTTTAGATATTCCACTACCAAAGATGATCTTTGGACACGGATGGATTTTATTTGACTCTGATAAAATGTCTAAATCAAAAGGGAATGTCGTATATCCTAAACCTATTATTGATAGATACGGAATAGATGCACTTAAGTATTTTTTACTCAAAGAATTTACTTTTGGGCAAGATGGGAACTACACGAATAGAGCATTTGTTACAAGGCTGAATACAGACTTAGCAAATGATTTGGGGAATTTAGTTAGTCGGAGCATAGCCATGATAGTGAAATATAATCAGGCCACTATTCCGAGCACTAAAGAAGAAAGGGAATTTGATAATGACTTACGCAGGGTAGCGACGGAAGCCAGCGAGAAAGTAGAAAATGCAATTAATAATTTAGACTTTAGTGGCGCATTAGAGGAAATATGGAAAATTGTTAGAAGATCGAATAAATATATAGACGAAACTACTCCATGGGTTTTAGCAAAAGATGAAAAAAAGAAAGAAAGATTGGACACTGTGCTTTTTAACTTAGCAGATTGCATTCGAATAATTTCGATATTGATTAATCCTTTTATGAAAAACACAAGTGAAGAAATATGTAGACAACTGGGAATTGGTGAAGAAAACATACAATGGGAAAAAACATTTAAGAGGGACGAGACACTAGTCGGGAATATAGTAACAAAAGGAAAAATTCTTTTTCCAAGATTAGAAATTGATAAAGAATTACTAGAATTAGAAAAAGCTAATGATAAATATGTAGAAACCATTGTGGCGAGGAGGTCTTGTACGACGTGACAATATTTGACAGCCATTCACATTTAGATGATCCTTGCTTTGACAACGATAGAGATGAAATTGTTCTTAGAGCAAAAGAGAACGGAGTAAAATACATTTTAAACCCAGGTGCGACCCTTGCTTCTTCAGTAAAGGCTGTGGAGATGGCGAGAAAATACGATATAGTTTACGCAGCAGTTGGTGTGCATCCGCATGACGTAAAAGATATGGACGAAAATACGATTGGAATTTTAAGGGGCCTTTCTGAAAGCGATAAAGTTGTAGCATACGGAGAAATTGGACTAGATTACTATTATAACCACTCTCCTAAAGAGTTGCAGCTCAAATGGTTTATAAGACAAATACAATTAGCTAAAGAATTAAAACTGCCAATAATAGTTCATGACCGTGAAGCGCATGGGGAAGTCTTTGAAATTTTGAGTAAATACAAAGTTTGGGAAGATGGATGTGTTATGCATTGCTACTCTGGCAGCGCCGAGTTAGCAAAAGAGTATGTAAAAAAGGGCATATATATATCACTAGCGGGACCAGTGACTTTTAAAAACGCAAAAAAAACCCATGAGGTAGCAAAAGAAATACCGCTAGAATGGTTAATGGCTGAAACGGATGCTCCATATCTTGCTCCTGTACCACTTAGAGGAAAACGCAATGAACCATCTTACGTCAAGTATATCGTGGATGCAATTGCTAAAGTTAAGAGAATTGATTTTGAAAAGGTATCTATGCAACTAGCAAAAAATTCACTGGAGTTATTTGATTTACAAAAATAATAATAATATATACTTTTGGAAGCTCAAGAATAAGCCGATATATAAGGTGTATCTACAGACAGGACCTTGCCAGCCAATATGCGACCACGAGGACGGCTTTTGTGGTTTTTAAGCAAGAAAACATCTAGAAAAACCACAAGACCCATCCCCATGGTCCTGAGAGAATGTCATGAAATACAGTGAGAGAAAACAAAAACTCGTTAGCGAAGGGGGGAAAAGTGGTGAGCATGTTAAAAATGAAAGAAATTGCAATTGAAGAGTTAGAGAGTGGCATGAGACTAGCAAAAGATGTCATTAGCCACAGAGGAAACATGCTAATACCTAAGGGACAAAAACTAGAGGCAATACCTAGAACGCAAATGTTTCTAGAACAGCATGGTATACTTTTTGTGTTTATTGAGGAACTTCAAACAGATAAAATTGAGGATGTAGTAGTTGAAACAGAAAGTGAAAAAGAAGTAAAGGAAATAAAAAAATATAAAGATGGGTACATACAGGTCAAGAATAGTATGGAAAATGATTTTCAGAAGATCCTGCAAGGAGAAGGCATTGAAAAAAAAGGAATAGTCGATAATTTGGGAAAAATTCTTGCAGCTTTTGGGCATAAAATGAACGTATTTCAACTGATGCAAAGAGTGAAAGAACTAGATGATGTTACTTATGCGCATAGCTACAATGTGACACTGATAAGCTACTCTATCGGTAAATGGCTAAAGTTGACAGACAAACAGTTAGAAGGACTTACAATGGCATCACTCTTAATGGATATCGGTAAAATAAAAGTAGATAGTGCAGTGTTGAATAAGCGAGACAATTTTACAAATGACGATTTGATAGAATGCAAAAAGCACGTAATATATAGTTATGAGGCTATTAAAAACTATGACTTCATATCACATGAAACAAAACAAGCAATTTTAGCACATCATGAAAGAATGGACGGAAGTGGCTACCCACTTGCGCTAAAAGGAGACAAAATACCACTATTTGCACGGATAATTGCAATAGCTGACATATATAGTGCAATAACTTCCGACCGGCCATATAGAGAGAAAATGACACCATTTCAAGCTATTAGCATTTTAGAAAAAGACTATGCGCAAAAATTGGACACGAAAATTTTATATCATTTCATGCACCGAATCGGTAATTGCTTTATCGGTCAACAGATTGTCCTCAGCACGGGGGAATACGCGAGAATTATTTTCATTCCAAAGCGAAACATTTATAGACCGGTAGTCAAAATAGATGCAACTGAGAAAATAGTTGATTTATCTAGCAAAGAGAATTACAACATAGAAATTATGAGCTTTTAGAGTTGACAGGGGTCAGAGAAGGGGACAGGGACTCGTCGACCGAGACAAGGGGACAGGGACTCGTCTGGTGCGGAAAGTTAAGCACGACCAGACAAGTCCCTGTCCCCTCGTCTCAACAAACGAGGTGGCGAGAAGCAAAGCGAGAACCGTCCCCCTTTGCTCTCTAACCTAATGAATAAAAAACAAATAGATTGACAATAATTTCATCATAGTATAAACTGACATTCAACCATAAGGGCAGTCAAAAATTGTTGATTGAACGTCAGTTTATTTTTTTTAAAAAGAGAAATAATCTTTGTGTTGACAAATATAATAATTAATGTAGAATGAGATGATTTAATTTATTTAAAAAAGTAATACAGGAGGAATAATGATGGAAAGTACTATAGGCAATAAGAGAACTTTTTTTATAAAAGTTATTATAATTGCTTGCGTTGTTTTGTCAATTGGAACAGGAATGTGGCTTAAATCGATTCACAAAATAGTGGTGATTGCGCATGATGGGCAACAAATTGAAGTAGCAACCTTTAGAAGCACGGTCGGAGAGATAATAGAAAAAGAGGAAATTATTCTGCACCCAGCAGATGAAATTCAACCTAAACTTACAGAAACGATAGAGGACGGAACCGAAATAATTATTCATAGAGCGTTTGAAGTCAATATAATAGATGCTGGAGAAAAAAAGACAGTAATGACAACTGGAAAAAGCGTAGATGAATTATTGAATTCACTTGACATATTGATTCAAGAAAATGATATAGTAACTCCAACTTTGAGTATGCTTCTTGTAAAAGGGCAGACGATAACTATTATGAGAATAAGCGAAAAATATGAGACAGAAAAAATTGAAATTCCATATCAAACGGTAACAAAGCACAATGATAACCTTGAAATTGGGGAATTAAGAAAAGTACGAGGCGGTAATGTAGGAGTAAAAGAAATCAAAATTAGAATTGTGTATGAAAATGGCATTGAAGTGAAAAGAGAAGTTATTGAGGAAACTATTTTAGCAGAGGCAGTCGATGAAGTTTTTGAAAAAGGAACAAAGAATTTTATCGTCACCTCAAGAGGAGAAGTTCAAAGGTTCAAAGAAGTAATAATAATGGTTGCAACTGCATACACAGCAGGGTACGAAAGTACGGGTAAAAACCCAGGGGATCCAGCATATGGGATTACTAAGAGTGGAACGCAGGCGAGACCTGGTGTGGTAGCTGTAGATCCAAGAGTCATCCCCTTAGGAACACAACTGTATATTGAGTCGCTAGATTCAGTTGTAGGCTATGGAAAAGCAAGTGCAGAAGACATAGGCGGAGCAATAAAAGGAAATAGAATAGATCTTTTCTTTGAATGTGTCGAGGATGCTATTCAGTTTGGAAGGCGGAAAGTAAGAGTGTATGTATTAGATAATTAAGCGTTGACGAAGCAATAGTCAAGCGATGGTTAAGCAACCGTTTGGGTCGAGACAAGGGGACAGGGACTTGTCTGGTCGTGCTTAACTTTCCGTACCAGACAAGTCCCTGTCCCCTTGTCTCTTGTATAACTACTGTTCAACTATATTTCTACAGAGGTGATAGTAATGATTAAAGAAGTCATCGTTGTTGAAGGAAAAGACGACGTTTCAGCAGTAAAGCGAGCGGTGAAAGCCGAGATAATAATTACAGGTGGGTTTGCTTTAAGACCAGAAACTATTAATAGAATAAAAACTGCAATGTTAAGACAAGGGGTTATTATTTTTACAGACCCTGATTTTGCAGGAGAAAAAATCAGAAAAATCATTGCATCAAAAGTACAAGGCTGCAAGCATGCCTTTCTTCCTAAAAATGAAGCCACATTTAACGGAAATATTGGAATTGAGAATGCTTCGGTTGAAAGCATTCTGCTTGCATTAAATAAAGCCAGAAGCCAGACAACTGCTCCTAGATGTGAATTTTCACAAAAAGATATGACGGCAAATGGACTTGTTGGCGCAAAAGAGGCTTCAATGCGCAGGGTAAGAATTGGTGAAGCTTTGGGTGTTGGGTATGGGAATGCCAAACAATTTTTAAGTAGGCTTAATAATTATGGAATTACTAGAGAAGAATTTGAAAATACAGTTAGCGACTTAAAAGCAGGTAAATGAAGGAGTTAGTTTGAAAGAGTTCACAAATGTGATTACGCAAAAACAAATGCACCATAAA
>JAJOKP010000096.1 GCA_021129775.1 Clostridiales bacterium
CAAAAGCTGAATCTTCCACAGAAAAGTCTTTCGGATTCCAATCACCCCAAGTGTTCCCAGTTTCAGTTTGATTAGATAGTTTATAATAAACATTTCCCATAACAGATTTCGGTTTGTAATTATTCATCATCCAAAGTGTTAAATCTAATGCATGTGTTCCAATATCAATCAGTGGTCCTCCACCTTGCTCTTCTTCGTTTAAGAATACTCCCCAAGTTGGTACGTCACGTCTCCTGACTGCATGGGCTTTTGCAAAATAAATATCTCCTAAATCTCCACGCTCGCATGTTTTGTGCAAATAAACTGAATCATTCCTAAAACGGTTCTGATAGCCAATAGTTAGTTTCTTTCCTGTACGTTTTGATGCTTCGAGCATTCTCTTTGCATCAAATGCAGTTTTTGCCATAGGTTTTTCGCACATAACATGTTTCCCTGACTCTAAAGCGGCAACACAAATATCTGCGTGAGATTTGTTAGGTGTGCAAACATGAGCAACATCAATATTTTCATCTTTTAATAGTTCTTTATATTTTTTGTAAGCTTTTGCATTTTGTACACCAAATTCTTCTACAGCTTTTTCAGCTTTTTCTACACTTGTATCGCAAAAAGCCACCATCTCCACAGTATCTAGTTTTGCAAGACTTGGCATATGTTTAGCATTCGCTATACCTCCGCAACCTATAATTCCAACTCTTAATTTTTTCTGCTCTTTCATGCTTGATTCCTCCACTTTTAGTTTGTTTTTGTCATTTCAACAATCCAATACACTTAACCATAAAATATATACCCTTATTCTATCTGAGATACCTTTTAAAATCTTCAACTATTTTTATCAAAATACAAACTATTTTTGTTTTGTGCATTACGTTTGCATATGATAATATACATGTATACAACAAAAAATCATCCTACTGGAGTGTATTATATGAGAAATAATCGAAAAACCACAGAAACTTCTTCGTCCCTACACCACGAACCTACTTATGCCTTTCAAGCAGAAAAATGTAAAGCTCAAGACGTTTTGGTAGGAGACCCTCTTAAAATTTTGTCAGACCTTCGTCCTACTCCTCAAGAGGACGTCTTTCCTTCCGAAGGCGTTATAAAGCTAAATGATAGATTTTTCATTAATTTGAACAATTATCATTTGAATTCATCCTATAATCAAATACAAGGGCATTCACATCATTTATTAGAAATATCGTATATCAAAAAAGGGGCAGGAAAATATCACATAGATAACAGAATTTATGGTATCCAGCAAGGGGATATCTTTATCATAAACAACATCGAAAAACATGGTATTGCAGTTAATCCAAATAACGAAATGATTAACATGGTAATCCACTTTGAACCACGTTTTATTTGGTCTGTAGAGAACAATTTTTTTGATTCGCGTTATTTAAAGATTTTTTATGATAGAAGTAGTAATTTCCAGAATAAGCTTGATCGCAATAACCCCGCTACGCAACACATACGAAATCTGCTGCTTGAGATAGAAGGGGAATTTTTTAATAAACTTCCAGAATATGAACTTATGGTTAAAGTCAAGTTGCTTAATTTACTCGTACTTTTAACACGTCATTATAATTATGTACAAGATAGTCCTGAAACCTCTGCTAAGAATAGACAAGAACTTCTTCACATCAATAAAGTTATTGATTATATCGACCAAAACTACAAGAGAAGTATTCGTCTAGAAGAATTAGCAAATTTAGTTTTTATGAATCCTTCTTATTTTTCTACTTTTTTCAAAAAATACAACGGGATTAGCCCTACAGAATATATTGCAAGAAAAAGAGTTTATCGTGCTATAGAGTATTTGAAATCAACAAACAAAACCGTTTTAGATATTGCAATCACCTGTGGGTTTAATAATACTTCTAGCTTTAATAAGGTATTTAAGAAAATTACTAGTAAGACTCCGTCTGATTATAGGTGATTGCATTTTTTCACTACCAAGCTACACATCTATTACGCTTCCAGTTCTATTCGCATAAAACTGCTCAAATTCTTCTTCAAACATTTTTTCTGCAATTTCATCAGTGCAGTGAGAGAATCCTAATATCTTTGTGTCCATATTCTTCAAGTATTGCATGGTCTTCTTTATTCTTCTCTCACCAGCCTCTATAAGGTGAGTTCCACCAACTATTCCATATGTTTTTTTACTAGTTCTCTTAACAATTGTCTCAATAATGTTTGTAATACCAGGGTGAGAACAACCTAATAAAAGTAGCAGCCCTTTTTTAGTATCTAATCCCACTACTATTTCGTCTTCAAATTTATCTATTATATATTCATTTCCCTTTTTCACTCTTAAACTGTGGTTATTTTTTTCAAAATCTATATTCCTATCAAAATTAGCAAATAAATAAACATCGTCACTTATCTTAGTAACATTTTCATTTACATATTCAATCTCTATTCTCCTGTTACTTAAAAATTCTTCATCAAAATCTGCACCAACGTATTTGTGTGCCTTCCCTTCCTCAGTACACCGATATTTATTACCGTCCTTAAAAAAATGCTCGCTAACATAAAACTTTGGTGCTATATCATAATGCGCCAACAGTTTTCTAACCCCATTGCAATGATCATGATGGGCATGACTTAATATTACCTTGTTAACTCGTTTTAAATCAATATTTAAACTTTCAGCATTCCAAATAAACTTATCCGTTTCTCCAGTGTCAAATAGAATTTTTTCTTTGCCTACTTCTATTAAAAAAGATAATCCGTGTTCACACTTTAGTTTTTTGTTGTCGCCTGCTAAATCCTCGATTAATGTTGTTATTCTCATGTTTTCTCATGTTTTCTCCTCTATTCGTCAACTTAGATTACTATCCATTACTAGTATTTTATCAATAATCTAAATATTCTACAAGTGTTTTTCAAAATTCAAATTTCGTCCACGTTTCTTCAACTTTACATGCTCATTTACTTTCGAAATATATAATCGCACGAAAAAAATGTTTTTGACTTTAGTCGCACAATATGATATGCTAATCGTACGAGGTGATTGAAATGAATGATAGCAATATCAAAAAAACTATAACTGCTACAGAGTTCAAAACCAATTTGGGAAAGTACTTAGATTACGTCATTGACGACCACGAAGTTCTTATTACAAAGAGTGGTACCAAGGCAGCTAGACTTACCCCTTATATTACAGATATTGAACGATATTTCACAGTTAAGGAAGAGACTCTTGATTATCAGTATGGTGGCAAAAAAGTGTCATATGAGGAATTCATGGAAATCTATGATAATAGTGATTTAAGAATGGAGTTTATCAATGGGGAAATTATTATTTTAGGGGCTCCAAATGTTTTTCATCAAAGGATTGCAAGTGAATTGCACATCATTCTTAAGACTTTTTTTAAAGGGAAAAAATGCGATGTTTTCTTCGCCCCTTTCGATGTGCATTTTCACAAAAAAGATTTTAAAGAGCCTGACGTTATGCAACCAGATCTTTTAGTTACTTGCGATACAGAAGAAACTACTAATGAAAGAGGTCGCTACATGGGAACACCTTCTCTTGTTGTCGAGATTTTGTCTCCTAGCACAAGGTCAAGAGATATGGTAGATAAGTTGAATACTTATATGTTATCTGGTGTAAAGGAGTTTTGGGTTGTTGATCCTAAAAAGAAAACTGTGTTGCTGTACGGTTTTAAACGTTGCGAAATTGATGAATTTGCTTCATGTAAGCTGGGTGATACTATTGAGCCGTATTATTTTGAAGGACTTGGGGTTGAGGTTAGCTCAGTTTTTGAATAAAAATATATTAAATCGCAAAATTTATTTGCACTTGCAATAATACGAGTTATAATTCCAATAAGGATGACACGATGAAATCGTACTCATCAAGAGAAGTTATTTCAACACTTAAGACTGACGGGTGGTTCTTTATAAAATGCTGTGGAGACCATCATCATTTTAAGCACCTAGCAAAAAAGGGCAAAGCTACTATACCTCATCCCATTAAAGACATTCCAGTACGTACTCTAAAAATCATTAGCAAACAATCAAGTGTTATATTTAAATAAGTTTTTCTCCCTCTCAAAATCTAAAGGCGGCACAATTATGTTCAAAAACCATTATGTTTTTCCATCTATTATATCTTATGACGAAGATGGTATTTCAGTTGAATTTCCTGATTTACCAGGTTGTTATACCTGTGCTGATAATACTGAAACTGCTATTTCAAGAGCTCAAGAAGCATTAGCACTTCATATTTCTAGTATGGAAGATGATAACGAGGATATTCCTTCTCCTTCTTCCATTGACAGCATCCAACTGGTAAAATCTCAGGCTATAATACTAATAGATGTATGGATGCCTGTTTACAGAGACAAAATTAAGTATGCTTCCGTAAAAAAATATTAACCATTCCAAAATGACTTAATGCCGTTGCAGAAGAAAAACAAATAAATTTCTCTCAACTTCTTCAAAGTTCATTAAAGGAATACCTTGGTATATACGATCACAAATAAGCAACCCAAAGAAGTTGTTTTTTTGTCTCGCGCTTCTTTGTTCATCAATTCATGCAACATTTTTTACAAAATCAAGGTTCCTGTCCCCCTGTCTGATTTTAGCATTGTTATTCTCATGCTTTTCCCTCTATTCGTCAATTTAAATTGCTAACCTTTATCACTACCTTATCAATAATCAAAATATTCTACAAGTATTTTGCAAAATCAAAGGCTGATTGAAATTCAACTTTTCAATTGACTTTTTTGACTATCCGAACTATTCTCTCACCGCAAATTCTGTTTATTAATTCTTTTGGTACATGCATTTTTCATTTTATTGCTGAAATCATCCCGAACTTGAGTGAATTCCGGTTTTGAGTTGACAAATACAATTGAATAGCTAATTTTAAAATGTTATTACAAAACTAAGCGCTTTTTCATAGAAATTATTTCCTTCAGTATGTTTCTGAACATGTGGATAGTCACATAGTCACCGCTTTGCGTATAACTTCTTTGCTAACTGCAAGAACTTTATAAACCAGCTTAAAATAACATGTCTCTTTAAAAGCATCCTGCTTAACTGGTTTAATGAATAGCATAATTTGCAACTCTGTTTCGCGCGATCTATAAGAACAAATATATATTGCTAAGCATGTTCTTGTTATCATAAATGATTACAAAGGAATCATTTAACCCACTAATCATCCCCATTTTATCTTCTGATATTACTACACGATTAGTATTTTTTCGCTTATTCATATCACTAACATTGAGTACTTTTCTGTCATTTTCTAATGTGAAATATGCAATTTTATCGTTAAAAGTCTCAACCCTTACATAAGGATTATGCATAAAAATATTGTCAAGATATTCAAGTGTCTTTTTTTCAAAATCATATAAAACTATCTTGCCTATTAAATAATCTGCGTGCTCTTCAGTAACCTCGTACCAAAATATATATTGATCAGTTATAGTTATCGAAATCCCCCCTAGTTGTATTCCCTCCTTGTATTGCGGATTATTCTTGTTTCTTTATTTCTCAAGTCTAGTTCCTTAAAAATCCACCGCTCGTCAACAGTAAGCTGAACCCAAAAAAGATAGTTCTCGTTTACTTGAAGTTCATTAAACCACTCGAATTCATTTTCTTTGTCAACAGCATATTGATAAAGGAGCGTATGTATTTCACTATCAAGATCGAAGGAGTAAATTCCTACAACATTTTCTTTTCCTTTTTCTCTACTCCATGCTGAGTAGTAAGTTTTGCTATTAAAATAATCATTAGCTTCAATTATGCCGCACGGATATGGCCAGTAAATATACTCTGATTCAAAATCACTTATTATCCCTTCCATTTGCCGATATTCTTCAAAATCCATCTCCCTAAATTTAGTCTCTACCTTTTCAGCTTTTGCATATACCTCAGTCACATTTGAATTTTCCTCCATATAAGCAAGTGCCATTTCTTTCTTTTCAAGTTCTACACTCAAATCATTTTCTTTTACAGCATCATCCATATCTGCGGAGTCAGTCTCAGCATTTTCAGCGTTTACAGGCAGGTCGGTTCCTTTTGCATTATCCACTTTATTACAAGCAGGCAAACAAATCATGCAGCAAATCACAATAAAAATTACATATGTTTTTTTAGTCATTTTTTCCCTTCTTACTCTTATTCCGATTACGAAAACTATTTTCAACAACATTAGCAAAAATACTATATGACATACTTCCTAAATCATATATGTGTTTTGAAGAACTAACATATTTATTAAGCTCATTCCTTAATCTGTATATCTACGTACCAGATCTGTCAGTTCCCATATTACTCCCTAAAGTTTACTGTTTATGTGTATCAGATCCACTTGGCGTTGGGGATGAAAGACTACATGCGGTTTGAAGCCCATATAGTGTCTGTAATACAGTTGCAGGTCCACACTCTTTTTTAGCCGTCATATATATAACCACTCAAAAAGAGAAATTGTGACGCTTTTTTGAAAATACTTTAAATTTATTTTTGTTGTCGCCAGAAATCGTTGGAATTCCACGTTTACCTTCCAAAATATCCAAGGGACAATCCACTAAATTTTTATTGTCCCTTTGTTTTTCTAAAAAAATTGTTCCAACTAATAACTTTTGCTTTAATTCTAGTTGAGTCTGCGCAACTCAACAATAGGCAAATGCGGTCTATTATTGATTCTGATAGGAATGATGCTATTTCCTAGCCCTCTACTTACTACCATATACACGCTGTTACTAAAATATATTCCAGATGTATACTTAGGAAAAAATCCTTGATCTGGTGCAATAATTCCTTGTCCGGTAAAAGGAATTCTAAACTGCCCTCCATGAGCATGCCCTGAAAAAACCAAATGTGGATTAATACTGTTTGAGTGCGAGGAATAAGTTTCAAACAGTTCTGGTCTGTGTGCTAATAAAATTCTTGGCATATTTTCAGTTAGATGAATATCCTTAAAATTTCCTGGGCAATATTCGTACCCATCTTGCAAACCTATAAATGCAACGCTTTCGCCATTTTTTTCGTATATATAAATCTTATTGTCAAGAACTATAACGCCATTTCGAGTTAATACTCTTTTCCATTCACCAACATGTCCATTATCGAATTCATGATTGCCTGTAACTGTAAAAGTAGTTGTAATTCTCGATAACCCTTTTGCTAATCTTGCAAGCTCAGATGTCGTAATATCTGTACTTCTATCAATAATATCGCCTGTTATTACAATAATGTCAGGGTTTTGCCTGTTCACCTTTTCTATTAGTTTTTCGAGAGTTGAAGCATTTTTTGGTAAATGCACATCCGAAACATGTGCAATTTTCAAGCCTGATAATTCTAGCGGCAAATTATTTAATTCGATTTTCAAATAATCAATCTCAATCCAATTATTTTGAGCGAAACAATATGCAATGCATACTAACATTCCAACTATTACAAACCCCAGTTTTTTATTCCTTTTTGCTTTTTTTGCTACAATCATACTGACCTCCACTATGCTTGTGTATCCTGAATTCCCGAAATTTTGTAACTAGGTTGGCATTTCAATGCCCATTTTTCCCAATATACCCCTTTGGTTCTTCGTGACTTCAGTATACATATGGACGTATTTGCCTGAGTAAGTAATCTTTGATAGCGTATCCATTTCTCCAAGTAATTCTCTTACTGTATATTTAGCTGATAAGCCAGAATCCCTCAATTTTTTACGTATATCACATATTAAAATGAGTGCTATAAACTGCACGAACAAGCGTCCACTCATTGCTTTGGAATTATGTACTCTTAACCTTTTCATATCAAGCTGATTTTTAAGGTCATTAAAGCATTTTTCTACTACGTCTTTGTTCCTATATACTCTCAGCGCTTCTACAGGGTCTTTAATATCATTTGTTAGCTTAAATTTCTATTGTACTTCCTGCTCTATTAACAGCAAACTGCTCACATTCTTCTTCAAACATTTTTTCTTCAGTTTCGCCAGTACAATGAGAGAATCCTAATATTTTTATGTCCATATTCTTCAAATATTCGATAGTTTTCTTTATAAAGATAGACATAATTCATTCTCTAAGAAAACAACGAAGGTTATCTTTTACCTGTCTCTATAAATTTGACTACTATTCATTACCAGTATTTTACCAAGAATCAAAATGATAGCGCTAATTCACTTAAAAATCAAGGTTCCTGTCACCCTGATTTTTAAGCTACAGTATCCACCCATAGTCCTGCCTGCTGTCTACAATATAATCTACGTAAACATTATTTCTCTTGATTTGATATATTACAATATATCTCTTCTTAATCACAAGTTTTCTATATTTGTTTTGTGGTAGCTCGGAATGGTTTAAATATGGATTCCTTTGTGGCATAAACTCAAGAGCTTTTATCTTATTGCGAAAAAGGTCTACAAATTCATTAGCAGCTTCCTTACTTACATTAGCCAAAAAACAAGCATGATTTCGCATCATACTAACTGCTCTTTTAGAAACAATAATCGTATGTTTTTTACTACTCATCTCCTATAACCTCTAAAACAGATTTTTTCACCATAGTAATTGCATCATCTAGAGAGTATCCCACTTCACCACTAAGTCTTTCCTCTTCAACTGCTACAAGTTGTTCTCTTAA
>JAJOKP010000128.1 GCA_021129775.1 Clostridiales bacterium
TTGTTAAGTAACTCTGTTTGATTCTTGAATGAAGTCTTTGTTAATAACTCAGACTCCTTCCCCTTTAAGCTGTAGTTTCCAGCGTCATATGATCCCATTAACTTATCAATTAGGATACTCTGAGCCACAGTAATTGTTCTGCCCTCCTGTTTTTGTATGTACTTAATGTACAGTTCAGAGGCGATATATCCTACGAATAAATCGTCTGATGCGTTAAGGTTAACCAAATCAATAATATATGCAGCATCGCTTGGTGTTGATACGTACTGTATAATGTTTGGCCACAACATCTTATCAGTAAATGGTAAGTCACACACTTTCTGCATACGTCTTCCACTAACTACATTTGTGAAGTCTATGGTTGAAATATACAAGACATGCTTTGTAAAGGCCTCTGCAGCTTCCTGTGACATAAATTGCTTCGCTAAGAACAATGCATTGTTGATAATAAACTGCTCATCATACAATTCTAATGAGTTAGAAAAGTATGTCCACGATCTAGGTGAACCTGCCGATTCTACCGTAGTAGACTCTGCTTCAATTACAAAGTTTGCATTTCCTTTTAGGAAAGATGACACAAAGTGATGTAACATACGTCCATACTTGCTCATCCAGAACTCATGGTCATACTCAACAATCATCATAGACAATCTATCATTAACTGCGGAACTTAGCCCATTAAACCCAGCCTGCTCTGAATCATTCATGGCTGCTATTAGAGCAACTTTTGGGTGAAGTTTTAAATCACCTAATTTACGTTCTAATAAGAACTCATACATAATTGACATAACAGACTTATTACGGCTTAATTCGTGGAAATCATCTAGTAGTATAATACATTTCCCTTTAGTTTCCGCTAAACGGTTGGCATTAACGATAATTTCAGGGGCTGTCCATACAGTACCTTGAATATCTTTTGCTCCAGACACTGAATACTTTGACAAGTCTGTCGATGTCACAAAGTTTGGTATTCCTGACCATTGCTCTAAACGCGTGTTTGGCAGAGATAAGTTTATAAACCCTGCGTCCATATCTGTTGCTAGCTTTCTACAAGTTGCAGTCTTACCTGTTCCAGGTTTTCCAATAATGTTGATAGGGAGTAAGTCCTTCCCATCAAACTGTCCATTGAGATTTTTTGTAATAATCTCCATTATTAATGTGTTCATTCATTCTTCTCCTTTTTTGTTTTGTGGGCTTGAACCCCATTTTGAGTTAAATACTGTCCCAATCTCTGAAGAGATATGTAACAGTTTACGGAAGTTCTTATAATTGTCCTTAACAAGAGGTTGAAGTTCTTCTGCTATTTCTACAGTAAGGTTTTTAATATCTGCTACTAAATTTAAATGTCGGTTAAACGAACTCATCTTGCGTATATAGTGTACAGCTTGATCGCTGGATGGCGGGTTAACTTTACATGCAGCTAGTAAAGCTGTTAGACTGAATATATCCGGTTTAATCCCTAATGTCGGGTAAAATGTTTCCGATGTGTGTATTCTTTCAATTGTTTTTTTCAATACTGCGTCTAATTCGTCACAGAAGATTAAGCTTTGGAGCAGGTTTTTATCTCCCAACTTTATACAACTATGTGTATTATAAATCATCGACCTATACCAAGCTATTTGGTTATTAGTGGGAGGAGTCTTTTTACAATATGCTTTAAACATTTGCATTGCGAACTCGTCTCCCGATTTTATTAGGGTGAGTTTATGCTTAGCCATCAGTTACTCCAACGGTCTGCCATCTGTTGTGCACTCTCTAAATGTAAGTCCCACAGGTTTTAACGGTTTCCCAACAGTAAATCCTGGACGTGGTTTTGAGCGTATTTCATATTCTACCTTGAGCCATTGGCCTATTCTCGACTCAGCTATCGCAGCATCAGTTAAACGTTCTTCATTAGTCCCTTTTCGCTTGACGTCAAACTCTACCCCTTCTTCACCTGCGTTACAAGTATATACTGCATGATAGTTCTTATCTAGCTGATAGCCAACTACTTGAAACTCCTCATCCTGTGCTTTCTTATATTTCCATTGAAAAGATGACCTTACGTTATGTTGATATAGTCCTTCAGGGTCTTTAATAACAGTTCCTTCAAGGCCGTTATTCACACAACAATCATAGTGTAATTCGATGTCCTTAAGTGTTTCACACCTAATACCGGTCATAAACCCTATGTACTCTGTATCCTCAAATATATCAGCCGTTTCTAACATAACGTTTCTCCTATGCCTATACTCTTTCTTATTGTCACAAATGTCAAAGATAGCCGCTTCAAGCTTAGTTGATAAGTCTTTCGGTTTCTTAACGGCAGATGTTATATCCTGTAGATGTTCACCATGAATATATAACTCTACGTTAAGCTCTAAAGACTCACTACCTTTCATAACAGCTCTTATTGGAGCTTCTAGATGTGGGATATCAGGATACCTGTCACCACCTCTACTCCATAATGTTAGTTCATTATTAGAAAGCCTATATATACCGTTGACACCATTTAATTTTGGAGTTGATATAAAGCCAGGCTTGAAACGACTAGCTTCCCATACTTTTACTTTCATAGGCAGACGTACAGTTACAGGGGCGGTCTTATCTAGTGAGTACCCTCCTTTTATTTTTTTAGCATGTTTTGCTATTGCTTCAAGCTTAGCTTGGTCAGCATCTGTAGTCTCATTAGTCTTACCAATGTTTTTACCAATGCAAATAGTTTCTTTATTTTGCATAGTTCCGCCTAATTGACCGAACTTTACAAACATTCTATCATTTTCATATGATATAATACAAACTTGTATAGCTCCTGTCTTAGTTGGTTTGTAAAGTGTCTTTAATGTTGTCATTTTCACCCTTTATTGTTAAGTGTTTTATGTATTTTGAATCTAAAACCTCCAGAACTCGTATAGACTCACGTAATTTTTCTGCTATATCCATAAAACTCACAGGGGTTTTGAATGTTAGTAATCGTTTTAGCTTCTCATCAAAAGCCTCTTCAAATAATGTATATATTATACTACTATTTGCTTTAACTTTTAGTGTCTGTATGGCTATTAATTCTGCCATAGTATAATGAAGTTTCTCTTTTATACCGGGTGTTAAATATCTATGGTACCCAACAGGACTTGAATTAAAGTCTATAGTGAACGGTATAGTCTTGTTCCCAACAAGCAGTGCCAGTTTATTGAATATCACATAGCCTATATTGTGTGTAACACCGACCTGTTTACTACTCTCTTGTGTGTATCTACTGTTTGGTATATCTATCGGTATATCTGCAGCGTACTGGAATGTGTCTATTAACCATTCATATGTCGGCTTATCAGTATTCAAAAACTCTTCAGAGAGTATTTCTTTCTCCATACTGTGTTTTACCCTATACATATACTTAGGTAATGGTGATGAACACTTAGTTATATAAAGTGATATAGCCAGTGTAAGACACTTATAAACATTACAAATTAAATTGTGAAGAATACTGCTCTTAGAGGAAGAAGAAAAAGCGTGATACCGGTCTATTATTATAGTTATATCTTCTATTAAGCTTTCACTATCCTTTTGAGACTTAATCTTATCAATCATTAATGCGGTTTTAAAATCATTCATCTTCTTTCTCCTTTATTTTTAAGTATTTTAAGTTTAAAATTTCCATAGCTCGTACAGATTCATGTAAAGGTTCTGCTGTTTCCATAAAGCTTAGAGGAACTTTGAATGATAATAACTTTCTTAATTTTTCATCAAGAGCTTCTTCAAATAATGTGTATGTTATATTACTGTCTGCTTTAGCTTTTAATGTTTGTATGAGTACTAATTCTCTCATAATCTGCTGAGGTGATTCAATTATACCGGGTATTAAATTTCTATGATATTCACTAAGTTTTAAATAATAGTTTACGGTAAACGGTATAGTTTTGTCCTTAATAAGTAGTGCTAGTTTATTGAATACTACATAGTCTATATTATACCTAACACCAACCTGTTTACCACTGTCTTGTGTGTAAGTGCTATTTGGTGTATTTGCTGGTATATTTACAGTGTATTGAAACGTGTCTATTAACCATTCATATGTTGGCTTATCAGTATTCAAAAACTCTTCAGACAATATTTTTCCCTCCATGCCATGTTTCATCCTATACACATATATTGGTAGTGGTGATGAACACTTAGTTATATAAAGTGATATAGCTAGTGTAAGACACTTATAAGCGTTACAAATTAGGGCACCAGAACCGTTACTTCCAGGAAAGGGGGTACCGATGTAATACCAGTCTCTTATTGTGATTATGTCTTCTACTAAGTCTTTACCATACTTTTGAGACTTAATCTTATCAATCATTAGTGTGGTTTCAAAATCATTCATCTTCTTTCTCCTTTATTTTATATCCGATGTTTATCCGCTGTCATCATGGTTCTCTTTTAATCTATCTTTGTAATTAGGTCAGTCAGTAACTTTTGTTTAGGCTCTACTTTTTAGTACGGTTTAAACATAACAAAAGTATATTTTGGGTTATTTTCAAGAATATCTTTGATCCAGTCTAATGTTGCGTCCTCATCTATGAATGTTTTTGTTATGTTATCGCTTGTCAATATTGCTACTTTTATACCTTTTAATCTCATTATGTTTCCTTCTTACATTGTGTTGCTTCTTCCCTTATTACAAGGAACTTGTGGTGGTTATACAACACTTTTCTACCTAAGTAATAACTTGAACCAATCTTGTTAAAAAACATATTCCTACTAGGAATACTGCTACTAAAACCTTTTATTTATTGATTACTTACCATGTTTTCCTTTTATTATATTATAACCTTTACAGGTTTGTTAGTCGATCTATATGACTCTGTCATTATTGATGCTGACGATGCTTGATAGCCAGCTGATGTTATTGTTGGTATTTCCCGATACCCTGTGTGGATGTGGCCGCATAAGTGAGCCTTTAAGGCTAATTGGCCAATACGATCTAGAAGTGCGTCTGTGTTCGTAATTAGGTAAAATTCCCAGAATGTACTAAAACATCTGCCTTATATTGTATTAGGTTTAGTTTATTGTGTGCACCGTAGGTGTCACTAATATGTATCAATTCCATAGGTGGTTTCCTTGTATATATTTTATTGGTCGTTGCCCTCTAGAAATAGTTCTCCACCATGGCACTAGTCCTTTAAAACTATTGTTAATTCTCGGTCTAATTGGAATACCTTTTTATTAGGGTATAATCTCGATTTATAACTTAATGGATTCTTTTTATCAGTATCCTCGATAGTTATAAAATTCCCATTGTCGTTCACTACTATTCCTATATGGTTTGCATGTTTTGATGTGAGTGCTGCTTTCACCTTGCACCCTATTGTGATTGGTAATTCTTTACTTATAGCTTATCCCTTATATTGATTGAAATTTAAAAAGCTCCGAAGAGCACATAGCAGGTCTAATACGGCATTAGTATACTTTTATATCATAGCGCTATGTGCCTGTGAGAACCCTTTATTAACTAGTTATAGTGATTTAATATACTCAACAACTTCCAAGTGTTTATTATAAGCAGCCCGCCGAAGCGCATAGTTATTATTATTAGCTTTGACATTAGCATCAATACTTATGAGGTATTTAACACCCTCTAAGTGTCCGTTCTTACTAGCCAGCTTAAGAGCATAATTATTATCATTTTTAATTGTAGGTAGTATATTAGTTTTTGTTTTTAGCTCTTCCATTATTATCTGTTTTGATAAAAAATTCCAACAATAATAACTGCTACTAAATGTGATTTTTCCATTGTATCTTCCATCAGGATTTATAAATTTTATTCTTTTATCAAACATAAGCATTTGTAAATCTTTTTCTAGGAACAGTCTTTACTGTATATAAGTTTCATTTCATTTAATGATTTAATGTATTCCACCATTTTTTAATATCAACGATATTGGCTTTATTGCTACTACAATATGGCATTTATCTAATTTCATTTATTTATTTCTTTCCTTTATTATGAAGTCGAGTACTATTTCTCCATAGTCTAAATTAATATCCTGTAAGCTTTTTTGTAACGGATTTAACGTCTTAATTAGTTTAGCTGCCTTAATAAATTCTTTCTCTGATAGTTTCTTATCTTTTAATCGCCATTCTTTTGACCCATTTGCATAAATAACAGCAGGACCATCTTCTCTATGGAGAAGACCATTCTGCCACCATTCTCTAATTCCATTTGTACAAACAACAGCTGGACCATTTTCTCTATGAAGTTCATTATCTTCATACCAAAATTTATTGCTATTTTTATCAATGATTGCTGGACCAATTTTTCTGTGTATTTTATTTCTTAAATACCATATCTTGTGTCCATTTATATAAATAATTGCTGGACCGTCCTCTCTATGAAGTTCATTATTTTGGTACCAGTATTTATTACCATCTGCATCAGTAATTGCTGGACCGTTTTTTCTGTGAAGCTCGTTATTTTGATACCACATTTCTGTACCATTGTTATCTACTTTTACTGTGTAAGTTTCTACCATTTTTATCTAGTCTCCTTTTAAGTGTTTTTAATGAATTCTTCCCTTGATAGCTCTTTGCCTTCTATCTACCAAGATCTTAACCCATCCGTCCATTCAACAGCAGGTCCATCAATTAGGATATTTAATTATTTCTAAATGTCCTTTGTAACAAACCCATTTGATAGCTCTATTATCGCTAACCTTAACATTAGCATCTATATTTATAAGGTATATTACTGACTCTGGTTTTCCGTAGTAGCTAGCTCAAGCAAGAGCTGTATCGTAATCATTAACATTATTTCTTTCATTAATTATCTTTTTAATCTCTTTTAAGGCATCTTTATCACTGTTCTTATCAAAATCTATATATCTGAACGTTTGCATTTTTAATCCTTTAATTAATTTGATGTAAATTCGATTTCTATATTAGGTATTCTTTGTTTCTTATCCAATTATTTAATATTTGGTTATTATTAAGTTCTCTTGCTATGAATTGTACATTTTTATGATTTAAGTCAATAGCATGTTCTAACTTTAATATAATTTATAATGTTCACATTGCATTAAAACTTCATATTATTCCATTTTATTTTTCCTTTTGTTTTGTTGAATTTTATATATCCTTTACATAAGAACTTACGGAGAGGTTGTAGTCGTTATCGATTATTTGGGCGTTGTCTACAGATGTGCTAAAATACTCCATATCTACTTTGCTGTTAAATACCTTGATAATCTTTTCTATGTGAGTATTAGCAAGTATATTAATTTTAGTTTGTGGTTTAAAAAGCTTACTTGCATCTATAAATTGGACTTTATTATTTATCTTATGTTTAGACAGTACCAGGATATTTATAGGGATAGAAGTACCATAAAGAAGATTTGGGGATAGGGAGATTATACTTTCTATATAATTATTCTTTATAAGGTATTCTCGTATCTTCTGCTCTACACCACCACGGTAAAAAACGGCTGGAAAGCAAACAATAAATGCACGCCCTTTGTTAGAAAGATAACTAAGAGCATGCAAGACAAAAGCAAAGTCCGCTTTAGACTTAGGTGCAAGAACTCCCGCAGGTGCAAAGCGCTCATCATCAATAAGAGCTGGGTCATCATTTCCTATCCATTTGAATGAATAAGGAGGATTAGAAACAATAACATCAAAAGGCTCATCATCATTAAAATAAGGGTTTATAAGCGTATTACCAAGCTTTATATTAAATTTGTCATAGTTGATATCATTAGAAAGCATGTTCATGCGAGCAAGGTTATAGGTAGTATGGCTTATTTCTTGACCCCAGAAACCGTCTTCTATGATATATGTATCGAAGAGTTTTTTGGCTTGGAGTAACAGGGAACCTACACCACAAGCAGGGTCATAAACCTTGTTAATTTTATCTTGTTTATGTGTAGCAAGTTGCATTATGAGTTTAGAAACACTTGAAGGAGTGAGAAGTTCTCCACCGGCTTTGCCTGAATTAGCGGCATAGTCTGAGATAAGAGAGCTATAAATATTACCAAAGACGTTTATATCCTTGTTTTGAAATTGATCTAATTTAAGCTTATCTATACCTTTTAAAACAGTATTTAAACGGTTGTTCTTATCTGTAACAGTGTTACCAAGTATATTGCTTGTAGTATTAAAGTCAGAAAATATTCCTTTAATATTTGGTTCAGATGGGTATCCATTTGCAGAATTTTCAATAGCAGTAAAGATAGTAACTAAATCAGTATTTAGATTAGGATTATTATCCGCATTAGCTACTACATTTACAAAGAGTTGGCTAGGGTAAATAAAATAACCCTTAGTTTTAATAGTGTCATCTTTTATTTCAGGAGTAATAGCATCATCAGAGAGTCTAGCATAATCAATACTTTCATCTCCTCCTTTCATGTAGAGTGAAAAGTCTTCAGAAATATATTGATAAAACAGAGCACCTAATACATATTGTTTAAAATCCCATCCATCAACTAAACCACGGACTTCATTTGCTATTTTCCAAGCCTTGTCTTGTAATTCCTTTT
>JAJOKP010000088.1 GCA_021129775.1 Clostridiales bacterium
TCTCAGCCTTACACGCTTTCCAGGCGTGCCCCTTAGCCACTCGGTCATTTCTCCAGAGTTGTGGGTTCTAGTCGTGAAATACAAAATACTAAGCAGAACATTCGCAGACTTTTTAAAAATTCTTAACGATTAAAAAGCAAGACCCATTCAATTGTGTTTCGTTCTCACATTCTTACAAACGCCAACAATAGCCGTCCAAATGACTCTACTTGCTTCTTAATTTCTGAAAAAATGATTTCATTATTTCACTACATTCATATTCTAAAACCTCAGTTATTATTTCTGCTTGATGATTAAGTTTATTGTTTTCTAATAAATTTATCACTGATCCGCATGCTCCTGATTTATAATCCATTGCTCCAATAATAACCTTTTCAATTCTACTCAAAATAATTGCCCCAGCACACATAGGGCAGGGTTCTATGGTAACATACAAATTGCAATCTGTCAATCTCCAATCGCCTATCTCTTTGCAGGCTTTGTTAATAGCTAAAAGCTCTGCATGAGCTGTTGCTATTTTCGATGTTTCTCTAAGATTGTGAGCTTTTGCAATTACTTGGTTGTCTAACGTTATTACAGCCCCTATTGGTACTTCTTCTTTATTGTATGCTTTTTTTGCTTCTTTTAATGCAATTTCCATAAAATACTCATGCATAGTTTATCCTCACTACAGAGCAATCCTATCTGCTTTCATAAAATTTCTTAAAACTTCTGGTACAATTACCGTTCCATCCTCTTGTTGATAGTTTTCTAGTATCGCTGCCACTGTTCTTCCCACGGCTAAACCTGAACCATTCAGGGTATGAACAAATTCTACTTTTTTACTCTCGCCATTTCTAAATCTGATATTTGCTCTTCTTGCTTGAAAATCTTCAAAGTTACTGCAAGAGGAAATTTCAACGTATTTGTTGTAACTTGGCATCCAAACTTCCAAGTCATATTTAAAGGCTGCAGTGAATCCTAAATCGCCTGTTGCAATTTTAACTACTCTGTATGGAAGCTCTAACAACTTTAGTACTTGTTCAGCATTTGATACCAGTTTTTCAAGTTCTTCATAAGAAGTTTCTGGTCTAACGAACTTAACCAATTCAACTTTGTTAAATTGATGTTGCCTAATAAGTCCCCTAGTATCCCGACCTGCGGAGCCTGCCTCAGATCTAAAGTTCGGTGTGTATGCTGTGTAATTAATAGGCAACTCCTCTTCATTTAGTATGTCGTCTCTGTGAATGTTAGTTACTGGTACTTCTGATGTTGGTATTAAAAAATAATCTTTCCCTAGAATTTTAAACAAATCTTCTTCAAATTTAGGTAATTGCCCTGTCCCAATCATACTTTGTCTATTAACCATAAATGGCGGCAATATTTCAGTGTACACGTGCTCGTCAACATGTAGATTTAGCATAAAGTTTATCAATGCTCTTTCTAGTCTAGCACCTAATCCTCTATATACTACAAACCTTGATCCTGTTACTTTAGAAGCTGTTTCGAAATCTAGTATTTTTAAGTCTGTTCCTATTTCCCAATGTGGTTTTGATTCAAAATTGAATTTGGTAGTCTCTTTCCATTTTCTCACTTCAACATTATCTTCGTCTGTCTCGCCTTGTGGCACGTTAGGGTTTGGGACATTAGGTATTCTTAACATAGTAAAATGTATATTTTCTTCTACAACTCTCAGTTCTCCGTCTAGTGCTTTTATATCAGTAGATAAGTTTTTCATCTTTATCATTACTTCTGATGTATCTTTTCCCTCTTTTTTCAATTTAGGAATCTGCTTAGAAACAATTTTTTGTTCGTTTTTCATTTGCTCTACTTTCCCTAAAATTTCTCTTCTTTGAGCATCAAGTTCCACTACTTTGTCTAAGTCAAAGTCTTGCTCTCCTCTTCTTGCCATAGCTAATTTAATTTCTTCAAGATTATTTCTTATTCTTTTGATGTCTAACATTTTTTCTCTCCTCGCTTAGTTTTGTAACAGTGGCGCTTTTGTTTAAAACTCGTTCTTCATGGCAGCCAAGACAGAGAACCGTCCCCTGTCTTAGCTATCATTCCTTAAACGAAACCCTTTTACTTTTTAGTTGTCACTTCGGGCGTTAAGTGCGTTTAATACTCTTCCTAACTCTTCTATATGTTTTCCATAACTTGCCCAATCTCCTGCTGTCATAGCTTCAGTTGCCTTATCGTATATAGTTGAAGCTTTTTCAATTAATTCCACCACTGTTAAGTCCGCATTTTCTTTAGCTATTTCTTCGTTTTGTCTCCCTTCCTCTTCTTGGTCTTCTTCTGGCTCAATTACAGCTTCTGTTTCCTTTGCTCCAAAGATTTTTTCTAGTGCAATTTCTAGCGTGTCTTCCATTACAATGGCACCATCGTATGCAACGATTATTTTTTGAACCTCCGGAATACTGTTTTCCGCTGATGCTTGGATATATATTGGCTCAACATAAAAAATCGAATCTTCTATTGGAATTGCAAGTAGATTTCCTCTTGTTACTGTAGAACCAGCATCTCCCCATAGTGTTAAGCTTTTAGATATTTGCGCATCCGAATCTATTCTCGCTTCAATTTGCATTGGTCCATAAACATTTCTATCTTTTGGCATTCTATATAATTTTAACTTTCCCCGATTCTCTCCATCATTACGCGCAATTAATATAGCTGTAAGGTTGTTTAATTCTTTGGGGGTAAAGGCAACCGAGAGAGTAAACTCTTCAGTCTCTTCGCCTACTAGTTTTTTAATCATATATTGCGACTCTGTTTCTTGTTGTTCTCCATAATACATTTCTCTTGCAATATACCAAACATCCTCTTGATTGTAGAAAACTCGTGGGTTAGTCATATGATACAGGCTAAATACTTGTGCTTGAATATCAAACAAATCCTGAGGATATCTAAGATGTGCTCTTAGCCCCTCTGCCATATTATCTAATGGTTGAAACAGCTCAGGAAAAACTTTGCTGTACGTCATTATAATCGGGTCATTTTCATCTGCAATGTAAAAGCTAGTATCTCCATTATATGCGTCGACCACAACTTTTACTGAATTCCGAATATAGTTAGCTCCACCTCTTGTAAAAGGCGTCGAATATGGAAAGTGGGTTGAAGTTGTGTATCCATCAATTATCCAAAAAAGTCTTCCATTATTAATTACAATATAAGGATCTTCGTCATACTGAATAAATGGAGCAATTTTATTAACTCTATCCATGATGTTTCTATTAAATACTATTCTACTATCAGATGTGATACTTCCTGATAGCATTAATTTTAACGTTCTTTTATAGTAACTATACAACAACCTATTTAGTCCGTTTAGTCTAATTCCTGCTGTCCCTGTAAACATTCTCTCAACATTGTCTCCACCCATTGGGTAGCTGAATTCTTTTTCTCCTGTATTTACTATGATATACTGATTTGCCAGTTCTCCAAAGTAAATTTCTGGTCTTTCTATCTCTATGTCAATATCGCTTACTGGTGGAATGTTTCTAATTTTTAGTTTAGGTTGCCCTTCTGGAGTTATTTCATTTACTGGCGACAATACTATCCCAAACCCATGTGTGTATTTAAGATGTCTGTTAATCCATGTCTGTGCGGGTTGGCTAAGTTTTTCAATATCCATTTCCCTAGGAGATAAAAACACTTGTGTTAATTCACCGTCTATTATGTATCTGTCAATATCAACGTCAGTAAATCTATAGTACAGTCTAATTGCTTGCAACTGATTATATGCTTGAAGAGTTGGTCTATAATCATTTATTCTTATATTTCTAATTGTTCCATCATTTCTAAGTAAAACTTCCTTATTTAAAGTTCCTTCTTTTGCAGGAAAGTCGAATGTTTCCACATTATCAAGCCCATGTGCTTTTAGTGTAAATGCTATGTTGTGTTCAATAAATGGCTGCTCTTTTGCTATTTCATTTGGTTCAACCACAAATTTTTGTACTCCACCCACAATAAGAGCTCCTACAACGGATATTAGCACTAGCGTTATGGGACCTAAAAAAGCAATTTTTATGTTTTTCTTAGCAGATGCAATAATAAATGCGATTGCCCCTATAATTGAGGCTATCATTTGTATTCTATATACATTTAGCATTATAGCAATGTCTGTGTACCCCGCTCCAGATACTACTCCCTTTTGAGAGTGCAACAACGAAAAACTTGCGAGATAATAATTTATAGCGAGGATGATAAAGAAAACAAAGCCTAATGTTGCTAGCTGTTTCATTGCAACTCGTGTTGCATCAGTAAACAGAGTGCTCTTAAATCTAATTGCTCCGCTTCTCACATTTTCACTTGTTTCATAGAGGGTTGATCTTCTTAAAGTCAGCAAAATGAGATATAGTAGAAAACTAGCCATTAGCAGCATGAATAAAAGTGTTATAGCTACCCCTAGCACTTCTTTAATAAACGGCAACTCAAATACGTAAAAAGATACGTCGTTATTAAAAATAGGGTCAACAATCTTAAACGATTGTGCATTAATAAATGTTAAATAGCTAAACCACAATCTGCTTGAAACTATCATGCTTGTTATAAGTGCTAGTGCCATTGAAAACAGTAAAATAATCTGGTTTATTCTCTTTTCTGCAACTCCTTCGTGGTGCGGTCCAATATTTTTGTAGTAACTTTTTTTCAAGAAGAAGAAATACAAATAATATAAGAGTAAACTCACAACAAATGAAATTCCTCCAAGTAGTAGCCTAGTAGTAATTTCTCTTATAAAAACTTGTTCATAACCCACTTCACTAAGCCACTGATAGTTAACAACAAGTTGTACTATCTCGTTGAAAAATAGTGCTATGCTAATAAAAATTACTACTACTATAATAAATATGGTCTTTTTTTGCTTACTCATATCCCTTACCTCCAAGAATTTATTGTTTTAAAACATAAATACCCCATAATTCAAAAAGAGTTCTCTTACTAAAAACATTATACAGCAAAGTTTACCTAATTAATACTGTTTTATCCTGATTTAATTATACTAAATCCAAATAATCGTTACTGTTCAGAGCAAGTTGCGGGGTCAGGCATTTGTATATTTATAAACTTATGTAATGCCGGGCATAAATACCTGCCCTTATGTGTTTATAAATATACAAATGCCTGACCCTATGTTTTCTTATATTAAATCTCTGCTGTCATATAGTCTGATGGATAGAAATAGCGATGCAATGCAAAAAACAAGTGAAAACGCGAAAATCCATGCTACTAAATATTCCGACGCCCAAACTCCTTGAATTATATTTTTTATTTGCACATTTCTTCGTAGTATCTCCAAGAGCGCTTCCAATATGCTTCTTCCTAGAAATATAAGGAAGTAGATAATTAGACTAATCAGTACAATTGCTCTTGTGTTTTTAATAAGTGTGTAAAACGGTAGTATAATCCCTGCGAACCCCAAAACTATTACGTAGCTAGTTATTATGAAATTAATGCTGTTATTCCCAGTTTGCATGAATCCCGTTAAGTGCAGTGCAACGCCAATCAGTAAAGCTACTATAGAAAATATAGTGTTAAATATAATTACTTGAATGTATCTTGCTACAATAAATTCTTTTCTGGTGATTGGAAGACTGCATATGAACACATGATTTTTAGTACTATGTCTCCCATAAGAATACTCATCATTGCCGATATCGTCAGAAAAGTGGGCGCTAAACTAAGAATCGCATACTCTATACTGTTACTAAAAATTACCCCAAGGATTAAAAAATACAGTAGAACATATTTGTATTCTTGTCCTTCTGTTTCTTTATAAATAAGTGCTTTCATGTTCTCATCCTTTCTATTTGGTGACTGCTACAATCATTTTAAATCCAAACAAACTTCATGAATATCAATCTTTAAAATCCCTCGATTTTACCCCAAGCCCTTACTCAGAGATTCTTTTATTACTGCTAGCATTATATCTTCAATATTTGCAGCACGTATTTTGAAGTTATGGCTAGTCTGTAATTTTCTAAAATAATTACTGTCTTTAGTAATTGCAACGAATGTATCTACCTTCTTTCTAATTTTATCAAGTTTTTTTTCAAACTCTGGCTCCAACATTGCAGTCTCTCCCTCAATAATGAAAGAGTTGTTTAATATATTGAATTTACTGTCGCTTATTACAGTCTTGCCTTTGTGTATTATAACAATCTTATTTGCAATTTTTTCAATGTCGCTTGTTATGTGACTGGAAAAAATTATAGATGCCCCTTAAGATTTATTAACTTTTAGTATTTCGTCTAATATTTCATCTCTTACTACAGGGTCTAGTCCTGAAGTAGGCTCATCCATTATCAGTAGTTCAGCATTATGTGACAGTGCAATGGCAATAGCAAACTTCATCTTCGTTCCTTTCGAGAAACTACTTATTATCTTTTTCGCAGGAAGTTCAAATTTCTGAATATACTCATCAAAAATCAAGTTGTCCCATTTAGAGTAAAAACGTCCTATAACTTTCTTTGCTTTCTCAATTGTTTGTGTTTGGTCATAATGCAACTCGTCATATACAAATCCAATTTTAGATTTTATATATTTTTCCTTGCTGTCATATTCCTCTCCAAAAATTTTTATGTTCCCAGAGTCTTTTTTTAATACATTCATTAATAATCTCAAAACTGTGCTCTTTCCTGCGCCATTTTGTCCTAATAAACCTAAAATATCTCCTTTGTTTAATTCAAAGGAAATGTCTTCGACTCCTGCGTTGCTATCATACATTTTTCTTATGTTTTTTACATTTACTATGCTTGTATCCACGAATATCTCTCCTTTACCTGTTTTTTACGATGTTTCCTTCGGAAGCGAGGGATGGAGATGTAACTTCCTCTTTCAGTTAGCTCTCTTTTGATGGAAGTAACAACTCTGCCACCCCGCTTCCTAATACTCTTTTTTCGATATTATCCTCTTAGAACAAACAAATGAAAGAAAAAGTATTCCCACTAACAGTCCCACAATCGCTACATACATCAATCCGCCATCTAGCAAGCGTGTTAGCTCTAGCAAACCTCTACTAAAAGCTGTGTTAGCCTGCAATATTTGGTTGTCAATTTCTTTAAAAAGCATAACCGTTCCAACAATTAAAGCTATTCGAAAATATCTCGTTTTTTCATATCCAAATTTATAATAACAAGGGATAGTAATTGCAGTAAAAACTATCACCAGAACGAAGAAAGTATATAAGTCATTTACATTTATCCATGTATCTGTAGCTGTGAGCCCTGTTGATTTCATAATGCCCCCCATTGCTGCCGCAATTACTATGCCTATTGTTGCTATAGTAAAAAAACTGCAAAATCTAGCAATCACAAGTTCACTTTTCTTAAACGGTAAGCTTGCTAAAACTCTGTGATAGTTATATTTTTCTTCGTAATGCAAACTATAATTTACAGCAACATAAAACAACATAATTCCTGTTATGATATATGATCGTGATGCAAAGCGCTCATATACGGCAATTGATCCAACCGTAAATAGAGCAATTAATTTGTAATGATTTTTCATTAACATCAAATCATGTTTTATTAATCCTAGCATTTTTTATCCCCCTTCACTGAATGTATCATAATATCATCGAGTGTTGGTTTTTCAACTATTATAGATTTTTTGTTTTGCACGTTTATCCCTTCTAAATTTGCAAACAATGCTTCGAAATTCATTGAGTTTTTTCGATAGTTTATGCTCTTTTTTACTATTTCACCATCTAGCTCACTAATTGGTCCTTTTACTAGTCTATATGACTCCATTATTTCGTCTTTAGTGCTTGAAAATTGGATCTTTCCACTCTTTATGAAGGTGATATAATCAGCAATTTTCTCTAAATCAGAAGTTACGTGCGTAGATAGTAGCACTGATTTGTTTTCATCTTGGACTATTTCAGATAGCATCTCCAAAAACTCTGTTCACACAACTGGGTCTAATCCCGATGTTGGCTCATCCATAATAATTAACTCTGCATTATGCGACAATGCTATTGCAAGTGAAAATTTTGTTTTCATCCCTTTTGATAGTTTTTCAATTTTTTTGTTAGAATCTAAGTCAAATCTGTTTAGGTAAGAATTAAAACTACTATTATCCCATTTTTTATATATTCCTGATAGGATGCTTCCTACTTCCTTTATTTTTAGAACTTCACAGTAGTGATTTTCGTCATACACAAACCCAATTTTTTCTTTTATATCTTTTTCGTGCTTTATATGATCTTT
>JAJOKP010000056.1 GCA_021129775.1 Clostridiales bacterium
TATGTGTCTAAACGACAAGGAAACAGGCTGAATTTACGCAGTCTGACGGTTCTCTGTCTGCGATGCTCATTTCTTAATTAATTAGTTTTTTGCTTCCCATCTAAAGCGTAGTGCTGCGTACAGTTGTATAATAATCATGAGAAAAATACCAAAATTAGAGACTATCAAAGTAACAAGTGTTTTCTCGTGAGCAAACCCAGTCATTATTAATTCTTCTCCATAGATAAAGCTAACTGTGCCTGCAAGTAAATAGAATAATCCTGCAACAGCGTAGCTAGCAGAAAAGAATTTCAAATAATTTTTGTCCCCTAAATATTTTTTAGAAACATATTGTTTAATTAGTCTCTCATTTTTCTTAACCCACATAAAATATCCTAATACTACACCTACACCACCGAACAAAATAAAGAACATACTAAGTCCTAATTGCATACTATCATTCCCCCCATTTAATCTGGTATAGATATTGACGATGCCCTAATTAACTCAGTTCCTTCTGGTAGTCTTATTGGATCTTGTGCTTTTGTGTGAAAAAACAATCCTTTATATGATGTTATGTATCTATAATTTTTCTTAAATACTCCACCTTCAGCATCTGCTCACCAACTAATTCTGCTCTCGTTCACCCAAATAGTGTTTAGATTTGATTGCATAATAGCCATAGATATAATCCCTAGACCGAAAATGCCTAGTATTAAGCATGCTAATGAATCATCTTTCCTTAGCATCCCTACCTTTTCATACGCATCAGCTATTTTTTGAGACTTATCATAATACCAAAAAAGTACGTATGGAGCACAAATTATCATAACAAACAATTCTAACCCTGGGGACATCCCACTTTCTCCTAAAAACATTTCAAGATCTTTTGAGGTAATATAGAGCTAGTAGAGCCCATAAATACCACATGTTAATATTGTAAGAATAATTACTGAAGCTACACTTCGTTGTTCATACATCCCTTTTCCTCCCTTTTTCACACAATCATTTTTCAAAATAGCTCGTAAGTCCATCTAAAAATTCTAGGTAAGATTCCTCCTTTATAAAAATTCATAGGTTCTATATCTGGAAAATATAGAACAAGTCTAATTAAAAACAGCATAACAAATAAAAAAATAATAAAACAAAGAACATAATTGACACTCTTTTTTACTTTTTCGCTTTTACTAAATCTCAATACCACTGCTAAAACTGCAGTGATTGGTATAAACGCAAACAGCGGATGAGAATTAAATGCGCTTTTTACATCGCCCTTTATTAATGACTCAAAAGCTCTTGTTAATCCACACCCAGGGCAAGGGATTCCAGTAACGTTTTTTGAAAAACATAAAGTTCCGCTGTCAAAGAAATGTAGTAATACATAATACCCAAAAAAAAACTGCCACAAATACTATTGAATTTGATATTTTTT
Organism: Clostridiales bacterium; assembly: GCA_021129775.1. Classification (GTDB taxonomy): domain Bacteria; phylum Bacillota; class Clostridia; order Peptostreptococcales; family NVVX01. The sequence goes on from JAJOKP010000056.1 coordinate 1,412, forward strand.
TCTTCATTTGACGCCCTCATAGTTTAGTTTTGTTTGCTTTACTATAATATCACAAAAACGACGAATATAAAATCCCTCGCTCGCTAAAGATATCTATCATTTTTTCACTTTTGATAGCAGGACAAAAACTACATATATAGCCCATATAAGCATTGCAAGACTCAAAACCAAAAACTACACACTCTTCTTTGCGTCTCTTTGTCTTCAATCTAGTTAGAATTTACTAATGACATTTCCTTTTGCTTTTACAGCATAAATGGAATTGCTAACATCCCTAAAAGAAGTATAGCCGATACTACACAAATCCCCATTCCTATCGGATGCCCTGCGTTTACCGTCCAGCCAATACCGAATCTTTTTTCAATCCATAAACTTGGATCATTTTTGTTGTAATAAATCATACCCATAATCCATTGGTCATCGTCATCACTATACATTACTCCTTCGACTTCTTGCTCCTCCTTAATCTTGACTCTACTTCCGCTTTGACCAGTAATAAATACAATATAAATAACTGGTATAATCGGTAGAATGCTGAGTGCAAGTGCCAGAGGTGTGATGTTCTTTATCCCTAACCAGCCAAAAGTGTGAAATTGCATGAGCATAATAAACAAATTCATTGTAACTGCAAAAAATAATATACAAACAACCCACCTATACTTTGCTATTCTGTTCTTTTTTGCTGATATTTCGGGCTGCTTTGGGTTTATATTTTCTTTTACTTTAACTATCATCTTTGATATAAAGTAAAACATCACTGTCATACCTAACATAGTCAATGGCAAAATGCTTAAAGTTATCGGAGATTTTTCATCATATCTAGTAACATTCCCTGAAAAATCATAATTCCCTGGTATCTGCTCAGGCAAAGTTGGATACGCAATAACTATTATCGCGATTGTAAATACTACCATCAAGGCAGGCAACCAAAACCATGAAAAATTAAAAGTTGTGCTTGATTCTTTTCTTATAGTATTTACTACAATAATCTGTTTCTTTCCTACTTTCCACCCTTGCTCCTGCTTCATTTTTCTAGCCCTCATATGAACAAGATAATAAGCCAATGTTAGCGCCCCTATCAACAAAAATGTAGCAATCATACTTATGCTGACAATCTCCATGCTAAATATGTTCCCTAAAAGATATGCTCCCGCTAACGAAATGACATTCCCAATACTCAGATACTTAAAATACAAACCCTTCAGCATTTTAGCTTCTTTACTTCCACTGACTTCTTCTGGTATAGATGCCCCAAAAAGCAATGACTTTCTGCTAAATGCAGGCAATGCATAACCAATCCCTATTATCAGAAGTGCTGTGGGTACTGAGCTTACGAGCATCATATAAATTTCTTCTTGGTTCATTGTGAATTCCCTCCCCTATATTCAGCATATTTTTCTTCTATTAGTTTTGTAAACTCATCCTTTGTTACTCCTTTTAAAAATGCTTCTGCAATACTTACTTCTAGTGAATCTCTCAATATTTCTACAAAGTGATTATCCACTTGCGACTTAAGGCTAGTGCATATTAATACCCCTTTTTTTCTGTGAATAATAACCCAGCCTGCCTGTTTTAAATTACTATATGCTTTATTGACTGTGTGCATGTTAATGCCAATATCAGAAGCCATTTGTCTAACTGAAGGTAGCTCTTCACCCTCTGTTAATTCTCCTTTAGCAATTCCTACAATAATTTGATTTGCAATTTGTTTATATATTGGTATATTTGATTCTAACTCTAATTGCAGCAACATTTCTTCACCTTCTTTTGTCTGTTATGAACTCGGACAGGGGACGGTTCTCTGTCTGACAAACAGTAGATACATATTGTATTTTTTCTTGATTTTCTATTTCTTGATTCTAAACCTCCGCTCATTGTAAAACAGGCTCGTAAACATACAACCAGTTGAGATTATTATAGCACTTGCAAAAACCCACTCATGTATGCTAAAAATGAGCACACTAACACCCATAATCAAGAAAACAAACCCAGATAGAAGTAAAGTCATACCAATTCTATCTAAATACTTATCAGCATTAGTGTAATTAGTTTCCTTGTAGCCATTAATTAAATAACAATTTAATTAGATAACCGAAAATAATAGAGAGTCCCCCAGTAAATGGAAATATTGTAAATACGACCATACTTGGTACAAATTGATTTTCCATGCTTAGCATCATCCTCCCGTCTTTAAAGTAGCACGGCTTTTTCAAAAAATATAAAAAAAGTGTCAGACAGAGAACCGTCCCCTGTCTGGTCCACAAGTAACTCCCTCTCCACACTCTACTTCAACTTAACCGCAGTTCCATAAATCAATATTTCAGCTGCTCCTGTCATTACTTGAGAAGTTGAAAACCTTATGTTTATTACTGCATCTGCTCCAAGTTTTTCTGCATCTCTTACCATCATACCTGTAGCTATTTGCCTAGCTTCCATCAGTAACTCTTGGTACTCTGTAAGCTCTCCCCCAACTAAATGTCTAAATGAAGCAACTATGTCTTTACCGACATTCTTTGCCCTAATAGTACTCCCCTTTACTAATCCTAATGTTTCTACAACTTCTCTACCTGCAATTTCGCTAGTATTTACTAAAATCATCTTCATCTTCCTTTCTTTTTTTATTTTTTTCAATCACCAACACAATTATTAGTGAAATTATACATGTTATCACAGCTATCCATAGTATTTGTGTATAAACAGGAATTAAATCAAATTGCAATAGCGCCTCAACTATAGAGTAAATTGTAGTAACTATAACTGCGACTACCGCAACTACCAGCGCCCAACTAAAATATTTTGACATTTTTCATTTCTCCTCTCACTTTAGCGTTGCTCAAAAACCAGCAAGCACGTTTCCTCGATTCAAGATCTCGACCAAAAAGCCAAAATCCAATACGCTATATCCATTATTACTGGAGTATATACATTGCCACTTTTTAGATATTCTTTAGGTGTTGACTTGCCTTCTCCCTCCATAAAAAGATGATTTAGATCTGGGTAAAAACTAAAAACCACGTATTCTTTTTCTGAAAGTCCTTCTTTCCATCCCTCAAAATCTTCTATAGTTACTTGATAATCTCGCCCTCCCTGAAGTACTAATAGCGGTACAGGAAGGTTTAGCGCCTCATCAATAGGCTTTCTTTCAATCAAATCATACCAATAAGCTACTAGTGCTCCAAAAACAATTTCATTTTCCACGAAATCTCGATTCTCAATTGCAGTAACTGTTCCCTTAATATCTTCAAGATTTTTTTGCTCTGCTTCATTAATTGTCCCATCTATTAATGATATGTACTCAGTCTGCTCTAGAATCAGTTCAAGCAAGGTTCTTGTGGGTCCTGCTAACACTAGAACTCCTACAACGTTTGCGTCACGATTTGCTATTTCTGGGGCTAACATCCCGCCCATACTGTGTCCTAACAGAAAAATCCCCTCTGGATCTATCCCTTCTTGCCTTCTCAACAAGTCCACAGCAAACAATGCGTCTTCGATAACTTCTTCTTCAACCGTGAAATCAGTACCCATCTTTTGTCCATGTACTTTTGTCCGTTTGTCATATCTAAAATCAGCTATTTTCTTGCTTGCTAAGCCCCAGGCAAGGTCTTTAAATGGTTTATTTGGTCCAATACTCTGATCTCTATCCTGTGGTCCAGACTCATGTACCAATATTAGAGTTGGAAAAGGTCCTTCCCCCTTTCGGCATTGTAAGTGTCCCTGACAATTCCCATCCTTTAGCTCCAAACACTAACTCTTTCTCAAAAAATTTTTCCTTGCTTGCATAGTTAGGTGGTATATATATTTCTGTGCTAGTCTCTGCTACAGAAAAATTAAGCCCCGCAATGAGGTTATCATTGTCAAAAACGACGCGCGCTTTTAGTGCGCCTTTCTCAAAAATCATCTTCAATTCGACAATCTGGAAACCTTGCTCTTCAAACACAATTCCTTCTCCTAGCGATTTCAGCAATCCATACTCATTAACAATACCTTCCCATATACCCCTTAATTTCTCTGCTGGAAGAGCTTTTTTCATGGTCGTATCAAATCGCTCCGCTGCTACAGCATACTCTCCTGTACTCAAAAGCGTCAAGAAGTCTGGTGCCGATTTCAGCAGGTCTGCAGTCATAGCTAGTTCTGCCCTTAGCACTGTGATTGTAGATTTTTGGTTAGCTATACTTACTTCATATTCCCCCTCTTCTTCAAAAAAAACTGTAAAAGACACTGTAATATTTTCTTTTGCATCTAACGTGACTTCTTTAGATTCATGAACTTCTCCATTTACCTTAAGAATAACTTCATTAGAAACTCTCTCGTCGATGTTATTCTCTACTGCAATCTCCACTATGGTAGATTCTTCTGGTGTTAAATTTGCCTTAGTTACAGATAAAGTACTCACTTCAAACTCAGCCTCTTTCTGAAACACTTAACACCCTGACAATAGAGACACCACTAATACTATAAGTATACAAACTGTCACTTTTTTCACGTAAATACCTCCCTATTTTCCTCATTCACTTGCCTGTTATATGCAGTGTATAACAGACAAGCTCTTTTGTCAATACAAATTTGCTTGTTTTCTCTCTTGTGAGAGCTGTTTTTCCACTATCAATCTCACCCTTAGGAGCCTATGCCTGCATAATCAAGCACTTATAAAACATGACTGCTTTTTCTAAATTTGCTATTGAAATTCGTTCATTTGTGTTGTGGATTAAATCAATTTCTTGTTTCGTAATTTGGATTGGTGCAAATCTATAAATATTATTACAAACTGGCTCATATTTTATAGCATCTGTTCCTGCTAATACAACATAAGGCGCTACTAAAACATCGCCAAACACAAAGCGAGTAATTTCCTTAATTCTCCTATATCCCTCAGACTTAGTACATGATATTTTTGATGGTTCTGACATTCTTATTACTTCAATATCAATAGGGATATTATTGTTAACTCTTTTTATATGCCTAATTAGTTTATCCGTGCTGTCACTCAATGCTATTCTAAAATTAAATATGACAGATGCTATTTGAGGTAAAACGTTACTAGCATTACTAGCTTCTGACATTGTCGCTGCTGTTGTTGTCCTGAGCAAAGCATTACCTATAATCGTTAAGGCAAATGCTCTCATAAATAATGGTTTAAACAACCACAAATTAGCTAGCATCATTTTACTTAACAGGGGTAACTCAGGACCAATAGTCCGTAAAAATCCAGCAACTGGTGATGTCAATTCAAGCGGTAGCTGTCGTTTCTCTAAATTTGAAATAACCTTGGCTATCTGACCTAAAGCAGTACTCTTTGGAGGCATAGAGGCATGCCCTCCCTCTCCTTTTACTGAAATCCTCAAATCAGCATATCCTTTTTCTCCAATTCCAATTAATGCAACTACCTTATCAACACCAGGAACAGCATCTTCTGAAACAAGTCCTCCTTCGTCCATCACATGCGACAGATAAACGTTGTTTGCTTTGAGATATTCTACAATCTTAAGTGCCCCTTCTTTACCCCCAATTTCTTCGTCATGCCCAAAAGCCAAATAAACATCCTCTTTAGGTTTAAACTCTTCCTCAAGAAGAAGTTCAACTGCTTCCATAGAGCTAATCAAAGTCACTTTAGTGTCAAGCGTTCCTCTTCCCCAAACAAAGCCGTCCTTAATTTTTCCTGAAAAAGGTTTTTCTTCCCAATCTTTCTCTGTCCCCTCTGCAATAGGAACAACATCCATATGCGCCATATATAAGACCGATTGGTTTGTTGGATTTGAACCCGCCCATTTATATAGTAGACTGTATCTATTGATTATTATTTTTTCAAGGTTTCTATGTAACAGCGGAAATTGGTCTTGTAGCATTTGCTGAAAAACCTCAAAAACGCTATAGTCAATGGACTCACAATTAGCGTAGCTTACTGTAGGAATTTGAATTGCTTGCGATACTTTTTTTGCAATTCGATCTTTATCAACCTTTGTTTTTTCCAATTTTATACTTGGTTCTAATTTTTCCTGCTTATATCTCATTGTATTTACCATCAAAATTCCTAATATAATTAGTATCAGTACTAAAGCAAAATATAGCAAAAAATCACATCCCATCAATTTTTTCCGAGTCTCCCAATCACTTATAAGAGAATCTTCTATTCTCAACCACAGGCATAAAGCCTAAGGTGTTTTTAAGGTTGATTCTCTTGAAGTTTGTCAGGCTTCGCCCAAGTCGTTTTAGCAAAATCTAGTCTTGAACCTAATAATATGATATACTACATTATATTACAATGTGCCAAAGGATACAACGTGATTCTACTCGTCATGTGCCAAGTGACTCTTTGTTAACCACGCCTATTAAGTCCCAACAGCATTTTTAACCAATTCGTTATATCAAAATCGGAAATGAGTTTTAAAGGTAGATTTTGATGAAGTTTGCCAGGCTTCGCCCAAGTCGTTTTAGAATAGATTGTAGGGGTAGGTCATGAACAAATTAAATAATCTAGCTCGTAAAATTGATAACTGCAATACTGAAAATCAAATAGTAACACAACTCGTCCACAAAAAAATGAACGAAACCTTAGTGGCTAGAAGCAGTGAAACTCCTAGGTCAACAAAAACGATTAACATAGATGATTTACAATGGGCAGATACTCTATCTTTAGAAACAATCGAGCTTCTTTGTAGAGATAATA